>CAYGSA010000004.1:0-54362 GCA_964352375.1 uncultured Micavibrio sp.
TGCACCAATTTATTATCCGCAACATAAGCGGAAATATCACGATCTGGCTGAGGCTCCGTCTGAACCGCGACGGCAGGCTGGACAGCAGGGGCCTGACCCGTTTGCACAGCAGGCGTCGCACCCGCAGTAACGGTCGGCGCAACTGCCGCTTGAGTCGGCGCAGCCTCTAGAACGGCTGGTAAGGCAGGGTTAGAAAGGAAAATCGCCGCTTTCTCAACAGCGTCCATATCGCCCATGCCCACGGCAACAATCTGATTGATTTCATTCTCTTGAACAGTAGTAAAAAAACCATCGGGAAGCACGCCTTCAGCAATATAGGCAGAAATCTGCGTTTCATCAGCGCCAAACGCTGTCATACGCTCCGTCACACCCGCCTCAATTGTCGCCCCAATCGTCTCAAAAACTGTTTGTATATAAATCGCAGGGTCGGTAGCGTCATCTGGCGGCGCTACCCCATAAGCCTGCGCTGCACCAACAATCATACCCTCATGACGACCCGCCTCTAATTCATAATACATAGCGTTAATATCAAGATGCGGCGCAATTTGTGGCAAAGTGCTCTCAACAAACTCATCCGCAGAGAGAAGAACAGCTTTCAACTCCTCGACATTACCATCAGAACCAAACGCCCCACCCAAAGATGGATTCTGTGCAATCATCGCACTAAGGTCAGATGAAAAAGCCAGAACTTCAGGAGAATTCGGATCATCCAAATCAAGACCCTTCATTTCCAAAGCAGCCTTAATGCGCCCCAAAGCAACAGTCACATCAGGAAGAGAGCCATCTTCAGAAGGCATCGGAGCCTGAACGCCCAGAAGATCCCCAAGGATTTGCATCCGCTCCATGCCAGTACGAATGGCGCCTACAGAAACGTCTACTTCTTGATTATTTCCTTGTGGCTCTGCCATCAAAAACCCTTATTGTCTGTTTCACGAAAGGCGCTTCATACCACCTTCCCTCTCAACCTCACCATATACGGAACTAATTGTTTTTAAATATGTTTTTCAAAATACCGTACATTTCATCTCGAAGTTACTGGTATTCTTACATATTTAGACCAATTTTACAAACTTTATTTAAATGTTCATTTTCGGAACTAAAATATCTGCAAAATAATCTAAATAGCTCTGAACGCACTTTTCTTTGGTAAATTCATGTAAATAACGCTCGGTACCTTTTAGAACCAACGCCTTCTGGAGCTCTTTATCATGCACCAGACGATCTATAGCTGATTGGAGCGCACCCACATCATCAATCGGTACAACCAAACCATCCTGCTCATGACGCACAAATTGCTTCGGCCCCGCAGAATCGGTTGTAATGAGCGGCGTGCCCTGCGCCCAGCTTTGCGCAAACACTGTCCCAAACGGCTCATAGCGTGAAGGAAAAACACAAATATCAGCCGCCGCAAACAAAGCCGCACGATCACTACGCCAGCCAAGTAAACGAACACGCTCTTGAAGGCCTAAATCGTCAATCAACGATTCCAGCTCATCGCGGTCAGGCCCCTCACCTGCAATCCAAAGATACGTATCAGGCAACTCTGCAACAGCCTGCAGAAGCACATCAAACGCCTTACTAGGGTGCAACCGCCCCAGTGCCAAACACAAAGGCGCACCATCAGGAACACCATACGCCGCACGATCCACAGGCTCAAACACCTCTTCCGTTTCGGCAAAATTGTTAATATGGCGCACACGATTCGCATCTATACCGCATTCTTCAATCAAATACCTGCCAATATCTGGCGTAATCGCCACAAAACAATCTGTATTTTTGAAATATTTAATTTTGTAATACCCACCAAGCCGAGACACAACCTGATAAGCCGGGCAATTCATCCCCTCAGACCAGCGCGTAACATGCTGCGCTGCACGCGACATCCATGTCTGGACAATATCAGGCTGAAAATCTCTAATAATCTGCTTCAATTGATACGGAGTTAGAAAATCAATACGACCACCAAAAGGCAAACAATGCACCTTGATCCCCGCCTGCTCTAAACGCGGAACCCTAACAGGATTAGAACGCGTTACGACCTCAACCTCTTGCCCTGCCTCATGATACGCAATGCACATATCAACAAAAGCCATCTCCGCACCACCATGCGGCGCTCCTGCAAGAACTTGCAACAATTTCAAAGGCTTATTCCTGCGTTTGCTCTAGAATATTAGGATAACTCTGCATCGTCATCTGCAACAATTGCTGCATACTCCCTTCCGTTTCGTCCATTTTACTCAGCATAAACTCACACGCCTCGGGCGAGGTGACAGGGGTCTTTTCGAAATTAGAGGAATTATACGAACGCATTTTATCAACCTTGGCAAAAAGGCCTTGCAAATCGGCTTGAGAGATATAATTCTGCGCCAGCGCCATATTATTGATGTTCGCCTCTGCCTCAGCAAATGGAGTACCCACATTTTCTTTCCAGGTCTCAAAACGGCTATCTAAATCATCCTTCATAGAAGGGTTATTTTCACCACACGCCTGAATTGCACCAGAAACATCTTTCTGAACAGCTTTAACGGTGCTTAAAACAGTATAATTCGCATAAACAACCATAAAGTGGAACACTTCTTTCTGATCAAGCGTCTTCATAACACCGCTCACACTCGCACTAAGTTCTTTATTCAACACACGAGCCGGATCTTCTTCCTGAACAGCCTCTTCCTGAGCAAACGACACATGCGACATGCCCAAAAAAGCAAGTGCAACCAAAACAAAGAAAAAACGATGAAACATTTAAAAGCCCTATCTAGTGAATGAAGTACTGTTATAACCTGATTATAACGCAAGTGCAAAAAAAAACCACCGATCTAAATCAGTGGTAAAGTTAAAGTACAAAGACAAAAGATTTACATATCAAAGTATTGAAAAATAACTGCTCTCAGGCAGAACCGTCCCTATCTGCTGGTCGTGTCCAATAAAGCGACGCGAGAGAACAAACAAAACTAGCCAAAGCCAGAAAAAATAAGATCAACCCCACAAACATAATTTCAACTCCTTGCCTTATATTTAACATAACATTTAAATGGTAAATACAAAGTAAATAAAATTAAATATAAATATGGTTTTATTTTACGGGAATTTCTCACTATTGTGAAAAAGACTTTAAATTCGAGGCACTTAAATAAATGACACAATCCCTTAAACTTTCTAAACGTTCAAACATATCATGCTTTCGCGCTCTTGATATCCTGCGTCAGGTCAATGAACGCGAAGCCGCAGGGGAAAACATCACACGCATGGGCGCTGGTCAGCCCTGCTTTGGCGCGCCACAAGGGGCCCTAGATTACGGTATAGAAATGATCAAAGCCGACCCGCGCCAAGGCTACACACAAGCCATAGGCATGCCCTCCCTTCGTGAGCGCATCGCTGAATATTATTATTCCTATTACAACACCAAAATATCACCCGATAATATCGTCATTACCACAGGGTCATCATGCGGCTTTATCCTCGATTTTATGGCCGCCTTCGACGCAGGAGATAGCGTAGCGGTCATCACCCCCACCTACCCTGCATATCGAAACATCTTAACTGCACTCAATATTAAAACGGTTGAAATCGAGTCTCGCGCCGAAGATAACTACCAGCCTACGCTAGATTTACTGGAAAATTGCGGCAAAAAATTCGATGGCCTTATTATAAATTCCCCTTCAAACCCATGCGGCACAATGATCGAAGAACAGCAGCTCGAAAAAATCTGTAACTGGTGCGACGAAAAAGGCATTCGCCTGATTTCAGACGAAGCCTATCACGGCATCACATATGAACAAAAAGCACAAACAGCCGCAAAATTCTCAAAAAACGCAATCATTTTGAACACATTCTCTAAATATTTTGCCATGACAGGCTGGCGTTTAGGCTGGAGCATCATTCCTGACGACATGCGCAACGCGGTTAAAAACTTATCCGAAAGCCTCTATGTCTCGGCCCCAACAATCTCGCAACACGTTGCATATAAAATATTCGACCATCTAGATGATCTGGACGGCTACGTCGCAAACTACCGCCTAAATCGCGATATCCTAAGAAATGAGCTGCCCAAAGCAGGGATCACAAATTTCACTGATGCTTCAGGCGCATTCTACATTTATGCAGACATCCACCACGTCAGTAATGATGCCATTCAATATTGCGCAAAGATGTTAGACGAAGCAAAAGTTTCAACCACACCGGGCATAGATTTCGACCTGATCCGCGGACATAAAGCCATCAGAATTTGTTACGCAGACAGTCAGGAAAACATCATGGAAGCCTGCAACAGACTAAAAAAATGGGGCGCATAAAATGAACAGCCAAAACGGAAACGCGCTCTGGTTTATCCTTCTCGCAGTAGCGCTTTTTGGCGTTCTTGCTGCAGTAATAAGCCGCAGCAATTCTTCTGTTGAGCAAACAGGAAGCATTGAAAAAGCAAGCATAAAAGCTTCCTCATTGCTACGATACGGACGATCAGTGCAGCAATCAGCGCAGCAAATGATACTCAATCAAGGCATCAGTGAAAATGATCTGGATTTTGAATCTATAGACGCCGATCACGACAACACAAACTGCACCAGCAGCGATTGTAACGTATTCGCACAAGACGGGGGTGGCATCTCATATCGCACACCTGGCGAAGTCATGAGTCTTTCAAACTTCACTGGAAATTGGCATATTTCAACTAGCAATATTGTAAATGGATTTGGGTGCAGCACAACCAATAATAGATGCACAGAACTTCTTTTAATACTCAAAGATATCCCTCAATCCATATGCATGCAGATCAACCGGCTACAAAAAATTACAACCAGTTCAGGCGACGCACCACGCATACGCACTATGACTGCAGGAGATGAATTTGACGGAACATACACCTCATCAGGAATAAACTCAGACCTTATCGGCGGGTCAGATGCAACAAACGAAGCCCCCGAAGTAGAAGGCAAATCCGCAGCCTGTGTATACGAATTCGGCGGATCTCCTGAATCATATGTGTACTATCAGGTCCTGCTCGCGCGCTAAAAAACATGCAATGACGCGAATATCCATACCCACATAAAGAGAGGAGAAATCTTTAAAGGTTCCACCACCCTTTTTTCTTTTTCTCAGGCTTCTGATTAACGACTTCATACTCTTTAACAGGTTCCGGCTCAGGAATAACTGCAGCATTCTTCTCTTCAACAACCCTATTCTGTTCAGGCTTAACTTCATCCTTAACCTTCTTAGGCGCAGCTTTCTTTCGCGTCGCTTTCGGCTTAGGAGCCTCCACAGCAGCATCTTTCTTTTCCTCATGGACCTTATTAGCATCATTTGCTGGCTCCGCAGCCTCAGCAGGTTTATCTACCTTCTTTTTTCGCGGCGCACGCTTACTCTTTGGCTTTTCCTCATCCGCCTGTATATCTTCAGCAGGAACAGCTTCCGCAGACTTTTCATTTTGCGCCGCATCTCTCGAACCATCTTCATCAGAATTACCACGTTGATACTCCTCATCACGACGACGATTACGGTTTCGCCCACCGCGACGACCACGAGAACGCTTTGGCTTTTCCTCACTATCATCTTCAGTACGGTCACTATTCCCATGCGCATTGCTCTTATCGTCTTCCACTTCAACCTCATCATCACTATCTGAGGGGCGTGAAACCTCGATCAAATAATCCGATACAGGGATAGAATCATCTACACGCAACAAAACCTGAAAACCATATCGAGACTCAATCTCAGCAAGCTTCTTACGCTTATGGTTCAAAATATAAAGCGCCACAGTATTATTCACCTGCACGATAATCTGTGCAGCGCGAGCGCGAATGCCTTCCTCCTCAATCGCGCGCATCACGAGGATAGACATGGCATCCGCGGTTCGAACAACACCAACACCAGAACATGATTTACACGTCTCATACTGCGCCTCAGTCAAGCTCGGGCTCAAACGCTGTCGCGACAGCTCCATTAAACCAAAAGAAGAAATACGCCCGACCTGAACACGTGCACGATCATCAGACAGAGCATCACGCATACGGCGCTCAACCTTACCGTTATTACGGCGATCTTCCATATCAATAAAGTCAATCACAACCAGGCCACCCAAATCACGGAGCTTAAGTTGACGCGCAACCTCATCCGCAGCTTCAAGGTTAGTTTTAAGCGCAGTCTCCTCGATATGGCGACCCTTTGTCGCCTTACCAGAGTTCACATCAATTGAAATCAGCGCTTCTGTTGGATTAATAACAAGATAACCACCAGATTTTAGACGAACCTCCGTCTGACCGATCTCATCAATCTGGGTTTCAATCTGATAACGATGAAAAAGCGGAAGCTTCTCATCTTCATAACGCGAGACCTTTTTAACATGGGAAGGAATAATCATTTTCATGAATTCCTTTGCATTCTTATATCCCGCTTCACCAGCGACAATAATCTCCTCAATATCGCGCGTATAAAGATCACGAACAGAGCGTTTAATCAAATCCGCTTCTTCATACACAAGCGCCGGTGCAGTCGATTCCAGCGTCAATTCACGAATATTGTTCCAAAGACGCATTAGATAATCAAGATCACGCTTAATTTCGGTCTTCGTCCGCGTCACTCCTGCGGTACGAACAATCACAGACATACCTTTAGGAATCTCAAGATCCTTAACAATCTCACGCATGCGCGCACGATCCTGTCCATTGGCAATCTTACGACTTACACCGCCCGCACGCGGCGAATTCGGCATCAGAACGCAATAACGGCCTGGCAATGACAAATACGATCCAACTGCGGCGCCTTTATTACCGCGCTCCTCTTTATTCGCCTGAACCAGCATAATCTGACCACGCTTGATCACTTCTTGAATCTTATATTTGCGCCGCAAATTAAAACGAAAACGCTGCTCGGCATCAAACTCATCTCCACCGACTACTTCTACAGATTTATTTCGGCTTTGTGCACGATCACCACCGCGCCCTTTTTGACCGCGTCCACGACCTCGACCACGACCGCGTCCACGACCCTTTTGCTTGCCATCATTTTGATCATCTGGCTCTACTTCAATATCTTCGGAAATATCTTCATCCGTCTCGACAGCAACATTACCATTCACTTCATCTTCATCAGACTCAACGTCTTCTATGGAAACAGCCTCCTCAGAAACGCCATCATCCAGATCAGCCTCTTCCTCTGCGGCCTCTTCCTCATCATGCTCCTGAAGCAAAACCTCCTGCTCTGCCATTAAAGCTTCGCGATCAGAGACAGGAATACGAAAATAATCAGGATGAATTTCAGAAAAAGGCAAAAATCCATGGCGATTTCCACCAAAATTAACAAAAGCTGCTTGCAACGAAGGCTCAACCCGCGTCACCTTCGCAAGGTAGATATTACCTTTTATCGGTTTACGGCTCTGGCTCTCATAGTCATATTCAAATAACTTGTTACCATCAATAATAGAAACACGCGTTTCTTCTTTGTGTGTTGCATCAATCAACATACGTTTAGTCATAATTAATCTCCATCCTCGCACGTAAACAGCCCCTCTTACCTCATGTAAAAGGATAGCGCCCAGCGCTCATTGTTCTAAAAATGTTATGCTTACAGTTCGGCGGAACCTTTAAAACTTCCAAACAAACGCAAAACCGCATGCAATAAATACCCTGACACCTTACACAGGAATGTCACAGCACTCAATCGAAAAATGATTCGGAAAATTAAATAATGAAATTTACTGTGCCGCTTCGTTCTGCGCAATCTTCAACGCCTCTGACAAAGCTGTATATTTTTTACCCATAGAGCTCACATGATTATTAAAGCGCTTAAGCTCCGACCCCGCAAGCTTAACACGATCAGCCGTCTTAATCTTTTTCGGATTAATTTGTTGACCATTCTTTAAAACTTCAAAATGCAAGTGTGGCCCCGTTGAGCGTCCGGTAGTACCAACATAACCGATCACTTGACCTTGCTTCACACGCTTTCCACGCGTCATACCTTTGGAAAAACGACGCATATGCGCATAAGCAGTCTTGAGCGTACCGTTATGTTTAATACGAATATAGTTTCCATACCCGCCATTACGACCAATTTTATCAATCACGCCATCACCCGCCGCATAAATCGGCGTACCGCTTGGCGCAGCAAAATCAACCCCCTTATGCATCTTATTATAACCCAAAACTGGGTGCTTGCGCATACCATAACCAGAAGAAATGCGTCCACCATCAATCGGCGTTTGCATCAGCGTACGCTTCAAACTGCTACCGTCGGATTTATAATAATCTACATGACCACCGGATTTCTCATAACGATAAACAGGAATCTGTTCACCGCGTACACCGAGGTTAGCATACAGAATATCCCCATATCGGGCAAATCCACCATCTTCGGTTTCATAAACCTCATAAACAAGTTCAACAGTATCCCCACGACGCAAATCACGCTGAAAATCTACTTCATAAGAATAAATACGAATGATATTCGCAACCAAAGACGCTGGAATTCCCGCCCGCGCAGCTGAGCCATAAAGCGAGTTTTGAATAGACGCGCGCGCCATTTTCTTGCGTAAAACAATCTCTTTGGTATCAACTCTAGACGAAAAACGTTCATGCTCGTCTTTTTCAACAATAACCTGGCGAACAGCATCCATCTTGATCTTAAGCGACTTAAGGCTCTGTCCTTCCTCAGCATGCTCCAATGTAACAGAAATGGCCTGACCAGCCTTAATAGAGCGCGGATCATAATGCTTGCTCATCGCCTTAACAATCCGAAAAACTTCCGCACCATTCAAACCCACGCTTTGTAATATCCCTGCAACAGTATCGCCAGAGCCAACCTTTAAAACACGCTCAAGCGAAACCTCACCTTTTTCCGCCGCCACACCTTGATCATCTTGCTCTATCATTGAAAGATCCAAATCATCATCTTGTGGCAGATTCGAAAGAAGCAGTGGCGCAAGCTTTCCATCAACACCATCATCAGACGGTAAAATATCTTGCGGATGCACAGTCGCCAAAGAGACATCTGGATCATCATAACCGGAAATATCCTCTATATATTCTGGAGCATGGGCAATCGAAGACGGCGATGATCCAAGTAAACTGGTCAACATAAAAGCCGAAATCAGAAAACAACCAAAAACATAGCGCAACCTGAGGCGATTACTCTTTGTGAAAACATAGCGATGACGAACCCTAAAAAATTGATGCATTTAACTGTATATTTTCTTCCCAAAAATACAAACAAAGTGCCACGAGAAATGACAAAAACCTAAAGTTAAGATTATAACTAATAAAAATTTAAATTTAGTTACTAGAAACAGCAAAACTGAATAAATCAGTAAGAATTAAAAAATGCCTTCACCCACACTTTAACGAACACATACAAAAGAAAAATGTGGCAATAATCAAACTCCACACTCTTGAGAGATAGCCTTATACGCCGCACCAGACCCCTTCAAACTATACGTATCCGTAGTAAGAGTATTACGCGCTGATGTTCCCGTGACACTCATCTTAGATCCTTGCTGAATAGCCTTAGCAAGCCTAGAGTCCGCGTTTGCATCAGGCGTCCACGCCGTATCATCCTGCGTAAACAAAACGTATCGTTTACCGTCTATAGTAACAGTTGCATCACTACCCTGCTTGTACGTATAACCCGTAATATAGCTAAACACGTCTTTTGTATTCTCAGAGGGCCTATGCGTTATTAACGCGAAAATCTCACCACGGTTACTATACTTACCCTGCGCCTTAATTGGCTTACTGACCATATAGCAAACTTTTCTTCCTTTTTCATTCAACACATAAGACGTCCAGGCCCCATGCTTACCTATTTGCTCAGGCTGAGCAGCATAAGCAGCGGGAACAAAAACGGCGGAGGCACATATAAAAAGAAAAAACACTCTAAACATTATAAAATCCAATTTAAAAAGAACTAAATTACCCCTTAAGTCTAACGAAAGCACAAAACAGTTCAAAACCGAAAATGTATCTTTTCGCGTTTCATCCACAAAGCGATGAATTTTAAAAGATCTTATGATTTACGCATAAAACGCATAAAATAAATACCAGCCATAGCAACAGCCATAGCAAACCAGAAAAAAGCGTACTGCGCGTGATTATTACTAATCTCCACGCGGTTAGAGGAAGAAAGCGGATACTCCCGCAAACGATTTTCCTCGACTTCCGCAAAAAAAATAACGCGGCCGACCAAATCAACCTTATTGAAAGTCGATATTTGGTTAATATTAACACGGTACCAAACCTTATTTTGCGGATCGTTCTCAGGCGTAAAAAGATTAGGCCTCATCGGTCGTCTCAACATTCCCGAAACCTTAAGAGGCCCCATCGGCACATCAACCAAGAAAATATCAGCACGCTCTCTCTCATGAGGGATCCATCCGCGATTAACCAAAACAAAACGCCCTCCACTATCATTTATAGCAAAAGGCGTTAACACATCATATCCAGCAAGACCTTTATGTGTGCGAGGCTGAAGAAGAATAGATTTATTATGGTGATATTCCCCCTCAATATACCCTCTCTTTAAACTTGAATACCCCTCAATGTCAACGAGTTTAAGCGGCACCTTAGACGCATCAACAGCATACTCATCCTTAATCTTAGCTAAAATCTCTTGCTTCCAGCCATGACGCTTAACTTGCCAATACCCCAAAGTACTAAGAATAAAAACACCTAAGATCGTAAGAACCGTCCCCCAGAATGGAATACGCCTACGCTGAGAACCATCAAAAGCCATATTATAGTGCTGGCCTCAGGTCCATACCAAATTCGGCACTCCACACATACACAGCAATAAAGAGAAACAACCAAACCACATCAACAAAGTGCCAATACCACGCCGCCGCCTCAAAACCAAAATGACTTTCTTTTGTAAAATGCTTCTTCTTCGCACGCACCCAGCACACAAACAAGAAAATAGTCCCAACAAGAACATGAAACCCATGAAACCCAGTCGCCATGTAGAATGTCGACGCATAAATGCCGTCTGTAAAGCCAAAATGTGCATAAACATATTCATACACTTGAAACCCTAGGAAAAAAACCCCGAGCAAAACAGACAAACCAAGCCCCATCGCAAAATCTTCATTCTTACCTTCAACAATAGCATGATGTGCCCAAGTCACTGTACACCCTGAAAGCAACAAGATCATCGTCATCATTAAAGGTAAATCAAACGGATCAATCACATGAATATTGGCAGGTGGCCAAAGAAACCCTATATGCTCATTCGGAAAAAACCCGGCATTAAAATATGCCCAGAAAAACGCGACGAAAAACATAACTTCCGATGCAATAAAAAGCGCCATACCATAACGCATACCGATAAAAGCAATCGGCGTATGCGCCTTTTCAACAGTTGCCTCATAAATAACGTCTTTCCACCAAAAAAACATACAAATAAGCACGGCGATCAATCCTGCTAACATAGCCTTTAGACCAACTGGAAGGCCAAAAAGCTCAACCTCATGCATGTACATGACAGCACCAACAGCAAGTAACCCTCCAG
Organism: uncultured Micavibrio sp.; assembly: GCA_964352375.1. Classification (GTDB taxonomy): domain Bacteria; phylum Pseudomonadota; class Alphaproteobacteria; order Micavibrionales; family Micavibrionaceae; genus UBA1672. The sequence continues at coordinate 11,485 of CAYGSA010000004.1, forward strand.
CAAAAGAACTTGCAAGCGGCCAAATGCTTGGGCGAACAAGGTGATACGGATGGGGTTTACCCGTTGTAGTATATTCGATTATCTCTGACATAACTGTGACTTCTTCTTTGCTAGGAAACTTAATGTGAAACACGTACACCAAATATGACGCACTTTCCAATGCTTTTCAAGCCCTGCTTCATTTTCTAACTACTGAAGCGCTTCATCCTTATAAAACGCCTCAGTTGCACGCTCCAAAGCCTCAGATTCCGTCTTAAAAAAGCTATAAGAGAGCGTAATAACCTTAACATCATCCAAATTCGGATCATCGGCAATCGCGGGATCAACATAAAACATTACGGGCATATCCACGCGCTGGGCAGGGGCCAAAATCTGTTCATCAAAACAAAAACACTGAATCTTATGAAAATACTTACCCGCTTTAAGCGGCGTAACATTAAAAAGCGCAGTCCCCGCAACAGGCTTATGTGAACGATTTTTCGAAACAAAATTAGCAAACCCTCGCGCACCAATACGAAGAGTGGCAGACTTCGTTTCAGCGCTAAAATCCCATGGCAAATCACGTGCCACATTCGCATCAAAACGAACAGTAACTTCACGGTCTAATATTTGATTTTCAGCAGGAAGCACATCCGAAACCTGAGTCGTTCCACCCCATCCCGTAACGCGGCAAAAAGCATCATATAAAGGAACAGAAGCAAAAGACAAACCCACCATTCCTAGAACAACACCAATCACAATAAAACCCGTGCGCGCATTACGCGCCACAAGCTCTTGATCAGTTATCTGATTATGCTCACTCATAAACCAAGCTTACGCCTAATTTACTGAATAATACAACACTTTAAGATTAAATAAATTACAGCTCAGAAGGATCAAAGTCAGGCGCATCCTTAGAAGTCACAACTTTTTTCTGAGGGGCACCCTCTTCTGCATCGGGATCAGCTGGAATAGGCTTTTCGGTCAAACCTGGCGCGTCTTGTGAGGAATCCTCACCATTAGCAGCCAAATCTGCGTCTATAATAGCTGGCTCTTCCGTTGAGTAATCTCTCGTCTTATTATCATGATCATCATAAGATTCAGAACCCTCAGCGCGCGCCTTGGCAGCAGCCTCAATCTCAGCAATATAAACCTTGGCAATTGTATCACGATAATTCTGGGCCGCTTCAAATTGCGGCTTAGAATAACTCACGCGTCGGCGCTCTAAAGAAGCACGATAATCTTTAACATTCTCACGATACGCAAGCTGACGGGCCCGAATATCATAGTAACGCGTTAAATTAGTATCCGGAACTGTCCCTTTGGTAGCATCCTTCGCTTCAGGCTCGGAATTAATCAATTCCTTTGCATCCTCTAAACTTAAAACCTGCTCTTCTGCGCCATCATTAGCATATGAATATGAAACAGGAAGAGCAGCCAAAGACAGGGCAGATAAAGCAATAAAAGCAGCGATTTTCATACGAAAAACTCCAAAATAATAAACAATACAAACCAGACTACACTATATTTACAGATTAATCAAAGCGTTCTATGGGGTTCGGCCCAAAAGATTGCACTGTTGCCATCACTTCAAGGCGGTTAATATTAACATGACTGGGCAAAGTTGCTGCCCAAAAAACAGTTTCCGCAATATCTTCCGCCTGCAAGTTATTGGTATTCTCATATACTTTTTCTGCTTTTTCAGTATCACCCTTAAAACGAACCGCTGAAAATTGTGTCTCTACCGCACCAGGCTCAATATTTGTGACGCGGACATTCGTACCTTGCAAATCTGCACGTAAAGCAAGAGAAAACTGCTTCACGAAAGCTTTACTCGCACAATATACATTGCCACCTGGATAAGGGTAATTCCCCGCAATCGAGCCAATATTAATAATATGACCACACCGACGATGCGCCATCCCTGTTAAGACAAGCCGGGACATCCGCATTAACGCCGTACAATTGACAGAAACCATAGTCTCCCAATCATCAATATCGGCCTCATATGCCTTATCCAGCCCCAAAGCAAGACCAGCATTGTTTATCAAAAGATCAATATGCCTAAAACTCTCAGGAATATTCGCAAATTCACGTTCCATCCCGGCCTTATCAGCCATATCAAAAATACAGGCATGCACTTTCACATTATGTTTATCGCGAAACTCTTGCTGCATTTCTGCGACTTTTTCACCATTACGCCCGACCAGAACAATCCGAGCACCAACAGATGCGAAACGCACCGCAAAAGCGCGCCCAAAATCACCCGTAGCGCCTGTAATCATAACACATTTCGGCTTGTATGGATAAGGCTCTGATAACATATCAGCTCGCGCCAATTTTAATCATTGTGATAATCCAGAACAACGCAACTAAACCAAAAATTATGGCTAAAACAATATAATTTTTCTTAGATTTTTTCCTATGCAGATCACTATATGGCATCAATCATCAATCCTAAAAACAGAGCAAATAAATAAAACACAGAATATCCAAACATCAAACGCGCATACTTCAGATCATCAGACATTAAAACCTTAAGAGCAGTCACCACAAAAAAACCGCTCAACATAATCGCAGCAGCAAGATATAAGAGACCCGCTACGCCCATAAAATAGGGCAACAACGTAATAGGAAATAAAATCAACGCATACACCAACATCTGAATCTTAGTAGAACGTACACCCGCAACAATAGGCATCATCGGGATTTTTGCACGTTTATAATCCTCATTTGCATACAGAGATAAAGCCCAAAAATGGGGCGGAGTCCAAAAGAAAATAATCGCAAACAATACAATTGAGGCAAGCGACACATCACCCGTGACAGCCGCCCAGCCAACCATAGGCGGAAAAGCGCCAGCAGCACCACCAATGACAATATTCTGCGCCGTAGAACGCTTCAGCCACATCGTATAAATCACAACATAAAATACATTTGCAAACGCCAAAATCCCCGCTGCAGTCCAATTCAGAGCCGTACCCATCATCATCACAGAGAAGAAAGAGAGAAAAATACCAAAGCTAAGCGCTTCATCAGGGTCAACCTTACCCATAGGTATAGGACGCCCACGCGTTCGCTTCATCACCGCATCAATATCACGGTCAAACCACATATTAATCGCCCCCGCTGCACCTGCATTAACAGCCAAACACAACATTGCAATCACAATCAAGAACGGATGAAGATCAATCATACCAGGAGCAACCCAAAGACCTGCAAATCCTGAAAAAACGACAAGGCTCATGACTCGCGGCTTGAGCAAAGAAAAATAGTCTGAGACTGTCGCATCATATTCGACAGGAAGTGATACAGTCTCGGTCATAACTTATTTCACCTTAGGCTGAATATCAAACTGGTGAAACGGCGGAGGAGAAGACACAGACCATTCAAGCGTAAAGCTCTGCGGCTGAGCATCCCAGTAATTATCACTCGCTTTGCGCCCAAAGAACAACGTATGGAACACCACAACAACAAACCATAAAGTTGCAATGCCCGTTATGTATGCTCCATAAGATGAAACCATATTCCATCCAGCCAAGGCATCTTCATAATCAGGAACACGACGCGGCATCCCCTGAAGGCCTAAGAAATGCTGAGGGAAAAAGATAAGATTAACGCCCACAAACGTAAGCCAGAAATGAACCTGCCCCATCCACTCAGAATACATACGACCAGACATTTTACCGATCCAATAATAGAACCCAGCAAACAAGGCAAAAACCGCACCAAGCGAGAGGACATAGTGAAAATGAGCAACAACATAATATGTATCATGCAAAGGCTGATCCATACCAGCATTGGCAAGAACAACACCCGTCACACCACCAACAGTGAACAAGAAGATAAACCCAATCGCCCACAACATTGGGACTTTAAAGGTGATAGAACCACCCCACATTGTTGCAATCCATGAAAAAATCTTAATGCCCGTCGGAACCGCAATAATCAACGTAGCAGCCGTAAAGTACGCACGGGTATCAACACTCATACCTACCGTATACATATGATGAGCCCAGACAACAAACCCAACGACACCAATAGCCACCATCGCATACGCCATGCCCAAATACCCAAAAATAGGACGCTGAGAGAACGTAGAGACGATGTGAGAGACAATACCGAAAGCAGGTAAGATCATGATGTAAACCTCTGGGTGACCAAAAAACCAGAACAAGTGCTGAAACAAAATCGGATCACCACCACCAGCAGGATCAAAGAACGACGTCCCAAAGTTACGATCCGTAAGCAGCATCGTAATCGCACCTCCAAGAACAGGAACCGCAAGAACAAGCAGGAATGACGTCACCAACATCGACCAAACAAACAAAGGCATTTTATGCAACGTCATGCCCGGAGCACGCATATTAAAAATCGTCGTAATAAAGTTGGCCGCCCCCAAAATCGAACTCGCCCCTGCGAGGTGAAGCGCAAAGATCGCCATATCTACAGCCATATCAGGATGCCCCATAGCGCCAGAAAGCGGAGGATAAACTGTCCAACCTGTTCCGGCCCCACCACCGACAACAGCAGACATAAGAAGTAAAAGGAACGCAGGAATAATCAGCCAGAAGGAGATGTTATTCAAACGCGGGAACGCCATGTCAGGCGCGCCAATCATAAGAGGAACAAACCAGTTCCCAAAACCACCAATCAAACCTGGCATAACAACAAAGAAAACCATGATCAAACCGTGCGCCGTGATAAACACATTCCACATATGACCATCAGGCTCACCAGCCGCATTCAAAAGATACTGCACTCCAGGCTGCTCCAGCTCAAGGCGCATAATCATAGAAAAAAGCCCCCCAATCAGGCCGGCACAGATAGAGAAAATAATATACAAAGTACCAATGTCTTTGTGGTTCGTAGACATGAACCAACGTACAAAAAATCCTGGCTTATGATCGTGATCGCCCATTATTATTTTACCTCTTCTGTGGAAAGCACTGACAATTTAATCAGCGCGTTATTGTCGTTTGATGCAAACTCAATTTTGGCTTTTTGAACCCATGCTTCAAAATCAGCTTTAGATACCGCATGAACTTCGATAGGCATATATGCGTGATCTTTTCCACAAATCTCAGAACAACGACCATAATAGACACCCGGTTTGGTAATGCGGAACCACGTTTCATTCACTCGCCCAGGCACAGCATCCATTTTCACTTTAAACGCAGGGATGGTCCATGAATGAATCACATCATTCGCAGTCACAAGGATCGCAATATCGGTGTCAACAGGCAACACAACAACATTATCCGTAGAAAGCAGTCTTTTTTGCCCCTCACCAATCTCGCTATCAGGGATCATCCGCGAGTCAAATGCAATACCATCGTAATCAGGGTACTCATACCCCCAATACCATTGATAACCAATAATTTTTAGAGTCATCTCAGGCTCCGCAATCTTGTCATTCTTGTAGAGAATACTAAAAGAAGGCACAGCAATAATAATCAGAATAATTACAGGAACTAGCGTCCAGATAATTTCAAGTTTCACATTATGCGTCACCATAGAAGGCGTCGGATTTGCTTTTTTGTTAAATTTAAAAACAACAACAATAAGCAACACAAGAACAAGCACGACAATTGCCGTGATTATCACCAAAAGCATATCATGGAACCAAGCCAGCCGCTCCGCCGACGTTGTCGCCGCCTCTTGAAAGCCCAAGCCCCAATTAACCTGCTCTGCTAAAACAGGAAATGCAGAACTCAAAACAACTGTAAATAAAACAAACAGAAAGACTGGAATTTTGTATCTCATAATAAAACTTACTTCTCGATAGAGCCCAAGCGAAAACCACTCAGGCTAATTTTTGACAATACACATAAGAACATAACACCTAAATTGCAACCCTGAACAGAGCATTTGCATGAAATTTTTGTTATTTTCACGACTTTGATAAAATCGCATACGATAACGCAGCAACCGCAGCCGTCTCGCACCGTAAAACACGATCCCCAAGCGACACGAGCTTTATGCCCTCAGACCCGTGCAGCATCTTACGTTCGTCATCATCGAACCCACCCACAGGACCAATCATAAACGCACCGCCGTGAGAGAAATCATACTCATGTATTGATCGCGCCTCATCACAGCGCTCAAGGCACACATACACATCGCCAATTAAACAGTCTCTAAAAAAACGTACACCCTCTAGAAAAGGTATATCAAGCCGCTCACACTGTTCGGACGCTTCAATAATTTGCGCACGCAATCGCTTTTCATTCACATTACGATGCTCAGTGCGGTTGGTAATCATCGGCACCAAAACATGAACACCAAGCTCTACAGCCTTCTCAACCAAAACATCCATACGCACTTTTTGTATCGGCGAAAAATAAAGCGTTATTAAACGCTCATTATGAGTTTGTTGCCGTAAACACTCTTTAAAAACCAAAGAACCGCCTTTTTTCTTGAGCATTTCTATACGCGTCAACCACTCCCCGTCTACGCCATTAAAAACACGTACAAAGTCCCCTTGCCCCTTACGCAAAACATTCTTCAAGTAATGCACATGTTCGCCATTAAGCTCTAAAACTGCATTTTGCGCAAAAGAACCATTGAGATAAAGCCGTGGATATTTATAGTAAGCGTCCATAATGATAGACACTAACATGAAAACCCATACGGATATCAAGAAGCTTATTTGGGTAGAGAAATATCTCCCACAAAAACTGCATCCCTATGCTTATCTCCTGCGTATAGACAGACCAATCGGCATCTGGCTTCTCTTCTTGCCTGGATTATGGGGCCTAACTCTTGCATCCCCAGAAAAAGCCCCCCTATTCGAATGTACGCTTTTCCTAATCGGCAGCATCCTCATGCGCGGCGCAGGCTGCATTATCAATGACATATGGGATCGCGACCTAGACAAGCAAGTAGAACGCACACGAAACCGCCCCTTAGCCCGCGGGGATATAAGCGTTAAAAATGCGCTTTTACTTTTAACAACATTGTTGCTAATAGCATTCATCATCCTACTCCAATTCAACTGGATAACAATCACCTTAGGCTGCCTAACCTTGCCGCTTATTGTCCTATACCCCCTCATGAAACGCGTCACCTACTGGCCACAAATCGTGTTAGGCCTAACATTTAATTTCAGCGCCCTTATGGGATACAGCGCTATGACCGGAACAATAACACTCGAATCAATGCTGCTCTACATTGGCGCAATTTTCTGGACCATAGGTTACGACACAATCTACGCCCATCAAGACAAAGAAGACGATGCGCTAATCGGTATAAAATCAACAGCCTTAAAACTAAGTAATCACAGCAAAAAATGGGTTACAGGCTTTTATGCCCTCAGCCTCATCTGCATAACACTATCAAACGGTTTTGAATTCCCGTCCGCCCTAATCGCACTCCCTGCACTTCACGCAATTTTACAAATTTTCACTTGGAAAACCTACGACCCAGAAAGCTCCCTGTACGTGTTTAAGTCCAACATATTAATGGGTATTATGATATGGGTCTTCTTAGCAGTCTAACCACCATAAAGACTGCGCAATCGCTGCTCAGCAACTGTCAGCATCGTCAAATCAACTGTACCAGCACGCCGTAAATCAACAAATAAACCATCAAGCTGCTTCAGGTGGTGCGAATGCTGCTCCGCCCAAATATCCACCATAGAACCGCTCTTTGAAACTTTTTTACTCTTACCATTAATGTCACGCAGAATACGGACAGTCATACCCGCCTGAGAACTATAAAGCTGATCCATCAAGCCATTCGCAGCCTCACTTTGCCAATGATCTTCATGAGGCAAAAAACGGGCCTTCTGTCGCATCCAATCAAGATGAAACCGCTCCCCAAGTTCAAAATACGTTCGAGCAGTATTCTTCATATCCATACCCTGCTCTGAAGAAATTCGAATAATGTCACACGCCGATGAAAGCACTGGCATTAAAGCAATTTTAAACGCAAGCTCTTTAGGAATACCATCTTGCATAAAGCCATTCTGACGTTGGTTAATCCGTTCACGCAAATCATCCGTAACAAGCTCATCCAATGACGCGGATAACTCTTTAATACCTGCGCTAAATTCCTTCGAATCATCATTAACATCCATATCACGACCAAGCCGTGTCAAAAACCATGTAATACCATGCTCAGATAAATGCGCGATCTCACGCATCGCCTTAAGCTGCACCTGTGCAGGAACACTGCCATCAAGAGCCTCAATATCATCCCACAAATGGCGCAATCCAAAGGCATCACGAACGATTAGATAAGACTGCATCACTTCCTTAACACTCGCCCCCGTCTTACTCATTCGAGACTGCAAAAACGTCGGACCCATCCGGTTAATCAAAGAGTTCGCCATCATGGTCGCAATAATCTCACGCTTCAAGCGATGCCGTAAAATTTCCTTTTCAAATTTCTTACCCAAAATTTCAGGGAAGTAGTCAAAAATCCAATAATTCATTTCAGGGTTATCTGGAATATCAGAGTCCAAAAGATCTTTTGTCAAATTAATTTTCGCATACGCAAGAAGAATGCAAAGCTCAGGACGCATAAGACCCTTACCAGTACGCAAACGACGCTCAATCGTTTCCTGATCAGGAAGCCCTTCAATGACACGACTTAAACCTTGCGTACGCTCCATGTCTTGAATAAACGCATCATGAAGCTGTACATTCTCATACGCCTGCACCTCAACCAAAGAAACTGCCTGCGCTTGCTGATAGTTGTGACGCAATACATGCTCAGCAACCTCATCCGTCATCTTTTCAAGTAAAATATTTCGAGATTTCAAATCCATTTTATGCTCTTTTTGACTCATCACATCACGCATCAAGATCTTGATATTGACTTCATGATCAGAAGAATCCACACCTGCAGAGTTATCAATAAAGTCGGTGTTAATCGCAACACCACCTTCAGCGAGCTCAACACGCCCAAGCTGCGTAACACCTAGATTTGCGCCCTCACCTATGACACGCGCACGAATTTCAGCAGCATTGATACGCAGCGCATCGTTTGCCTTATCACCAGCGTCCACTTGGCTCTCTTTAGTAGATTTAATATAAGTACCAATACCACCGAACCAAAGCAAGTCCGTACGTGCCTTGAGCATCGCGCGCAACAACTCATCAGGTGCAACTTTTTCTTTAGATAAATCAAAGCGTTTTTGAATCTCAGGCGTAAGCTTAATCAACTTGTCATTGCGACTGTAAACACATCCACCTTTTGATAAAATCTTCTCATCATATTGATCCCATCCACCCATAGACTCAAATAAACGCTTGCGCTCTGCAAATGATTTCTTGATATCTGGATCAGGGTCACAAAAAATATGAAGATGGTTAAACGCGCCGATCAAACGAGTATGCTCCGAGAGCAACATCCCGTTTCCAAAAACATCACCGCCCATATCACCAACACCAACAACCTCAAATGACTGATTTTGTATATCGTGGTTCAAAAGACGGAAATGATGTTTTACCGACTCCCAAGCACCGCGCGCTGTAATACCCATTTTCTTATGATCATATCCAGCCGACCCACCAGAAGCAAACGCATCGTCCAACCAGAAACCATAATCTTGGGAGAGCCCATTCGCCATATCAGAAAACGTCGCCGTACCCTTATCAGCCGCAACAACTAAGTAAGGATCATCACCATCCCGGCGAACAACACCTTTCGGTGGAACAACTTTCTTACCAACACGGTTATCTGTAATATCCAGAAGACCACGTATAAAGATCTTATAACATTCGATCCCCTCTTTCATAAATTCATCACGATTGGCTGTAGGCGTTTTCACAACAAAACCACCCTTGGACCCCATTGGCACAATAACAGCATTCTTAACCATCTGTGCCTTCATCAACCCCAGAACCTCCGTGCGAAAATCTTCATGACGATCCGACCAGCGCAAGCCGCCGCGCGCAATCACATCACCGCGCAAATGAATAGCCTCAACACGGGGGGAATAAACAAAAATCTCACGCATAGGACGAGGTCTTGGCATAAAATCAATCTGGCAGCTATCTATTTTCAAAGATAAATAAGTCTTCGCACATCCATCCTCTTGACGCTGAAAATAATTCGTTCGTAACGTGGCCTGAATAAGTGAAATCAAAGACCTTAAAATTCGATCATAGTCACCCGAATAAACGCTTTCTAACTCCGTGTTAATATCTTCAACAAATGAGTCAGCAGAGTCTACAAAAGACTCAGGATCGTGCAGAGCCTTAAACATATCTATTAAAAGACGTGAAATTTTAGGGTTTTCCGTCAACGCCTTTTCAACATACGTACGGCTGTACGGAAGACGTAATTGTTTAGAATAACGAACATAGCTTCGCAAAATCGTGATTTCATGCCAATTCGCCCCGGCACTCAAAACCAGGCGATTTAAATTATCACTTTCCGCGTCTTTATACCAAACCTTGATAAAGGCCTTCTCAAAGTTCTCTTTAACACTCCGAATAGATATAAAATCTTCAATTTCGGATGTTTCAAGCAGAAAATCATGAATCCACAAAGATTCATCAGAACCTTCAGGCCGAACTTCAAAGGGCAATTCAGCGATCGCACGTAATCCCATTCGCTCCAAAATTGGCATAACATCAGACAATGTTACAGGAGCCCCCCTATGGAATACCTTCAACCGTACCTTCTTCAAATCAACTTCATTCGGACGATAAAGATTCAAAACAATTTTATTTTCACGGTACGCTGCTTCAATCTTTTCTATATCAAAAACACACTGTTTTGCTTGATATGTCGTAGTGTACGCGTACGGAAAGGCGTCTGCATATTTAAGTGTTAAATCAGTTATATAGCCGTCATCTTCATGCGCATCACTAAGAGCAAGGGACAAACGCTCTGCCCATGTCTGCCCTGCATCACGAAGGCGCTGCTCTATACGTTTAACATTAATTTTTGGCGGGTTTTTCTGACTAACATTAATCACAAACATAACACGCGCAAAAACAGAATCATCCAACGTCGTATAAAAATTCGCGCACGTCCCCTTTGTCTCTTCCTCTAAAATATCAGAAATATCCATACGAAGCTTCGTACCAAAACGATCTCGCGGAATATAGACAAGACAAGAAATATAGCGCCCAAACGGATCTTTACGAAGAAACAAAGCAATACGTTGACGCTCCTGAAGACGAATAATATTTTCACATATCCGAAGAAGCTCTTCCGTTTCAATCTGAAACAACTCATCACGTGGATACTTCTCTAAAATATGACGCAACGCCTTACGATCATGTGTCCCCTCAATATATTCAGACATCTGAACGACACTTTCAACCTTTTGCCTGAGATAAGGCACATCACTGACACTTCGAGAATACGTTACAGAGGTAAACAAGCCAATAAACAACTTCTCGCCAACGACCTCACCTTTCCCATCATAAACTTTAACGGCCACACAATCCATCGGAACACGACGATGAACAGTGGCCAAACGATTCGTCTTAGAGATAGAAACAGGGGGCAAATTACGCCGCAATTCTTGCAAATTACGCGGTAATCCTTCCTCCGCCTCACTAATATAAGCAGGACTGACATCATCCCGAAGTAACCCTAAACTTTTTCCCTTAATCGTCTTGCTTTGAAAACCATTTTTAGTCGCCACAAACTTATATTCACGATACCCCAAAAGCGTAAAGTTATTATCATAAAGATAGTCTAAAAACGCACAATGCTCTTGAATTTCTGCAGCAGGTCGCTTTGTTCTTGCCGCATTTAAATCCTCTGAACATTGTTGAAGACGCTTCAGCATCTCTTTCCAATCAGCATTAGCCTGAAACACATCGTCTAGCATCCTGTAAAGACCCACCTCAAGCTCCTTAATCGCTTGATCAGAAAGTGTCTCATTAATTTGCACATGAATGTGCGCCTGACGAAAATACCCATCTTTTGACGAAGGGCTAATATCACGAAGCTCGCCCTTATCATCATATGATGTATAAATATTAGGATGAATAAGGATACCAATCAAAAAATTATTCTTGTTAATATCTGCCGCGACAGAATCAATCAAAAACGCAAGATCATCACTAACAATATCAATCACAGTTTTGCGGCAATCCCCATCCTCAACAGTGGGGCAATAAATGCGCAACTTAGGCTTCCCTTTTTCACGCTCACGCGCCATCTCCCAATGAGAAACAGCCATATCTGCAAGCAACTTACCGTCAAAAAACTCCATATCCTCACTTAGAATTTTACCGCACAAAATCTGAAGCATTTTCTTAAGCCCGACAGGAGCTTTGGCAGGAAGTGCTTTCTGCGCTTCATCGAGCAGGTTTTTTAAATCTTTTTTTGTCATTTGGAAGCTCTCAACTAAGTAAGAAATAGAAAATATTACATATGTACCTTAAAGGAAAAACTGAGCTTACGTCTAGAGTCTTTCCCCTTGATATCACAACTATTTACCTTGCATCGCACAACATATTTTCACATCCGAACAATAATCACTGTTTCCATTTTTCAATGATTCGTTATTGTAGGTATTCAATCAAAACAGAGATTTAAAATGGCTGAAAAAAAAGCCCTCGTTAAAAGAAAAAAAATATTAATCATCGGCGCAGGTTTTGGTGGTCTCGAAGCAGCCAAAACTCTGGCAAATAAAAACTTTGATGTCGCTTTAGTCGACAAACACAATCACCATTTATTTCAGCCCCTCCTCTATCAAGTGGCCACCGCCGCCCTCACTGCAGCAGAAATAGCTATGCCCATTCGCCAAATCATGCGCAAAGCGAAAAACGTAGCCGTTTATATGAACGAAATTGGTGAAATTGATACGGAAAAGAAAATAGCACGCACAATTTACGGCCGAAATTTCTCGTATGACTACCTGATTTTGGCAACAGGCGCACGCCACAGCTACTTTGGAAACGACAATTGGGCGAAATTTGCACCTGGTTTAAAAACAATCGAAGACGCGCGGGAAATTCGCCAACGCGTGTTGACCGCTTTTGAAAAAGCTGAGATGGTAGAAACCGAAGAAGAACGGCGCGCCTACCTAAACTTTGTAATTATCGGTGCTGGCCCGACGGGAGTAGAGCTAGCAGGTGCGATCGCGGAACTCGCAAACGCCACATTATGCGGTGATTTTCATCATATAAACCCAAGCGACGCACGTATCATACTCGTAGACGTCGCGCCGCGTGTCCTTATGGCATTTAATGATACATTGTCGCAAAAGGCACAAGACCACCTAGAATCACTCGGCGTCGAAGTCCGCCTCAACACAATGGTCAAGCACATGAAAATCGGCTTTATCACACTCGGCGAAGAGAAACACCCTGCACGCACATTAATCTGGGCTGCGGGCGTCGAAGCCTCACCAGCAGGAAAATGGCTAAAAGCTCAAACAGACCGAACAGGACGCGTACATGTTAATAAATATCTATTGGTCAACAACCATTCCGATATATACGCCATCGGCGATACAGCGCATCACATACCAAAAAATCAAAAAACACCGCTACCTGGGGTCGCTGCCGTAGCAAAACAAATGGGCGAATTCGTCGCAAATGACATTCTCAACCGCGAAAAAGGCATAAAACGCAAAAATTTTGAATATAAAGACCACGGCGCGATGGCAACAATCGGACGTAACCGCGCAATCGGTGAGATACACGGCTACAAAGTCAGCGGCTTTATAGGTTGGCTTCTATGGTGTGTGACGCACGTCTACTTCCTAATTGGCTTTCGCAACCGTTTTATCGTATCAATGCGCTGGATAAGCTCCTATCTATCATTACACAGAGGTGTACGCCTCATTATCGGTGGGGGTAAAATCTCCGATCTGCCTCACAAAACACCAGATAAGGATTACACAAAATGAGCGAATACGAGGTAGATTTATTTGTCATTGGCGCAGGCTCTGGCGGTGTACGTGCCGCACGTATTGCCTCAGGTAAACATGGCAAAAAAGTTGCAATTGCCGAAAGTCGTTTTTACGGTGGAACATGTGTAAATGTTGGCTGCGTACCCAAAAAAATCATGACCTTCCTCGCCAGCTACAATACAGCTATATCAGACGCTAGGGGCTATGGATGGGATGTAGACGAGCCAAAATTAAACTGGCAAACCTTTATAAACCGCAAAAATGCAGAGATTGAACGCTTAAACGGCATTTACCAAAATCTTCTGCAAAACACGGGAGTAGAAACGCATTGGGGACACGCCAGCATCCTTGATCCGCACACCGTGCGCGTAAACAATAAAAATATTTCAGCAGAGCGCATCCTGATCGCTACAGGCGGAAAGCCATTTATGCCTGACATCAAAGGCGCGCAGGAACACGGAATAACCTCAGATGATATCTTCTATATAAAAGAACAGCCCAAAACACTTGTCATCACGGGTGTCGGATATATCGGCCTTGAATTTGCAAGCATTTTCAATGATCTGGGTACAGACGTACATGTCATTTATCGCCGTGATCAAATTTTAAACGAAGCATTCGATAAAGACGTACGTGATTTTCTTTTCAATGAAATGTGTAAAAAGGGCATTCACTTTCACGCTGAAACGAACATTACTGAGGTAGAAAAATCAGGGCAAAACTATACAATATCGCTTGATAAGGGGGACCCGCTTTATGCTAATCAAGTTCTATTCGCCACAGGCCGCACGCCCAACACAAATAACCTCAATCTTGAAAAAATAGGCATACAATTAAATAAACAGGGCGCAATCATCGTCAATAACGAGGAACAAACAAATATCCCCTCAATTTATGCAATCGGCGACGTTATAGACCGCGTAGCCCTAACCCCCGTCGCTCTTGCCGAAGGGCACGCTCTTGTCGACCGCCTCTACGACAAACAAAACCGGCATATCTCTTACGAAAACATCCCAAGCGCCGTATTCACTTCACCAAACATCGCCACAGTCGGCCTCACAGAAGAACAGGCAAAGGAAAAATTCGGCGACGATATAGATGTGTACGTCTCCTCTTTCCGTGCAATGAAAATGATCCTCGCAGAAAGCCAAGAACGCTCCCTCATGAAACTGATCGTCAGGCGCTCAACCGATAAAGTCATCGGTCTACACATGGTCGGGGCAGAAGCGGGTGAAATCACCCAAGGTTTTGCTGTCGCCATGATATCAGGCGCAACCAAAGCAGACTTTGACCGCACCATAGGCATACACCCAACCGCAGCAGAAGAATTCGTAACCATGCGCGAAAAAACACGCTAATTTTTAGGCTTTTTACGAACCTTACGGCGCTGTACGTGTTTTTTCTTAATATCTTCAATCATCGGGCCGCCTGGCATAACAGGGCGCTCCGCAAATCGCCCCATAGACAGCATCCGATCATACATAATAATTGCCGCCGCTACGCCAACATTCACACAAAAAGACATCGGAATTTTTACAATATGATGGCACTGCGCTTGTATTTCATCAGATAAGTTTCCCATCTCAGGCCCAAACACGTACGCCGCGCGTTTAGGATGACGAAAGCTCGGCAAATCTACCGAATCCTCGACAAACTCAATGCCAACCAATATACATTCCTGTGGCAGCACAAGCTCCTGCGGAGTTGCATATTGATAATACGGCAAATGATCAAACGCATCAGATGTATCACTTTCTTTCATCGCCTCAATATCCACAACAGGGCGTATAGCAAAAAAGAACTGCGCCCCAAAAGAATGGGCAGAGCGCACAATCGTTCCCACATTTTGTTCTTTACTTATGCCCTCAACCCCTATTCCGAAAAAACCACGCATATACCTACCTTTTTATAACGCGTTCAATACGATCTAGGGCCTCACTCAACCGTGCCTCAGAAACCGCAAAACAAAGACGAATATATCCCCTCGCCGCAATCCCAAAAGCAGAGCCAGGCGAAAGCAAGACGCCCGCCTCATCAATCAAACGTTTCGTTAGCGCAATACAATCTTCCTCGCCATCAACCTTAAAAAAAGCATAGAACGTACTCGCAGGATAAGACATCTGCACATTCCCCATTTCCTGAAAACGCCGCACGACTAGATCACGATTAGAGCGCCACATATCAATCTGGCTTTTGAGGAAATCTTCACCCTCCTCAAGCGCGGCAATCGCCCCATATTGCGTAAATGTTGGCGGGCATAGCTTATTATAAAGCGCCACATCACGAATTTTATCCTCCGCCTCCTCTGGCCCAACAATCCAACCCAAACGCCAACCTGTCATAGCCCAGCTTTTCGAAAAGCTATTCACAACAAGTAACAAATCATCTGGCTCACAAACATCCAAGAAACTGGGGGCACGTATCCCCTCATAGACAAGGCGACCATAAACCTCATCTGCCAAAATCCATATACCACGCGCACGCGCAAATTCTAAAATCGCACGCATCTCCTCCTTGCTCGCAACCCAGCCCGTAGGATTCGAAGGGCTAACCAGCAAGATAACTTTGGTTTTATCCGTCACAGCATCAAAGAGGCGATCCAAATCCAAACGCCATTCATTATCAATATAATCAAGTGAAACTTGCTGTGTTGTCGCCTGCGTAAGCTCAATGGCTCCAATCAGATTTTTCCAAATCGGTGTAATCGCAATAACCTCATCGCCCTTATCAACCAATGCTGCAAGCGACAAATGCATCGCCGTAGACCCCGAAGACGTCACAAAAAAACGCTTAGAGGGAATGTCCATTCTATAAATACGCTTATAATATCTCGAAAGCGTCTCGCGCAGCTCATCCTTACCTAAAACTGGGCCATAGAACGTTTTACCGTCGCGCATAGCATTAACTGTAGCATTAACAATAAAGTCAGGCGTCGGTGCGTCACCCTCACCTTGACCAAGTGTGATAATATCCTGCTTACCCTGCGCATAACGCATCATCTCCGCACCCGGATTCGCTGTTAGCGCATGCAATACAGGCCTGAATTTTCGTTCCTCAGGAAGTTTTATAATCTTCGATTGTTCCATAGTAATATTCCTCATAGCAATAAATTTGCTTACTTTTCGTTTTTCAGTGTTTTGAAGGGGTGCGCGAAGCTTACCGCGCTAGGGCTTTACATGCGGGCATCGCCCGCCGCATTTGCTGCCGCAGGTACTATAAAGTCAGTAATGAAACAAAAATAAATGTCCATAACAATTAAATAAACATCCGTTCAAAAATTTTGCAAGCTTTTTTAGTGCTGCAGATCAGCCAAATTCTCATAAAGTTTTAAAGCCTCTGGATTTGCGAGCGCCTCCGTGTTCTTCACGGGCCGCTCCATCACGACATCACGGACCGCGATCTCAGTAATTTTACCGCTTTTCGTACGCGGTATATCAGAAACCGAAAGAACCTTTGCAGGGACATGTCGCGGCGAAGCACCCGTACGTATTTGAGCCTTGATCTCTTTAACAAGCACCTCATCCAAATCTACGCCATCACGCATAATAACAAATAATATCACACGAACATCACCATCCCAATCCTGCCCAATAGCAACGCTATCCCTGATTTCAGGAATCTTCTCAACCTGCCGATAAATCTCTGCTGTTCCTATACGTACACCTCCAGGATTAAGGGTTGCATCGCTGCGCCCATGAATAATAAAACCACCATTTCCTGTTTTCTCAACCCAATCCCCATGCGCCCATATATTATCATACATTTCAAAATAAGCAGACCTATAACGCGCTCCATCAGGATCACTCCAAAAAGAAACAGGCATACATGGGAAAGGTTTGGTACAAACAAACTCACCCGAACCTTTTGTGACAGAATGACCCTTCTCATCAAACACATCAACCGCCATCCCAAGACCCGCACATTGAATTTCACCGCGATAGACAGGAGATATAGGATTCCCAAGCACAAAACACGACACAATGTCTGTTCCACCAGAGATAGAAGCCAAGTGCACGTCTTTTTTGATATGCTCATAAACAAAATTAAAACTGCTATGAACCAACGGAGAACCAGTAGAAGCTATAGCCCTAAGAGGCTTTAAATCATGGCTTTCGGATGGATGAATACCCTCAGACTTCATCGCCTCAATAAATTTTGCCGATGTACCAAAAAACGTACAGCCATATTTAGACGTATAATCCCAGAGAACCTTTCCATCAGGATAAAACGGTGACCCATCATAAAGTAAAATCGTGGCTTCACTCGCCAATACACTTGCCAACCAATTCCACATCATCCATCCACATGTAGTAAAATAGAAAACCTTATCATCAGGCCTTATATCGCTTTGTAACTGGTGCTCTTTTAAATGCTGCAAAAGCGTACCGCCATGTCCATGAACAATACATTTAGGCACACCCGTCGTGCCAGACGAAAACATAATAAAAAGAGGATGATCGAAGGAAACGCGTTCAAATTCAATAATTCTGGGTTTATAAACACCCGTAAAATCAGCCGCCTTAACGCCTAAACTATACTCAGACCCCGCAAAGGGAACTACTATTATTTGCTCAAGCCCTTCAATGAGGGGCTGCACATCTTTAACTTTCGCTAAAACATCAATTATTTTTCCATTATAATAATACCCGTCGACTGTAATCAAAACCTTAGGATTAATCTGCCCAAATCGATCAACAACCCCCTGAACTCCAAAATCAGGCGAAGCAGAGCTCCAAACCGCCCCCAAAGACGAACAAGCCAACATAACAATTATCGTTTCCATCGTATTAGGCATATATCCTGCCACGCGGTCACCTTTGCCTACACCAAACCCCACGAGCGCTTGCTGCCAAATCGAGACTTGATCGTATAAATCAGAATAAGTGATACAACTCTCAACACCCATTTCATCACGAAAGACCATGGCCAGATTATCTGAACGGTTACGAAGCATATTCTCTGCGTAATTTAAATGCGCATCGGGGAAAAACTGCGCTCCAAACATCTGACCACCGTGATCATCAAAAACCTGCCCACCTTTATCACCAATTACACCACAGTAATCCCAAATTAAATCCCAGAACAGAGGCACCTCAGTAACAGACCAGTCCCACAAAGATGTGTAATCATCATGCGCCCGCCCCGTTCGAGATTGCACAAAGGACATAAAATCATATAATCGAGTTGATTGAATCTGATTTTGGTCCGGCGACCATAAAACTGCATTCATATTTAAAACCGCATATTAATTAAACGCAAATAATATTGTGTTCAATCATGTAACCAAAAGCAAGTTTTAACGAATAAGAGTACAGACAAATGATTTCAATTTTGAATAAAAAATCCGGAGTAATTTTTCAGATACATGTTTTTCTGACATGTTTACTCTTATGCTTATCGATAACACCCCAATCGACGGCGATGGAAAACGAGCGCTATACATCTGTAAATATCATCCCAGAACGCACACATGACATCAAAGCAGGTGATACAATCACGATTGCGACAGAGGTCATTTTAGAACCAGAATGGCATGTCTACTGGCGCAACCCAGGCGACTCTGGCCTCCCCGTGAGCATCAATTGGAACGCACCAGAAGGGTTCATATTCGGCGAAATACAGTGGCCCACACCCGATAAAATATCTTACGAAATTTTGGCTAATTACGGCTATTACAATAAAGTGATCTTTCTTCAGAATATAATTATTCCAATTAGTTACATGTCGGGTGAGTTCAATTTAGATGCATCCATTGATATGTTGGTCTGCAATAAAATATGCATCCCAGAAGCCAGCAAGCTTAGAGTCACATTAAATGATCCAAATGCACCAATACAAGACAACAGCGCCACTATAAAAGCCGCGCAAGAAAAGATGCCCCAACCTTTGCACGGCTCATTTAAGTTTCACGAAAATCAGGAGAACTTACACCTCTTACTCAATACAGACCAAAAAAATACTATGGCAGACAGCCTGGAATTTTTTCCATATGATTGGGGTGTGCTTCAATACACAGCCGATGCAGTGAAAGTTAAAACAGATGATGATATCCAATTAATCTACCCCCGAGGAGATCGTAGCCTTGCTGAATTAACATCGCTCGACGGACTACTCGTCTTGACAGGTGAAAAAGGAGAAAACATCAGCTATGAAATTTCAGCATCTCCAAACTCATTTTCACCACAAGCACCGCTAAAAAAAGCACAAGCAGAAACTTTAAACAAACATCAACAAACAAGCCCACTCACATGGGCATCCGCAATCGGCCTAGCGCTTTTGGGAGGCCTGATCCTAAACCTAATGCCTTGCGTTTTCCCTGTTCTATCCATGAAAGCCTTAAGTCTGATAAAAATGGGTGAAAAAGAAAAAAAACATGCACGTACATACGGCATATCTTACGCCCTCGGCGTTGTCCTCAGTTTTGTCATCATAGGGTTATTGCTAGTCTTGCTACAACAAGCCGGCTCCGCCATCGGTTGGGGCTTTCAGCTTCAAAACCCAATCATTATAACACTTCTGGCCTACTTACTCTTCACAATTGGCCTCAATCTTATGGGCTTTTTCGAGTTCAGAAACGC
The DNA here is from genome assembly GCA_964352375.1 of uncultured Micavibrio sp. GTDB lineage: Bacteria > Pseudomonadota > Alphaproteobacteria > Micavibrionales > Micavibrionaceae > UBA1672. The sequence continues at coordinate 31,876 of CAYGSA010000004.1, forward strand.
ATTGGGCAACGTCGGAAATAAAATGACAAAAGGCTCCTCGGCAGTCTCCAGCTTTTTCACTGGCACACTTGTTACCTTTGTAGCAGCGCCGTGCATTGGCCCCTTCTTAGGCGCGGCCATGGGCTACGCAATAATACAGCCCGCCGTATTTAGTATCATCTTTTTTGCCTCACTCGGTCTAGGTCTAGCCGCGCCTTATCTCATACTTTCATTCGTTCCCGCATCGCGAACACTTCTACCAAAACCAGGGGCATGGATGAACAGCTTTAAACAAGCACTCTCCTTCCCAATGTTTGCCTCAGCAATCGTATTCGTTTGGGTTCTAAGCCAACAAGCCGGAGCAGATGCCGCATTATCCGCGCTAACAGGCATGCTTCTCATCAGCTTTATCGTATGGCTCGCACGTTATGACATAAAACGCATCCTCATCCTAATACTGATTATCTTATCGTCAGGCGCTTTGGCCTATACAATTTATTCCATTCAAAAAGCTGCACTCAATCAAAGCCCACAATCAACAGCCAAAACTTTCGGTGAAAACTTCTCAAAAAATGCTCTCAACGAGGCGCTGAAAGGAAACAAACCTGTTTTTGTTGAAATGACCGCAGCATGGTGCTTTACATGCAAAATCAATCACGCCATAGCGATCAATGTTAATTCAACAAAAACCCTATTCAAACAAAAGAACGTAAAGTATTTTATAGGCGACTGGACAAACCACGACAAATCCATAACAGATTACCTCGCCCAACATGGAAGAAACGGCGTACCGCTTTACGTCTATTACCCCCCACGCAAACTAAAAGAAAAGGAAAGGCCACAGCCTGTAATTTTACCGCAGGTTTTAACGCCGGGAATCGTACAAGAAGTAGTAGGACAATAAATAAACTTTTGTTATAGTCATCATCAACACGCACAGGAGACAGACACATGTTCAAAAAACTAGCATACGCCATGCTCGCACTTGCCTTTATACCAATGGCATTGAGCTTAAAAGATTTCTCGGCTCACGCCTCAGTAGATATTGGAGAAAAAGCACCAGCAATCAACGTAAAAGATGTCAGTGGAAAAGATTTCAACCTTGAAGACCATAAAGGCAAAATCGTAGTCCTAGAATGGACAAATCACCAATGCCCTTTCGTTGTAAAGCACTACAGCACAGGAAACATGCAAGCTGTCCAAAAAACAGCGGCTGACAATGGCGTAATTTGGGTATCAATCGTCTCCTCGGCTCCAGGAAAGCAAGGATTTGTATCACCAGAAGAAGCCGCAGCGATTTCAGATGAAAACGAATCAAATGCAACAACTAAAATTTTAGACCCACTCGGCGAAATCGGAAAAGCATACGATGCGAAAACAACTCCACACATGTTCATCATTAATGCCGAAGGCAATATCGCCTATAAAGGTGCTATTGACGATAATCCAAGCCCAAGTGCAAAAGCCGTTGAAGGGGCGAAAAATCTAGTACTTGCCGCTTTAGACGACATCTCTGCAGGCCGCAGCGTCGCAGTATCACAAACATCACCGTACGGCTGCTCGATCAAATATTAGAACAGTTAAAACTCCTGATTACGAAAAGGCGCTTGTAATGAGCGCCTTTTTTCATATATAGTGAGGATTCAATTTCCAAAACCTTGGAAGTATCGTATGCCTTTAAAAAACAAAATTACACTCCACAAGGAATCGCGCTTGATTATACCTCAAGACGAGGTAGCACGCTGTATTATAGACGAAAACGGCACAATAATTCACGCTAACGAAGAATTCTGTGAAATATTAGGCATTGAAAAAGAAGTCCAATATCAATCATCCGACATTTTCTCGTTTGAAGATGAAATGGACATCAAAACGCTAGAAGCAGGCGAACACGATATATACATAAAAGACAAAGCTGTTATCGAATCTTTTTACTTTGACTGGATAACCGCAGGAGATAAACGCGTCCTCATAGCCTCGCGCGCCGCAGAATCACTGGAACACGACACATCCTCTAATTTAGATGCCTTTCTGGAAAACCTCCCAAACCAAACAAAAAGAAATCCGTTTGAAAATATCAGTCACGATATTCTCATCATGGCCGATATAAATGGAAAAATTATTTCTACAAATAAGCAATTCCAGAAAACACTTGGATATACAAGCACAGAAATCAAATCATTAAAAATCTCTGACTTACTCGTACAAAAAGAAACCACAGAGTTCGAAGCTCAAACCAAAGATAAAATCGGCAATACCCACTGGATCGAATGGAACCAAATACAAGAAAACGGCATGCATTATTTATGCGGGCGCGATGTCACAGGAATAAAACAGCAGGAACAACATCTTTTGCAACGTGAACGCCAACTCTCCGAAGCCGAAGCCATCGGGCGTATGGGGCATTGGCACTGGCTAATTGGTGAAGAAGAAATATCATGGTCAGAAGAAATCTTCCGCGTCTTTGGATTAGACAAAGATACCTTCAAACCATCAATCAACGCGCTGACACCACTGATCCATAAACGTGATCTAGGTCGTGTTGTGCAAATTTTTCAACGCGCAATGATAGAAGAAAAAAGCTACGATATGGACTTCCGTATTATACAACCTGGGGGAGAAATTCGCTTTGTATCCTGCGAAGGGCGCTGTGAAAAAGATACAAATGGCGAAGTTGTAGCGCTATATGGCATCATCCAAGATATGACCGAACGCATACTCTATGAACAAAACCTAAAGCGTGCAAAAGATACATCTGAACAGGCTTACGCCGCAAAGTCCCGCTTCCTCGCCAATATGAGTCACGAACTCAGAACACCGCTCAACGCAATTATTGGTTTTTCAGAAATGATCGAATCACAAATGCTCGGTCCGCTCTTCAATGAAAAATATATTGAATATGCCACCAGCATAAAAGAAAGCGGCCATCACCTCCTCGACCTCATCAGTGACATCCTAGACATGTCAAAAATTGAAGCGGGCAAACACACACTCGATCTAGAAAAAGTCAATATTAAAGCAATCTTAGAGCGCACTACTCACATGATTCAAGGCCGCGCACAAGAACAAAATGTAAAACTTCGGGCATCGGAGTTAGACGAGAGTAACATAACAATTAACGGCGACAGGCGCGCTTTAACGCAAATTTTCTTAAACTTACTGTCAAACGCGATAAAATTTACGCCCGCGCACGGCTCTGTGTGGATAGAGTGTGCACAAGGACAAGAGTATCTCTCAATCAAAGTCTGCGATTCTGGTGTTGGAATACCGCCAAATAAACTCGCCGCCGTACTAAAGCCATTCGAACAAGCTTCAAACGAATACACACGCGACTACGAAGGAACAGGCTTGGGTCTTTCAATAACAAAAGAGCTCATAGAACTTCACGGCGGCATAATGTCTATAGAATCACAACTGGATATCGGAACGACGGTTCACGTACGCCTGCCTTACGGAGAGCCAGAAACACTGACATAAAGCCCGTCATCTTCGGCGTCTAAGCACGCCTGCAAGCCCTCTCGATAATTTTTATAACGTAATTTCACACCCAGAGAATTCTTAATTTTATCATTTCGAACACGTTTGTTATCAGCATAAAAACTCTGCGTAATCGGTGCCATATCAACACTATCAAAAGGAATAAGGGGCGGCGATTCAATACCTAACAGCTGACAAGCATAATCAATCACCTCATGACTGGGCGCAGGCTCATCATCACATAGATTATAGATCTCACCCGGAGCTGGATGATTCATAGAAGCTTTCAAAATCTGTACAATATCATCAACATGAATACGGCTAAACGCATGTCCTGGTTTCTCAATGCGGCGCGCCACACCAGAACGAATCGAATCAAGCGCACTACGTCCAGGCCCATAAATTCCAGCCAACCGAAAGATATGAACAGGCACCTTGTAAGACTCATAGAGTGAAAACCATTGTTCTTCAGATTTTAATCGTCGGGATCCACGCTGAGTCGTTGGACGCGGCGTAGAGGATTCATCGACCCACCCACCATTTCGATCTCCATATGATCCTGTAGTAGAGAGATAACCAACCCACTGTAACTTTGGCAATCTCATAATATCCTGCGCATGAGCAAGAAAGCTGGGGTCACCCAAATCCGAGGGCGGCGTTGAAATCAAAATATGGGTGACCTCACGCATCATATAGAGCGGATCAGGCACAGCATTCTCAGCATCAAATAAATACGGCTTAATACCAGAATCGCGCATGACACATTTCTTCTCCACATCACGCGTCGTCCCCGAAATAGACCACCCGCCACACTCAAGAAGAGAACGAGCCAAAGCATCGCAACTATAACCATAGCCAAAACAAAAAAGATTTTTCTCTAAAACTTTCTGCACCCCTTGCATTCCCTCTATTGATTAAGGATAAACTAGCTGGTTTTTATATAAGATACAACGGGTTCAAAATCTGGAACGCGTTCGTCAAAAAGCACCTGATAACCATCACGTTCACGTATAGAATCATACCATCTCTTCGCTGGCTCATGCTCCGCCCACGGTACATCACCCATATAATCAATTGCAGAAAGATGTGAAACAGCAGCTATATCCGCAAGCGAAAAACTATCCCCCGCAAGCCACCTACGACGGTCAGTCAAAAACCCAATATAATCAAGATGATAATTAATATTCGCACGCCCCGCACGGACGGACGGACCATGCGGTTCACCTGATTGCAAAATCGTCTTCATCAACTTCTCACCGAGCAAATACTCGGTAACTTCTTTATTGAATTTACGATCAAACCAATTCACCAAACGACGAACTTCCGCACGTTGCACAGGGTCACTGCCTATAAGATTTACATTCGGGTAAACCTCTTCAAGATATTCACAAATCACCTGAGAGTTGGACAAGGTCGTACCATCCTCTTCAACCAAAACAGGAAGATCACCCGCAGGGTTCATAGCAAGAAATTCAGTACGTCGCTCCCAGATTTTCTCGATACTCAAATCAAAATCAAGCTTTTTCTCCGTTAGAGCAATCTGTACCTTTCGGGAAAAAGGGTGAAGCCAAAAGTGATATAAGGTTCGCATAAATTCAGTCTATCCTTCAGAGCGAAATATGCAAGCGCAGAAAACATCAAATAAAAAATAATGCTCAATGGCGCAGCGCACGCACTTCTACAAAAAATTCGACTTTGTTGCCAACAGCCCCTTCATTCTGCCCTTTTCCAAATTCATAATCAAGACGATTAATCGAGAATTCCGAACGCATGAACGCCGCATCATCAATAAAATCTAAATTAAATGGCAATGTAAAAGGCAATGCAACATCACGAACGCGCAACACACCATCAGCAACAAAAGCCCGATCATTTACACGCTCAAATTGATCAGCCTCAAACACAGCCTTCGGGTAAACACTTGCATTAAACCAATCAGGCGCAAGCGCCTGCGCATCACGATCTGCACTCCCCGTCCTCAACGATTGGATATCCACCTCAATGCGAACACGGCTTTGATCTAAACGATCTGGATCAAAAAAAATCTGGCCACCAAACTCTTCAAATTGGCCTTTAAAGCCCTGCCCATACTGAGAGGCGCTAAACACCATAGTGCTTTGAGACAAATCAATAACCCAGCCCTGTATATCCGAAACAACAAAAGCCGTTTCATCTGGCACATTTTCCTGAACCTGCAGCGCACGTTCAATCTCAACAGAATATCGAAATCCCGAAACCAATAAAGCAACTAAAAACAGGCTCCACACAGCCAAAACAGCAACAAGAACAACGCCCCCTTTAAAACCAAAGGCCTTAGAAGTCATGCGCTTCAGTGTCTCATCACGATCAATAAAATGATGCTTTAAAGCCCCTGCCACGTGCACCCCAATAATAACAATGAGAATATAAGCCAAAATCTCATGAGCTTCCTTTGAATTTTCAAAAAGAAATTCGTTCTTGGTAACAACATCAGGCATATGCAGACCAAAAAACTGCACCGTATAATCCCCCGCCGATGACATGACCCAGCCTGATATAGGCATCAAAAGCAAGCCACCATATAGAAAAATATGAACCGCACGCGATAAAAAACGCTCCCACGGTTTGTGCGCTTCAATGGCTTTAGGCCTTTTAAAGAACAGAAAAGATAAAATGCGGACAAACAAAAGCCCCAAAACCAGTAAACCAAAAGATTTATGCAACATATAAAGCTGTAACTTGAAGTCACTAAAGTCCAGCGACGTCATATATATACCTAAAAGAAGCAGCCCCAGAATAATCAGGGCGCTGCTCCAATGCGTCAATTTAGAGAGAAAGTGATACGACACTATTCAGCCTCAGCGCGAATACCCTCAACTTCGATTCGCACTTCCACATCATCACCAACACCTGGCACACCATAAGTCATACCGAATTCAGAGCGCTTAACAGTCGCAGTAGCCGAAAAACCACTTACAAATTTACCGCTATAGGGATGTACGTCTGACTTGTTATAAGTTGTTTTTAAAACAACCGCTTTTGTAACGCCCAATATTGTCAAATCACCTGTAATATCAGCTGTATTATCCCCAGTAATCACAATAGATGTGCTTTTGAAAGTCATATCAGGAAACTCATCAACGTTAAAGAAATCTGCATTTTTCATATGCGCATCCCATTTCTCATCATCCATATCGATAGAATCTGTTTTGATCATAACGTTGATTGAAGAGTTTTCAGGCTTTTCACGATCAAACACATACCCGCCGTCATAATCATGAAATTCGCCTTGAGACATAGAAAAACCAAGATGGTCTACAAAGAATAAAATTTGTGTATGCGCCTTGTCGAAACTATATTGTTCAACTGCAGCAGACACTGGCATTGAACCAAAAAAAACAAATGCGGCTATAAAACGAGATAAAAACTTCATTGGAAAACTCCTAAATTATAGTAAACAAAAACTGTACGTGTTTTTTGAATATTTCACAAATTACAAAAACGTTAGAGAAAATAACGGTGATACATATCAACAGCGCTGTAAGCACCAAGAAAAGCAACAGCCCAATTCAAAAGGCCATATTTCCATTTGATATAAGGATCATTCAACAAATCTTCTTGGCTTACATTACGAAGCAAAAAATAAAGCAAACCCTGTCCAGCGACAAATCCGCCAATCAAACCTAAAAATCCAACAAAGTACACCATTGTCATCTGCCTATATTTAGAGTAGCTCTTAGCTATGATTTTGTATCACATCATTTTATTGGCAATTATACAAGGGCTAACGGAATTCCTCCCCGTCAGTTCAAGTGGTCATTTAGGACTGTTTCATTGCTTCACAGATCAATGCGACACTTGGGATAGCGAAAATTTAGCGCTCGACATCTCCGTCCACGTAGGCACTTTATTCGCAGTCCTCGTCTATTTCTGGCGCGATGTATTGAACATGCTCGTAGGTTTAAAAGATCTTGGGACAGGTCAAAAGGATACTAAAAATGCAAAACTGCTAATTTTTTTAATCATCAGCTCAATACCTGTAATTATTGCAGGCTTTATCCTTCACACTCTTGAACCTGATTGGCTCAAAACCATATACGTCATCGCATGGGCTACACTAATTTTTGGGGTCGTCCTCTGGTGGGCAGATAAAAAATTCAAAAGCACACGCACAATCGAAAATTTAACATATAAAGATGCCGTGTGTATTGGGCTTGCTCAGATGTTGGCACTCATTCCAGGAACCAGCCGCTCTGGAATAACAATGACAGCGGCACGTATGCTCGGATTCACACGTACAGAGAGCGCACGGTACTCTCTTCTACTCTCCTTCGTTGCCATCAGCGGTGCAGGCGTATTGATCGGTCTAAGTCTCATGGAAGAGGCAAATACAAGCCTTGGCCTTGATGCACTTATAGCAGTTCTTTTCGCATTCATTTCGGGGTGGGCTTCCATAGCACTTATGATGAAATTCATAAAAAGATCAACTTTTACGGTTTTTGCGGTCTATCGCATAGCATTAGGTGGAATTCTTTTGACCCTGCTCTACACAGGTACAATCAGCTAAGATATTGTAATAAAGATATTTTAATTAAACCATAGACCCTATCCTGAGCCAACACGTACCCCTGAGATGACACATCACACTGACGCTCCGTCTCACAAACAATCCATGCTCCCTCACATAAGTGTGAACCGTCTTTTAAAACACACAGCATCTCATGAACCAGATTTTTATGATAAGGGGGGTCTAAGAAGACAAGGCTGTACGCCTCATCCGACTGACGCATTTTAGTTGCATCACATTTTACAAAATCACTTTGATTAAGGCAGCTAAGATTCTCAACATTTTCAAACGCCAAATCCAAAGACATACGGTCTAAATCCATAAAACGGCAAAATTTTGCTCCCCGAGACAATGCCTCAAGACCCAAAGCACCTGTTCCACAAAATGCATCCAAAACAGTTGCATCTGCAATCGCATCACGGGCTTGCAACATATTAAATACAGCGCCACGCACTTTATCAGATGTAGGGCGCACACGATCATCATAAGGCGAAATCAGCTTTCGACCGCCAAATTTACCAGATACAATCTTCATCTTTTTCCGGTTTTTTTACTAGAATTACGCTGATTTTTAACTTTTTTTGTTTCTTTTTTCAGTTTTTTTTCAAATGTTTCTAATTTCTCTGTATTTTTAAAATATTTTGGAATTTGCTGTTTCAATACAGGAAGCATGACTTCTTGAACCTCCCCACGGCTAATCTTTCCAAGAGTAAAAGGGCCATAATCCGTTCGAATCAAACGCGTCACATTCAAACCAAGCTCTTCCATAACGCGACGAATTTCCCTATTCTTCCCCTCCCTTAATGTCATCAAAACCCAGCTATTAGTACCTTCTTTTTCCGTTGCCTCAAGCTTGGCATCAATTGCACCATAATGAACGCCTTCAACTGTGATCCCGTTTTTAAGGTGATCAAGGCGCTTTTCATTGACTTTACCATGTACGCGTACACGATATTGTCGCGCCCAACCTGTACTCGGTAACTCCAAATAGCGAGAAAGGCCCCCATCATTAGTCAAAAGTAACAATCCCTCTGTATTCAAATCCAAGCGCCCAACACTAACCACACGTGGCATAGAATGAGGGAGCTGTTGAAAAACAGTACTACGGTCACGCTCATCCTTATGAGTTGTTACAAGCCCCGGTGGCTTATGATACAAAAATAAACGCGTTGGCTCTGATAGAGGCAAAGCCTTCTTATCGACAACAACGCTATCCTCAGGCGTCACATTTAATGCCGCTGATCGTATCTCTTTACCATTGACATAAACGCGACCCGCCTCAATCCAACGCTCCGCATCACGGCGGGAGCATAAACCTGCCCGCGCCATAACCTTTGCAATTCTCTCACCTTTATGCTTATCTTCACTCATGACACAATCCTTTTCACAGATAGACCATAACTGGATGCGCACAGCGATGGAAGAGGCAAAACGTGCTCAAGAAGTTGACGAAGTGCCGATCGGCGCTGTTTTGGTCGATGAAAACGGTAAATTGATAGCATCAGCAGGAAATAGAACACGTACACTTAATGATCCAACAGCACATGCAGAAATACTTGCAATTCGTAAAGCATGTGAACAATCAGGTGCACAACGCATTCCAAAGACAACGCTTTACGTGACATTAGAGCCATGCGCCATGTGTGCCGCCGCTCTTTCTTTCGCACGCGTACAGCGCATCATATTTTCCGCAACGGATGCCAAAGGCGGAGGCGTACTTCACGGCGGTAAATTATATAAACAGCCAACCTGCCACCATAGACCAGACATACAGCACGGCTTGTTCGCAGAGGAATGCAGCCAAATTCTCAAGGATTTCTTTAAATCCAAACGCTAAGCTGCCTCCTCTTGAGCCTTAATAGCGCGCCAGCCTACATCTCGGCGACAAAACCCTTCAGGCCAATCAATACAATCAACTGCCGCATAAGCCTTAACTTGCGCCTGAGCAATATCAGCACCTTGCGCAGTAACACCAAGGACGCGACCACCAACACTAATAGCGTCACCATTCTCATTCTTCGCTGTTCCCGCATGAAAAACAACCGCGTCATGAACATCTGAAAAGCCCTTAATCACCGTATTTTTCTTATAAGTCCCAGGATAACCCTTCGCCGCCATAACAACACACAGCGCAGGATCATTAGACCATGAGACTTGATCTTTCACCTCATCCAAACGTCCTATTGCCGCTGCATATAATATTTCAACTAGATCCCCCTCTAAACGCATCATAAGTGCTTGGCATTCAGGGTCACCAAAGCGAACATTATGCTCCAATAATGTCGCAACACCATCTTTAACCATGATCCCCGCAAACAAAACGCCCGTAAATGCACATCCATCTGCCGCCATACCCGCAATCGTCGGTTCAATAAGATCTTTAATAATCTGCTGCTCAAGATCATCATTCATAAAGTGCGCAGGGCTATAAGCGCCCATACCACCAGTATTTAAGCCAGTATCTCCATCACCTACACGCTTATGATCCTGCGCAGAAGTAAGCGGCAAAACCGTCATACCGTCAGCAAGTGCGAAATAACTCAATTCCTCACCCTCAAGAAAGTCTTCAATTACAATTTCTGTCCCCGCATCACCAAATGCAGAACCAGAGAGCATATCTCTAGAAGCTTCAATAGCATCATCATTATTCTCACAAATAATCACACCTTTACCTGCCGCCAGTCCGTCAGTTTTTACAACAATGGGCGCTCCTACTTTCTCAATAAATTGAACCGCTTGTTCCAAATCAGAAAATCGGCCATAATTAGCTGTACGTATGTCATATTTGGCGCATAAATCCTTCATAAACCCCTTTGATCCCTCAAGTTGCGCCGCTTTTGCACTCGGACCAAATACAGCTATATCTTGAACCTTCAATGCATCAACCAAGCCCATAACAAGAGGGGTCTCAGGCCCCACCACCACAAGGTCAATCGCATTATCAACAGCAAAATCCACAAGCTCCTGAATCTGATCGGCGCCAATTGATACACACTGCGCACAATCTTCAATACCAGCATTCCCTGGAGCGCAGTACAAAATATCACATTTCGGCGACTGCGAAAGCTTCCAGGCCAAAGCATGCTCTCGACCACCTGATCCAATCAATAAAATCTTCATAGCAAATCTCTCTTTTAGGATATTTAAACCTTATCTATCACGGCTCTAATCGTCGGTCAAACTCACAAGTGATACATTCCCACCAGAAGCCGTCGTATCAATACTAGTAAGCTTCTCTTGCGCAAACGCATGTAAATAATACGGCCCACCAGCCTTAGGACCAGTCCCAGACAAACCCGCTCCGCCAAACGGCTGAACACCAACAACAGCGCCAGTAATAGAGCGATTCACGTAAAAATTTCCCACACGCACCCTTTTGGCCAAATCTTTTTGACGATGTCCAATACGACTATGCAGCCCAAAAGTCAGGCCATATCCACTTGCATTAATCTGATCAATCACATCATCCAGTTCAGAAGATTTATACCTCACAACATGCAAAATTGGACCAAAAACCTCTTCCTGCAAAACATTCGCATCATCAATTTCAACCGCGATCGGCGCAAATAAAAGCGGATAATTCATACACGACACTCGCTTAATTACATGACCATATCTAGAAATATAATCCACATGCCGATCAAGAGCCTTCCTTGCATCACCATCTATAACGCAACCAATATCAGCCGATAAGTCAACTAGATTATCCACCCGCAACTCATCCATAGCACCAGATAAAAGTATGATAAAAGAATCGGCTATTTCATTCTGAACAAACAAAACCCTAAGCGCCGAGCATCGCTGCCCTGCCGAACCAAAGGCGCTATGAATAACATCATCAACTGCCTGCTCCAACAAAGCCGAACTATCAATTATCATAGCGTTCTGCCCACCCGTCTCGGCGATAAAAGGAACAATCTCAGGATTATGCTCTGCCAAAGATTTCTGAATAATCTTAGCAGTTGCAGTAGAGCCAGTAAAAGCAACGCCTGCAACAGATTTATGCGCAACTATCTTCCCGCCAAAAACACCATCCCCCACCATCAAATGCAAAACATCACGCGGCACACCCGCTTTATACATCAAATCAACAGCATATTGAGCAATACTTGGCGTTTGCGAAGCTGGCTTAGCCAAAACCGTATTCCCAGCAACCAGCGCCGCAACAATTTGCCCCGTGAAAATCGCCAGCGGGAAGTTCCAGGGCGCAATACACACAAAAACCCCACGCCCATGCAAAGTCAAACGATTACTTTCCCCCGTATAACCTGGCATCAAAATACCATCACTATCAAAATCATATCGAGCCCGCGCCGCGTAATATCGACAAAAATCGACCGCCTCCCGCAACTCGTCACATGCGTCAGGAATAGTTTTCCCCGCCTCGTACACAAGTATGGCAATAAGCTCGTCAAAACGCTCTTCATACAAATCAGCAATACGGTCCAAAATATCACAACGTTCACGAACACCCCATCGATCCCATAGATCAAATGCAGAAACAGCACGTTCAAATACAGGCTGTATATCCCCCTCACTAGCGCACTCCTTATAAGCAGAAAACTTATAATCCTTAACATAGGAAACCAATGCCGCCGTAGAATGCGGATCATCCAAATCATAACCTTTGGAATTCTTTCGCTCTGGCAAAAAAAGATCAGATGGCAAAGGAATCGCACCATGACGATACGTCTCCGCATGACGTACGGCCTGAACCGGGTCCCGAACAAGACGTACAGCATCTAAATTTTCGTCTAACATTTGATTGACAAACGAAGAATTAGCACCATTTTCCAACAATCGACGCACAAGATAGGGCAATAAATCACGATGCGGCCCGACAGGTGCGTATATACTCACTTTAGAATCAGGATTCTCAGCCATAAATGACGCGTACAACCCCTCACCCATGCCATGCAAACGCTGCAATTCAAAAATTTTCCCATTAGCAAGTGCCTGCACAGCACAAAGAGTATGCGCATTATGCGTCGCAAACATCGGATAAACATAGTCAGAATGTGAAAACATAGACTGCGCACACGCCAGATAACTCAAATCCGTATTCCTCTTACAGGTAAACACTGGATATTCCGAAAAGCCGCGCATCTGCGCATGCTTAATCTCACTATCCCAATACGCACCTTTAACCAAACGAATATGAATATGACGATTCAAATCTTTCACAAGCGCACCTATATAATCAATAAGCGGAAAAGCACGTTTTTGATACGCCTGCACAGCAAAACCGAAACCATCCCAAGTTTTACAAACAGGATCACGTAAAATATTTTCAAAAATTTGCACAGTTAAATCGAGCCTATTCGCCTCCTCCGCATCAACCGTCAAACGAATATCAGAACGCGCAGCGCGCTGGCATAACGACAATAATTTCTCTGTAATTTCGGGAATACACCGCTCTTTTTGTGCATAAACAAAACGCGGGTGCAAGGCCGATAATTTCACAGAAATACTGGCCATACCAGAAGTTTTTTGTCCTTTTATAGCCGATATTTTATCAATTGCATGCGCATAACCTGCAAAATAGTCTTGCGCGGCCTTAGCCTCGCGCGCGCCTTCACCAAGCATGTCATAGGACATACTATATCCCCAAGCCTCCCAAGGCTCAGCCTGCATCAAAGCATCTTCTATAGACGTCCCCAAAACAAATTGCCGCCCCATAATCTGCATAGCCCTAATCATCGCTTCACGGATAATAGGCTCACCCAAACGTGCAAAAATACTATCCAGAGTTGCGTGCGTCGCAGCCATGCCGAGAGCAGCCGCTTTCGACAGCCACCCCACCGCCTTGTCTTGGTTTTGCAACCACTGCGCCGCCGCGACTTTATCTCGAATTAACGCATTCGCCGTCGCCGCATCAGGAATACGAAGCAAAGCCTCGGCAAGGCACATCATCGCCAAGCCCTCTTCTGTTTTTAAAGAAAATTCCTGCAAAAATGATTCGAGCTGCCCACCCCTATCTTTTCGACCTCGCACAGCCTCGACCAAATGCTTAGCCTGAGCCCCAACATCACAAGAAACACCATCAGGCCAATCAAGACGCCCCAAAAGCTCCTGAACAACCTCATCCTCATTTTTATACAAATACGGTGAAAAAGGATAAATCATCCTCATATAATAGCTGGAATTTAATAAGCTTTATACCTAAAATGCATTCATGTCAGAACAACCAAGCAATATTCCAGAATTTTCTGTCTCCGAACTCGCTTTTTCTGTAAAACGCACAGTCGAAGAGACTTTTGGGCGCGTACGCGTACGCGGTGAACTCTCACGTGTGTCGATCCCAAAATCTGGCCATCTCTACACCGCGCTGAAAGACGATAAATCTGTGATCGACGCAGTCTGCTGGAAAGGCGTCGTATCAAAACTTTCAATCCGCCCCGAAGAAGGACTTGACGTCATTTGCACGGGTAAGATGACAACCTTCCCAGGCAATTCAAAGTACCAACTCGTCATAGAGTCTATGGAACTCGCTGGCGAGGGCGCACTCTTGAAAATGCTGGAAGAACGCAAGAAAAAACTCGCCGCCGAAGGCCTCTTCGCAGCCGAAAAAAAACAACAACTCCCCTTCCTACCAGAGCGCATCGGTGTCATAACATCTCCAACAGGCGCAGTCATCCGTGATATCCTTCACCGCCTCCAAGACCGTTTCCCACGCCACGTCATGATCTGGCCCGTAAAAGTACAAGGCGAAGGCGCGGCAGAAGAAATTACGAGCGCCATAAATGGCTTCAACGCATTACCAGAAATTTACAGACCAGATATCATCATCGTTGCCCGCGGGGGTGGGTCAACCGAAGACCTGATGGCCTTTAACGAAGAAACCGTTGTTCGAGCCGTTGCAAAATCCACAATCCCCATCATATCAGCCGTGGGACATGAGACTGACACAACACTTATTGACTTCGCCGCCGACCTTCGCGCCCCCACACCAACGGGAGCAGCAGAAATGGCTGTACCTGTGCGAATGAATTTGCGTGCTCAAGTCACCGATCACGAAACACGCCTCATAAACGCAGCAAGCCGGATTATAGGAGAAAAACGAAACCGTTTAGAAACGCACGCAGCAAAACTGGGCGATCCTTCGCGTTTACTAGAACTTAAAACGCAGCGCCTCGATCAAATCGGAGACCAACTCAGTCACAAAGCAAGCAATATATTAACAAAAAAATCGCAAAAACTGGCCGAAATAAAAGGCCGTCTCTTACATCCCGCTCAACTCATCGAACAAAAAAAAATGCTCCATGAAAACCTGAACACAAGAAAAAATTTAGCCTTCAAACATTTCATCACAAAACAAGAAAACCAAATCAGACACGCTTGTGAAAAGCTAGAATTGCTCTCTTTTGAAAACATCCTAAAACGGGGGTATGTCGTGGTGAGAGACGATAAAAACCAACCAATAACAGAAGCCGATAATCTTCATACGGGTCAAAATATAACATTACAATTTAAAGACGATAAAAAAGAAAGCGCAACAATCACTAGAAACCAACAGCAAGGTTCGCTCTTCTAGATTTTAAAATGAGGTGGTTTTTTTAACCAAAGCGTGCTGTTCAAAACTCTCTAACAAAAGCTCAGAAAGTGCTGAAAGCTTTTGAGCCCCATGAACACAATCCTTTATCAAACTCACCACCTCTCCACGCGGTGTATCGGCAGTCACTTCTACATAATCAGGCCTACTCTTAATACGCGCGTAATAATGAATAATCTCACTGGCCAAGCGTTCACCAAAAAGCTCAAGCTTACCAGTATTACCATCAAACACAGAGCGTGATAAAACAGGCTGTTTTTGAATAATATCACCCAGCTTCTGACGATTTGAAACTTCAAAGTTTTTCAGCATATCCTCATGAATCGTCAAATATGCGCCAATCTTATCCTTGTTTTCATTAATTTCAGAATAAATCAACATCGCAGTAATAGACTTTTCTTTATGCCGCAGTGCTTGATCTTTGCCCCGTAAATTAAGCGCTTTATTCTGCAAATCTAAAACACGCCTAAAACCATTGAGAAGAAGAAAAATCAAAACAGCCAAACCGACCATAAAAACAACAATAAGCAACAAAGTCGCTAAAATAAAATCACTGTTTTTCGCAAAATTAGAAGAATCTTGGCTTTGCGCATCATACCCCCAAATTCCGCGCCCTCGATCACGCGCCTGTCTCTCCGCTTCAAGATAGGCAGTTTCATAAACTGTACCATAGACAGCCCGCCGATCTGCACTCACATAACCCTCTTGCAATAAAAACAAACTTAAATCTTGCTGATATTCATTAACACATTGCGCATCAATCGAACGCTCACGCGACTCAAGAAGAGTACACAACACAGCTTTACGATTAATATGATCATCAAGTGCAACACGCCCCCTTAAATCCAAAACACCAGAAGGGTCAGCAGAAACAGCCACTCCCCATAAATTTATAAAAATATCACCAGAAGCCAGGCGAGTTAATTGATCAACATAAACGTCAAACCGCTTTTCTGAATTCTGCGCCATAATATGAGAAGATCCGACCACAAAAGTACCAATAAACAGTACAAAACATAATACATTATAAAGACGATTAAACATCAGGATCCCCATTAAAAAGATATAAATATAACAATGCTCACTCATTCACCTCCTCTTTTTTATCACACACTATGACAATAAAGGCTTAACAAAAAACTTTAATTGTTAAATTTTACTTTTTTAGTATTCATAAACGCGGCTTCAAGGGTATAGTGGTTACATGCGCGTAGAATATGCAGAATTGATGGAAAAACTCGGGGTTGGACATATTCTTTCACCCTATGAAACGCGGCCTTGGTTTTTGCACGATACAGACCAAGGCATAACATGCAGCGCCGAGGTAAGAATCGGCCCCGGGGCAGATGACGTAGAGGCCGAAATTCAATTCCTATATGATGAAGAAGACGGACGCTACGAAAATGAAGAAAGCTTTGGCGGGCCGGAACAAATATTACATATGCGCTTTCTGCCCACCAAAGAACAAATTTGGTCCTCAACCAGCATGACCATAAAAAAAGAAAGCTATGAAAACAAAATCCATGACTGGCAAGGGCGCGGCTGTGAGTTTTTCACCGCATGCATCGGGGCAATACAAATGGGGGAACTCCCTGACATCGAAGAGCTTATAGAAGAAATCCTAACAGACCGCGACAGATACGGTGGCCGTGGGCGCCGCAAAGGTAAGGTTGGAAAAAAAGGGTTTAAAGTCGAACAAAAACCCATAAGCATGGGAATGAAATAAGCCTAACCCGTCTGAATGATAATATCATAATCTTCCGCGATCTTCGCCAAACCGCCAGATGCAACTGTACCCAAAGCTTTGAAATGCCACTTAGGCCCCATACGATCCAAAGAAGCAACAAACATCGCAGTTTCACTGCATGCGTTAAGAGCGTCTTGAGAAATCGCATACCTTAAAAGCTCATGACCGTTATCAGCATTCAGCACGCGCAAATATGGATCTCTGACGGTAGACATTGTTTGCTGTTTTACTTCACCCCTATAAATTGATAAAGTAAATATGATACGATTTATATCATAAGAAATACGATTCAAATCAATAGAGATAGTCTCATCATCACCATCCCCCGCACCAATAAGATTATCACCATTATGAACAACAGCACCGTCAGCATCTTTTAAATTATTATAAAAAACAAAATCATCATTGACACGGGTCTTCTCATGCTTATTAAGCAAAAAACAGCTAACATCTAAATCCAGAGAATCCGCATCAAAAGCATTCAGTTTCCAACCCACACCAATAACAACACGCGTCAATGCAGGGTCAAGCTTATTAAGATTGATATCTTCACCTTCAGAAACTCTGTTATCTGAGATTTCAACATCAACATTATCCAAACTCTCATCAAAAATATCAGCCATGCCTTATAACTCCATATTCATAATATAAATGTACACATTATAGGCAATGTAGCACAAGAAAAACAAACCGCCTGTAATACGACCTATGCGGCCAAAAACAAAAAGTACTATGGCCAAAACTAAAGAAACAAGTGCCGTAACCCAAATATCAAAACTTACAAGACTGGCAGATTCAACTCCGACAAGAATAGGTTTAATCATAGAGGCAACACCCATAATCATCAAAATATTAAAGACATTCGAGCCTATGATATTCCCAATCACCATACTGGATTGCCCTTTACGCGCAGCGATAATACTTGTTGAAAGCTCTGGCAAAGACGTACCAAGCGCAATCAAGCTAAGCGCAATCACGGACTCAGGCACACCAATTAGGCCCGCACTCACCCGTGCACCTTTAACAAGAAACTCCGCCCCAACAGCAATGGCAATAAGACCAACAAGCAGTGTCCCAAAAGCAACCCAATCACTATCAAAACCACCAGTATCGAGACCCTCATCATCAAAATCATCAGGCTTGGACGTTTTATATTGAATAAAAACGTAAACAATTAACGAAAGAAGCATTAGAAATCCAAATAAGCGTGTAATTTCACCATGATGAAGCAAAAGCATAAGCACAACCGTTGCAAACATCATAAAACCAAGATCGCGTATAAGCTCACCAGACACCTTAGCCTTAAGGATTACAAAGAAAGAGGTAAAACCAAGAACTAACAAAATATTTGCAATATTCGATCCCAGAACATTACCAATCGCAATACCAGGCGATCCCTGTAAATTCGCAAAAACAGAAACAATCAACTCTGGCAAAGACGTCCCAAAAGCAATAATCGTAAAACCAACCATCATCGGCGAAATACCATAACGCACAGCAATATGTACCGCAGCATCAACCGCCCAATTCCCCCCCTTAATGAGCATAATAATCCCAAGGAAAAGCGCTCCAAGTGATAATATAGTAACATCGTAAAAGGGAAGGTCTGTCATAAAATGACTTTCTGATTAAGATCTAAACTAAGCAGGGCGCTTAACACCATCCTGCCATTCAAGACCATACCCGAAAGCGCGATCCATTTCTTGGTGCCCTGGAAAATACTCTGTACGGTTCGTCAACTTAATACCGCCACGCACACTCTCAAGTTCACCAACCGCGCACAAAGCAAGATGATCATCATGCGCACCCAAAGTCACATAAAAATCGTTCTCACCCGGAACATCAATAACAACCTGGGGCTTAATCGTAGACCAAGTCGATACACCTTTGTAAATGTAAATATAAACAAGTATCCGCTTAATCTTATCCCACTTGCGCCCATTAATAAGCATATATTCATCATGCCCTTCAGAATCACCCGTGCGCTCATCCCCAGATAAAGAAATATAAGGCGCCTCATTAAAATCACCGAACTTCTCACCAAAAGCTTGAATAGATCCCCGTGTCCCATCTTTCATTTCATAAAGACATCCAATATCCAAGTCCACGCCAACTTTACGCATTTTCTTAAACCACTTCCCAAAAACCCCACCCTTGGACTCTTCTACATGGTAATTATCCCATGTCACACCAATCATCATAGAGTCAAAACCCTCTTTTCCTGGAGAAATAGCAAGCGTATCTCCTGGAGCAGCAAGAAATTCACAGTTATCTGGGTGGTCACTCTCAACACGATAACCAGCAGCACCTAAAGAGGCCCCATGACCAGAAAAGTCAACAATACTCTGGCTAGCAGCTGCAAGAGATTCAAGGGAAGTTTTTTGCTTTCTCGGCATTTTATCTATCCTTTAGTAATCAGAGCACGAAAAACATGACATACTGTCTATTAGATGTACCTAAAAATATAAGCTTTATCAATGTTTTTCGGAAATGATATAGAAATGAAAATAATTATTTTCCTAACTTTCTATTCTCAAACATCTCAGCCACTGAACTCAAAAATTCAGCATGTAAATCGACAGTATCCTTCTCGCCAATATCATCAAAATGCGCCTCAAGCCATTCCGCCATAGCCTCACGTCCGCGATCACGTAGCATTGTCAGAAAACCCCAATCAGAATCAAACTTACTCGTTACAGAAAGATCTGCCATGGCATCATCCGCACGAATTGAGTGCACTAAGACATCTTTAAAATGATCCTTATGCTCGTCCTTCAACATATCATGCTCAATCAATTTTTTAACAAAAGAAATCGCCCGCATCTCTTTAATAAGTGACGAATTAAAGCTAATTTCATTCATACGATTCATAATATCAGGGCCAGTGGTTGGCGTTTCTGCACGTTCCATCGGATTGATATGAACCACCAACAAATCACGCGTTTTCGTTTTGTAAAATAAAGGATACAACGCAGGATTACCCGTATACCCGCCGTCCCAGTAATCTTCACCATCAACTTCAACGGCCTTAAACATAAAGGGTAAACACGCCGACGCCATTGCCACATCAAGCGTCACATCTTTATTTTCAAAAACACGTACCTTCCCGGTGCGCACATGCGTTGTGCTTATGAACAAATTCGTACACTCACACGCCGTAAGCTTTTCAAAATCAACAACCCGTTCCAAAACATCTCGCAACGGATTAAAATCAAAGGGGTTAAGCTGATAAGGCGAAAACATCCGCGTTAACGAATCCAGCATCATAAACCCAAGCGATCCATCTCTATTCCATGATCCCATATCCCACGGCATCCGCTGCGCAATGTTATACTTCTGCCCAGATTGACTAATTCCCTCCCAAAAATCATGAAGAGCCTGACGCGCACCGTCATTGCCGCCCTCCATCATGCCATACGCATAAGCACATGCATTCATCGTCCCAGCCGATGTCGCGCACAAACCATCCACATCCAATCGACCGTCCTCAGCGAGCTTATCTAAAACACCCCAAGCAAATGCGCCATGCGCCCCGCCCCCCTGAAGCGCCAGATTAATCGTTTTCGTTTTTTTAGCTTTCGTCATGGTAAGGCAAATCTCTTTTAATCGTGGCTAGGCGAGAGGAACGCAGTTTACGAATAGTAAATAAGTGACAAACAATACGCCACGATTGAAAGAGGGAAGCCTTAAGCAGCTGTCCATCCCCCATCAACGGCAATATGCGTTCCGGTTATATTTTCCGCCGCATCCGAACATAAAAACAACGCCGTGCCCGAGAGTTGCTCAACAGTAACAAACTTCTTAGTCCATTGCGCCTTCAGCATAACATCTTCAATAACTTCTTTCTCAGAAATACCACGTGACTTCGCCGTATCCGCAATTTGACCATCAACCAAAGGCGTGCGAACATACCCTGGGCAAATCGCATTACAGGTAATATTATCCTGCGCAACTTCAAGGCCAATCGTTTTTGTGAACCCCATGATGCCATGCTTTGCAGTGACATAAGCACTCTTAAATGGTGACGCCACCAACCCATGCGCTGAGGCAACGTTAATAATACGCCCCCACCCTTGTTTTTTCATGTGCGGGATTGCGGCACGCACTGTATGAAAGCTTGAGCTCATATTAATCGCAATAATCGCATCCCATTTTTCTGGTGGAAAGTCTTCCACGGGCGCAACAGTTTGAATGCCTGCATTATTAACCAAAATATCAATCGAGCCAAATTCCTTCACGGCATCCTCAATCATCTGCGTAATTTCATCAGGCTTCGTCATATCCGCGCCGTTATAAATCACCTTAACGCCCATATCTTCTATGGCGCTACGCTCTTTTTCGATCTCATCCTGATCGCCAAATCCGTTCATGACAATATTAATGCCCTGCGCCGCAAAGCCCTGCGCGACCCCCAAACCAATCCCACTTGTCGACCCAGTAATCAGCGCCGTTTTCCCTTTAAGCATAAATTCCTCCTCTATGTGTTTTTCAAAATTTCCGCATGATGTGCGATGTGGTCGGCAATAAAACTCTGAATGAAAAAATAGCTATGATCATAGCCCTCATGCATCCGAAAATTCAAAGCCTGTCCAGCGCCTAAACACGCCTGCGCAAAAATCTCGGGCTTGAGCTGTTCCTCTAGGAACTGATCCGCGCCGCCCTGATCAATCAAAATCTCCGCCGCGCCAGAGCGATCCCCCGCCGTCGCCATCAAAGCGCTCGCATCATGATTAACCCATTCATCTTTATTGTCACCCAAATATCCAGCAAAAGCCTTATGCCCCCAAGGAACTTGGCTCGACGCGACAATCGGCGAAAACGCAGAGAGCGACTTATATTGATCAGGATATTTCAGCCCCAGCGTCAATGCGCCGTGCCCGCCCATCGAATGCCCCATCAATCCATGACGTTTCTCATCTAAAGGAAACTCTTGCACAACAAGCGCAGTCAGTTCAGATACAATGTAGCTTTCCATTTTATAATGCTCCGCCCACGGCGCTTCAGTTGCATTAATATAAAACCCAGCGCCCTGACCAAAATCATAAGACTCCGCATTATCAGGAACAGCATTCCCACGCGGAGATGTATCAGGCGCAATAATCGCAACGCCAAGTTCGGCAGCGCTTTGATAAGCATTCGCCTTAGACGTAAAATTATCATGCGTACACGTCAGCCCAGACAAATAC
>CAYGSA010000004.1:54462-60748 GCA_964352375.1 uncultured Micavibrio sp.
GCATCAAATCAAACGCCTTATTGATGTCATCCAAAGGCATCTTATGCGTAATCAAATCATCAATATTGATCTTGCCATCCATGTACCAATCAACAATCTTCGGTACATCACTACGCCCGCGCGCACCACCAAAGGCAGACCCCCGCCAGACACGTCCCGTCACCAATTGAAACGGGCGGGTTGAAATCTCTTTCCCCGCGCCTGCAACGCCGATAATCACGCTCTCGCCCCAGCCTTTATGACAACATTCCAACGCCTGACGCATGACATCAACATTCCCGATACATTCAAAAGAATAATCAACCCCACCTTTCGTCAAATCACAAATAGCCTCAACGACGTTATCAACCTCTCTCGGGTTAATAAAATCCGTCATACCAAATTTCTTCGCAAGTTCAACCTTGCTCGGGTTAATATCAATCCCAATAATACGACTTGCACCAACCATACGCGCACCCTGAATAACATTCAGACCAATCCCGCCAAGGCCAAAAACCGCAATCGTCGACTCTGGCTCGACTTTCGCGTCAAACACAACTGCGCCAATACCCGTAGTCACGCCGCACCCAATGTAACAAATTTTATCAAAAGGCGCATCTTTGCGAACCTTAGCAACAGCAATATCAGGCAAAACCGTAAAATTCGAAAACGTCGAACACCCCATATAATGAAGAATAGGTTGACCATTTAAAGAAAAACGACTCGTCTCATCAGGCATTAAGCCCCGCCCCTGCGTAGAGCGAATCGACTGACAAAGATTAGTCTTAGGATTTAAACAAAAATCACATTCGCGGCACTCTGGGGTATAGAGTGGAATAACATGATCTCCGACCGAAACAGATGTCACATCCGCACCAACCTCACGCACAATTCCCGCGCCCTCATGTCCAAGAATTGCAGGAAAAGCACCTTCAGGGTCCTCACCGGAAAGCGTAAACGCATCCGTATGACAAACACCCGTAGCCATATTTTCAACCAAAACCTCACCAGCTTTAGGATCTTCAAGATCAACCGTTTCAATAACTAAAGGCTCGCCCACCTTATAAGCAACTGCCGCGCGTGTTTTCATATTTTATCCTTCTTAAAATCAAGTAGAAAAAAACTAGAGGATTTCATTGATAATGTCACGTACACATATTAATAAAGCCAGAACAAAAACAACCCCTCACATTTCTGCAAGGGGCTGCCCTCTTACTTTGGAGAGTAAAACTAAGCTGCTAAATCAAAACGATCCAAATTCATCACTTTTGTCCACGCCGCAACAAAGTCATTCACAAACTTCGCTTGCGCCGTCGACGATGCATAAACCTCAGCCAAAGCACGCAGCTGAGAATTCGATCCAAAGATCAAATCAACACGCGTGCCCGTCCATTTCACATCACCTGTGTTCCGATCAGTGCCTTCAAACACTTGATCATCATCAACGGCCTTCCATGTCGTCGACATATCCAACAAATTAACAAAGAAATCATTGGTCAATGTCTCCGGCTTATCCGTAAAGACACCATGCTTGGAGCCTTCATAATTCGCACCAAGAACGCGCAAACCACCAACAAGAACAGTCATCTCGGGGGCACTAAGCGTCAAAAGCTGCGCGCGATCAACAAGCATTTCTTCCGCAGAAACACTGAATTTCGTACGTTGATAATTACGGAACCCATCGGCTTCTGGCTTCATCACATCAAACGACTCAATTTCCGTTTGATCCTGCGATGCATCTGTGCGGCCGGGCGTAAAAGGAACCTCAATGTCATGACCGGCCGCTTTCGCTGCTTGCTCAACACCAACATTACCCGCCAAGACAATAACATCAGCAAGAGAAACCATCTTACCAAACGAAGCCTTAACCTTCTCAAGAGCATCCAAAACTTCAGCAAGCTTGGCAGGCTCATTCACCTCCCAGTCCTTTTGCGGAGCCAAACGAACACGCGCACCGTTTGCACCACCACGCATATCAGACCCACGGAACGTCGAAGCAGACGCCCAAGCCGTTGACACAAGCTGTCCAACACTCAAACCGGCATCAACAATCGCCGCCTTAAGCGCGGCAACATCTGCATCAGTAATAACATCATGATCAACAGCAGGAATAGGATCTTGCCAAATCAACTCTTCTTCGGGAACTTCCGGCCCGAGATAACGAACACGCGGCCCCATATCACGGTGCGTCAGCTTAAACCACGCACGCGCAAAAGCATCCGCAAGCTGGTCAGGATTTTCATGGAAACGACGAGAAATTTTCTCATAATCAGGATCCATGCGCATCGCCATATCCGCAGTTGTCATCATCGGCAAAACCTTTTGTGACGGATCATGCGCTGCAGGCGGCATATCTTCCTCTTTAATATCAACAGGCGCCCATTGATGCGCACCGGCTGGGCTTTTCGTAAGCTCCCACTCATACCCAAACAACAGATCAAAATACCCATTATCCCACTGTATCGGATTAGACGTCCAAGCCCCTTCAATACCACTGGTAATCGTGTCACCACCTTTACCTGCACCATGCGTGCTCAGCCAACCTTGCCCTTGCGCTTCAATCGGCGCAGCTTCCGGCTCCGGCCCAACATGCGCAGCATCGCCTGCACCATGAGATTTACCAAATGTGTGACCACCAGCCACGAGTGCAACTGTCTCTTCATCATTCATCGCCATACGTGCAAACGTATCGCGCACATCACGCGCAGAGGCAAGCGGATCAGGATTACCATCCGGCCCTTCTGGGTTCACATAAATCAAGCCCATCTGCACCGCAGCAAGCGGATTTTCAAGATCACGCTCACCAGAGTAACGGCTATTCTCGCCGCCGCTATTCTCAAGCCATTTTTCTTCCGCGCCCCAATAAATATCTTCTTCCGGCTCCCAGTAATCTGCGCGACCACCGCCAAAACCAAACGTTTTGAAGCCCATCGACTCAAGCGCAACATTACCAGCCAAAATCATCAAATCCGCCCAAGACAGATTGTCACCATATTTCTTCTTAATCGGCCAAAGCAAAAGACGCGCTTTATCCAAATTCCCATTATCAGGCCAGCTGTTCAGCGGCGCAAAACGCTGCATCCCGCGACCACCACCACCACGGCCGTCACCTGTGCGGTATGTCCCCGCGCTGTGCCACGCCATACGAATAAACAAACCGCCATAATGCCCATAATCCGCAGGCCACCAATCTTGTGAGTCTGTCATAAGCGCCGTAAGGTCTTCCTTAACGCCCGCATAATCAAGCGCCTTAAACGCTTCCGCATAATCAAAATCCGTACCCAAAGGATTACCAGCAGATTGATGCTGATGCAAAATCTGAAGATTAAGCTGATTTGGCCACCAGTGCTTGTTACTTGGCCCACGACTAGAGTGTTTTGTGTTACTTCCGTGCATAACGGGACATTGACCTGGACTGCTCATGTTCACCTCCTAGTGTTTGTGGCAATTATTGTTATCAAAAACTACAATAATACGCCACAGGGCCATCAATCAAACACATAATTTCTATACAAATCATCGAAAAAATAAATGATCGAAGCAAACTTTAATGCTCAGTGAGAGGGGCGGCAAAGGCCACACACGGTAGGGCTTCGGGTCTAAAACTCTCTGGGTTTGGTGTAGGGAAATAAAAATGGCTCTCCGTTCTTTATACAATTCGAACCCGTCATTATCAGAATACAATAGTTTTATTCTATAATTTACCTGCCAATATTAGAGAAAAGGCAGCATAGTTAATGTAAGGAGAAAGGGTTTATGAATCGGCAACCTGCATATTATAAACATTGTTAGACAAACAAAAATAATTAAACACTAAAAACCATGAATCAACAAAAATTCGCCATAACAAGCTCACTAGGACCTGTTTTTTTTTCAAATGGTAATTCAAACCAGCTAACCTTACATCCATCAGGCGACGCACTTAATGTAGAAGGAGTCGGATTAGACTGATGGACCCGCTTCCAACTTGACAGTTCAGTGTATATTCCTGAATTTGAACTCAATTTATTAGAACCATCTAAAACATACAGCAATCCCACCAGACCACGTTTTGTTTGAACAACCTGACTTGCGATGGCTTCTGTAAATGTACCCCAAGGAACGACCTGTAACTTCAAATCTTCATTTAACCTTAGGGTTATAAATGATTGTCCTGCAGTTTCTTCTTGCATTTTTGTAAAGATAGGGTCTCTAGAATCAGGAAGATATGTAAATTTAAAAAAGAAAGAAAAGACATTATTGTTATAATCATAATTCCTTGTTGGTGAACTATAGTAAGTATTTATAGGATCTTCCAAAATCCATTCTTTTAAAATATTAGCTTCATCATCCATGAGTAATATTTTTTTAATTAAATTACTTTGCTCTAAACCAACAACCCACTTAGTGTCATTCGTCTCTAAAAAATTCGCGCGAGACCCATAAATTTTCTCTATCTTGGAATTCATTCGAGCATATTTCATTTTGCAAGATAGATATTTTTCTATTTCTACAGTTGCCGTATCATTTGTCAAAAAGCTCCATTCAAACGCACTAAGTTCCCCTGCCTTACTTTTTATCACATCAATAATAGTGTTTTTAGAGTTAACGCAATTTGATAAACCAACGTTTTTTGTTGCAATACGGTGTTTTCCATTTGAGGTATTATAAATGATCAATGCCTTTTCTACATGACCATCCTTAACACCTAAATAGCCAAAATTTTCATTATCAAACCAATGGACACGTTCATCCAATATGAGCCAGTCTTCATAAGTTGATATTCTGATTACTTCTAGCTGCGGTAACTGATCAATTTCTGCAGAACCATCAAAAAGCTCAGTTCCTTTAATTCCTCCCAAAAAAAGTGCCGCTAAAATAAATGTAAAGATACCTAAAAATATTTTTATATTCATGATTATTTACCTTTTTTACAAAAAAACCATAGTTTCAATTATGGCGCAGATCTAATAATAGAAAAAACAGAACCTGAGGCTGGTGCATGGAGGCGCTAATGGGATAAGGGAAATGGCTGGGGTACCTGGATTCGAACCAGGGATGCCGATACCAAAAACCGGTGCCTTACCGCTTGGCTATACCCCAACAATTATTAGGATTTTGTAGACCGCCTAAAATTCTTTGTAAAGTCTTTAAATCGCATATTTATTATTAAAAAGACGAAGAAGTATGAAAATGAAGCGAATAATAACAATCAATATTTAAAAAATCTTAACCTTATTATATGATAGTCTTCAAAGATCAAATTTTTTCTAGAGAAAATAATGAATATTGAAAACTTAAAAATACTTATCGTTGACGATCATATGATCATGCGCAACCTCATTGAAAACGCAGCAAATAGCATAGGTTTGAGACAGTTTAAGACAGCTACAGATGGAGAAGATGCACTCAAAAAAATAAATCAGGAAAAATTCGACATTATCTTAGCAGATTGGAATATGCCCAAACTTTCAGGAGCAGAACTTCTAAAAAAACTGAGAGAAAATAAAGAGTTTGATTCTACAGCATTCGTCATGATCACAGCTGAGAGTGAAAACACAAAAAAACTTGAGGTCTTAAATTCAGGCGCAACAGCTTACCTCAACAAACCTTTTTCAGAAGAAGCCTTCAAAGAAACAATAGAAAAAGTATTCTTCTGGCTAAAGACAAAACGCTATTAAGAAACGAATTCAAAAATGGACTATGAAACAAAAAAAGAATTAACAAAACTCATCAACCAACAAATCATGGAAATCTTTAAGATGATGTTTGGTGTTGAAATCAGCCCGATAAAAACAAATCAAAACAACTTTAACCACGATGATTTGGTAACTAAAATAAGACTGCATCAGGATGATAAAGAAATTATTTTACGCTTTGGTTTCCCTCGTGACGTGATCACACCCCTGCTGAAAAAGGTATACGGCCCTATAATGGCCATGCATGAATCAACATTAGAGGATGCCGTATCAGAAGTTTCAAACATTGCCTGCAGCGGTCTAAAAACATACTTAAATGAGCGCGGAGAGAACTTCTCAATGGATCTACCCGAAATAGACTGCACGTTCTCATGCTTTAAAGAAAAAAAACCAGAAACACTCTATATGAATTTTATGCTTCAAAATAGTGGCTTCACATTAAATTTAAACGTGGATGAGATCAGAAAAGAAAAAGGAACAATATAAATGCAAGCTATTTCACTTAAACTGTCAAAAGATAATTTCGAAAAAACTGTAAAAGAACTCTCTGAACTAAAGCCGAATTTAATTTGCACATTCTTTTCACCAAGCCAGGCGAAAAACCCAGAAACACTCAAACAACTTATAAG
>CAYGSA010000004.1:60758-63533 GCA_964352375.1 uncultured Micavibrio sp.
CAAAAAATTCCAGTTATTGGCTGCTCAACAGCTGGAGAAATACACGAAGAAAATGTAACGAGCGATGAAATCGTTGTGATGGCAATGAAATTTGAAAAAACAGCTCTAAAAAGCGAAAAACAGGTTATTTCCGATGCATCACAATCATATGAGGCCGCACAGAAACTAGCAGAAAAACTGAAAAAAGATGACCTCTCAGCCGTATTAATTCTTGCTCCAGGCATAAACATCAATGGCAGCGAGATAACAAAAGGGTTTAACAGTGCGCTTGGCCCAAATGTTACAGTTTTTGGCGGCTTAGCAGGTGATGGGATGGATTTTAGAGAAACATATACTCTCCTTAACGCGCCGCCAGAAACGCAATCTCTCGTCGCGGTTGGCTTTTATGGTGAATCCATAAAAATTGGAACAGGGTCTAAAGGGGGCTGGTCACCCTTCGGCCCGGCGCGCCGCGTTACTAAATCAGACGCAAACATCCTGTATGAACTCGATAATAAACCTGCCCTTGATCTATACAAAGAATATCTGCAAGAAAAAGCAGATAATCTCCCCGCAAGCGGATTACTCTATCCTTTTGCGATCTTAGACGAAGATCAAAGCCAAACAGGGCTTATACGAACAATTCTCGACGTCAACCATGAAGAAAAAAGCGTAATTCTTGCCGGTAACTTGCCAAAAGGCAGTCTTGTTTGCCTGATGCACGCAGACATAGATGAACTCATTGACGGCGCTGAAGATGCAGCAAAAGAATCAAAAATAGACACCTCAGAAGGCGCTGCAATTTTAGTAAGCTGTGTAGGTCGAAAAATCGTTATGGCTGATGACGTAATAGAGGAAATCGAAGCAGTAAAAAATATTTTAGGTAAAAAAACTCCGATCATTGGTTTTTATTCTTACGGTGAAATATCCCCCTTCGATTTGACGCGCAAAACAGAGCTTCATAACCAAACAATGACGGTGACGCACATCACTGAGACATAAAAAATGCCACGCGTACGCAAAAAATTAGACCGTCAAATAAAACGCTATCTTAGCGATAAGAATGATTTTCTTGAAGATATAAAAGCCCTGAAAGAACACCTCAATCATACTCCTAATATCCCTGATCATTATATTAAGATTATAAGTAACTTTCCGAGCTTTTTCTCAAGTGTCACAAACACTTATGATCAGTATGAAGACAAAGCGAAAATGGCTCTTCATAACTTAAATCTAAGTTCAAAAGAGCTAAATAGCCTAAACAAGCAGCTAGAATCACTAAACGCTTCTCTAAACATCATTCTAGAGAGCCTCGGCTCCGCCCTTCTTTTCTTTAACGAAGAAGGAATATGCTCACCCGTTCATTCAAAATCATGCTCAATCATTTTAGGCGTAGAGCCAGATAATATGCACATATGGGACATATTGAAAATGAACACAAAAGAGAAAGAAGAATTCAAATCTTTAATAAAGTTTTGCTTTTCGAATGAATCCGCCATGACATTCGAAGATATTTTTGGAATGGCTTCTCAAAATATTATATCCCAAAAAGGCAAATACATTACAATTGAATATCGCCCCATATACGCTGCGTCAGGTAGACTGAGCAATATTTTAGCAATTGCAGATGATAAAACACACGAAAATGAAATAAAATTGCGATTAAAAGAAAAAGAAAAGCAATCTGAAAAAGTAATGCGAACGGCATTCGCAACAAAAGACTATAAAAGAATTATAAGTCAGACAAAAGAATACTTTTTAAGCCAAAAACCAAAATACGAAAAAGAAGAATCAATAGCAAACATCGCCACAGAGATTCACACATTAAAAGGCTTAACAAGCAGTTTTCATATCCATGGATTGACAGATTTATTTCACAAACTCGAATATGAAATTCTCGGGACAGATATAGATCTGGAAAAAGCAAAACAAAAAATCAAAAATGCCGTCCCATCAATCAACTCTTGCGTTAAAACAGAAATTGAAAACGTAGAAACCCTGTTCGGCAAAGAATTCATACGCGACAAGGAATTCATAGATGTGGAGAAAAAAGAACTTATTGAATTTTATACTCTTGTAAAAAACGATAAAAAATTAGCCGATCTGTTTTATAAAAAATTCCTAACAACACCGATCTTTAAGAAACTCAAATCACTAGATTTACATGCACAACAAACAGCTGACGATTTAAACAAAGAACTGCATCCAATAATATTTAAAGGCGATAATTTTCTGATACCAACAAACGGCTATGATGAATTAATAGATTCTTTCGTTCATCTTATTAGAAACGCCATAGACCACAGTATCGAAAACCCAGAAGAAAGAGTAGAGGCTGGAAAACCCCCACAAGGCTCTCTCTACATCAAAACGAAAACATATGATATAAACGAAACGAAATGGGCACAAATCATGTTCTCGGATGATGGGAAAGGCATAGACACAAATGCCATCAAAAAAAGTTTAAAAAACAAGGGTATAGAAACAAAGAACATGGATGAAAACGCTATAGTCCAAACAATTTTAAATGAAAAACTAACATCCAAGGATACTGTGACAAAAACATCTGGTCGAGGAATAGGACTAGATGCAGTAAAAAACAAAGTCGAGGCCTTGGGTGGCCATATAGCAATAAAGCATAAAAAAGAAACGATATTTATCATTTCCTTCCCAATTTCAAAAAATTAGACTGCCAAACTACCTGATAAGTAAATTGAAAAAATGGTGCCCTCACACGGACTTGACCTAGCCCCCAAAAGTAGGTCCATTTCATAAGTTAGTTTTTGGTTTATAAAG
>CAYGSA010000005.1:0-28646 GCA_964352375.1 uncultured Micavibrio sp.
CTTTGAATCAGTTAGAAGCGATTGTTGAGCGCGTTTTGGAGGCTGGTAAGTTTCCTCTTATTTTGGGCGGAGAGCATTCCTTAACCGCCGGAGCGATCAGGCCTTTTGCTAAGCGGCACGAAAAGCTCACGGTTTTGCAATTTGATGCGCATGCGGATTTGCGCGATGGGTATTTGGGTGAACATTATTCGCACGCTGCGGCAATGCGGCGCTGTCTGGATCATAACACTGTGCGTTTGGTGAGTGTTGGTATTCGCAATATTTCGGCTGAGGAGATTCCCTTCTTGGAAACCGATTCGAAGCGTCTCGATATTTTTTGGATGAAGGACAAAAAAGATTGGAATGCCAAAGACATAGCCGAAGCTGTTGGTGATGGGCCAGTGTATATTACTTTCGATGTTGATGGGTTTGATAGCTCCCTTATGCCTGCCACAGGAACGCCTGAACCGGGAGGCTTGTTTTGGGATGAGACGATGGGGATTTTGGATTCTGTCTCGAAACGTGCGCAGATTGTTGGTGCGGATGTGGTGGAGCTTTCACCCCGCGCGGGGCTGCATGCCTGTGATTTTGTTGCGGCGAAGCTGGTTTACAAGATTTTAAACTATGCGCTTTGCAGGCCTGTGTAAGTTCTTGTTTTAGTATAATAAACCCCATTTTCTTCATTTCTTTTTTTATTTTTATGAGGGGGGGGCTTCCTTTGATCGCTCTTTCCTGTTTTTGTTTATTTTAGGACAATATACCTAAAATGTCAAATATTGAATCTCATAGATCAGCCCCATCAAAGTCTATAGGGATTTCCCTTGCAAACCTTGCACGCATATCTTCTGACAAACCCTCTGGTGCCAAGGTGTTAAAATCTTCCCGCATTTTTTCTAGTAATTCTGCAGGCATCTGATTCCCTTTGCGCGTTAATATCGCATCAATCACGAACGCGAATTTTTCCGCTTGGTCTGGGCGCGAATGATCTCTTCCTCTGTGATATCTTTTTACAAGCTGATCAGCGCCACCAATATAGTGGTGTTCGCAGCCGCCAAGCATTCCAATACCCCTGCGTGCATCAAATTCTAGCGAAATACCGCATTCAGGATGTATGTTGCCAGCGGCGCTAAAAACAACGATATTATCACCTGTTTGGAATATTTTTGTGCCCGTTATCATTTCCCCTTCATCAACATTAACATAGGTTGCAGCACGTATAAATTCTTCTTGCGCCTCTTTATCCCAAATAGGGTAATATTTGGGCACAATATAATTGAGCATCTGCTGACATGTCTCTTCGCTTCTTCGTGCAACATGTCTCTTCGCTTCTTCGTGCAAAGAGAGACATTAACACATTCGCTTGATTCATTGAGGAACTCTGCCTAAAGTTTTCTTGCGACTCTATAGCAGATAAAACTTTTGTAACTTCATTTTCTGGTAAATTCTTTAGAGCGCGTTCTATTAGATAATAGCGCTCTTCTTCATCGTAGCCATCACTTAGGATTGCGCCATCATCCCTTAGAAGAAATGTTATCATATCTTCTAAATTTTTGACTGAGTCTGCTGCTGTTTGTTTTTCAAAAATGCTATTCTTTGGCATTTATCACCTCATTTACAGTAATGCTAACAAAATGGCTCAATTCCGTCAAATGTTATGTCATTAATAAACGCCGATTTTTAGGTAGATCTTTGCGAGAGCCCGGAAGGTTGTGTGTTCTGCTCGCAGCGTGCTGAGACGTTCTTGGTAGAGATCGTTTTCAAGGTCTAATAACTTTATGAACCCTAAGCTCGCTTTCTTTTGTTCCTCATATTCCTGTTTCTTGCTGACTAATGACTTCCGAAGAATTTGGGTTTGTTCATGAAGATGTGCGTAAGAAATGAGGTCGCTTTCAAGCTCTTTCAGGTATCGTTGAACTCTGGTTTGGAACTCGGTATTTTGAGTTTCCTTTGTGTTTCGTGCGGCTTCACCGATTTTTAGACGCCATGGCTGCCCTGCCCCTGTAAAAACCTGATCACCTATTCCGAAGAATGCGTTTATTGCCATGCCAGGAAATATTTCTTCTTTTACGCTATATTGATTTCGTGCAGATATTATTTCGGGTGCGTGTTCCAAGACATTTGCTTCGCTGGCGAGAAGTGGAACGATGCCTTCATCTGGAAGATCGCGCCTCTCTTTTAAGATCTCATCAACGAATTCAGGAAGCAATTTCGTTATTGCGGTTATTTTTTGTTTGAGCTCAGACTCTTGGGATTCGAAACTGCTTTGTTGATTTGACAGCGCAACTGTTTGCGATTGATAATTTTGCAGGCGCGTGTCTTTGCCGTCTTTTTTGGGCGAAAGCCCCAAGGTTTCAATCGCTTGACGGCGCTTTTCCATGTATTCACCCAGTATGGCGTTCTGATTCTGAACGTAGCGGAAGTGTGTGTATGAATCGGTTAATTTTGATACAATATCAAGAGGTTGCTGATCTGTGTTCAATTGGAGGGCGGCGGCGATTACGCGGTTATAGACGGGGTCTTCGAAAAAGCCCCACCACGCGCCCAGACTATGATCTGGGAGATCAAATGCAAATTTTTGGACAGACACAGATACTGTAGGGCGCTCGAACGTCCCAGTGACACATCCTGATATTAATCCTGAATAGAGTACGCAGAGTAAAAATCGCCGTAGCATATTTTTTACCTAAAATTTTGAATGAAATTCATATTAGGTCTGTTATTGTGCTTACACAATTGAAAATGACGCATTTTTAATGTTTTCAACACCCTTAAGGAAAGGGTTTGTTAAGTATGATGCGTATATAACTAGTATGAGTAAAACGAGGATGTATCTCATGCATCGCCAAACCTTTCATATTTTTGCCCTTATCCTGAGCCTTATGGTGACGGGGTGTTTCGCCTTGCCTGAGCGTGATGGGCAGGCTGGGCTGGAGCTTAAAGCCTATGAGGTTGGGAATGCGGAAGCTGTTTTTTGGCAAGACGGGTGGTGGGGATTGTATGGCGATGAGCAGCTGAATGATCTTGTTACCCAAGCTTTTGCAGAAAATCCTGACATAAACCAGATACGGGCGCGGTTGAAACAAGCCGAGGCGGTGACGCGTTCGAGCCGTTCGGGATTGTTTCCGACTTTTGACCTTAGCGGGGACAGGGCAGAATTGGAGCGTGATGGGGCCAATAGTTTTGGGTCTGATTCTGATTTTAACCTGCGCGGCGCGGCGAGCTTTGAGTTGGATGTTTGGGGGAAAAACCGCGCAAATACAACATCATCTCAGCTTTTGAAGGATGCTGGCCGTGAGGATTTGTACGCGGGTGCGATTACTTTGGCGGCGAATATTACCAATAACTGGTTGCAAATTTTGTCAGTGCGGGAGCAAGAGGCGATTATTCGTAAGCAGATTGCAACCAATCAAACTGTTTTAGACTTACAGGAAAAGCGTTTTGAGCACGGGAGCGCCGTGGCTCTGGATGTGTTACAGCAGGAGGAGAGTTTGGCGCGTTCGCAATCTTTGCTGCCTGATATTTTATCGGCGCAGCGCACGGCGCACAACAACCTTGCGGTTTTGATTGGTCGTACGCCGAATTCGGTCTTAGATATTGGTAATCAGCCCTTTCCCAAGGCTTTAGACCTTCCCCCCAACGGTTTGCCGTCTGATTTGCTGTCTGATCGACCTGATGTGCGTGCGGCGTGGGCGCGGCTTATTTCTGCGGATTGGGCGCACTATGCGGCGTTTACCGATCGCCTGCCCCGCTTTGATCTGAGCGCGACCTATACGAGTAATGCGGCGCGTCTTGGTGATTTATTTAGCACTTGGTTACTTGATGTTGCAGCTGGGGTTGCTTTACCTGTGATTGATGGCGGGCGCAGACGCGCTGAGGAGATGCGTCAGGAGGCTTTGGCGGATGAGACTTTTTATGCGTATCAAGAGACCGTTTTGCAAGCCGTTTTGGATGTTGAAAATACGCTTATAGAGAATGTCTATCAGGATCAAAAGCTGGAGGCTTTGCGACAGCAGCTTAGCGCGTCATATAAAACCCTTGAGCAAGCGCAATTTAGTTATGCGAACGGGGAAAGCAGTTATATTAATGTTTTAAACAGTTTGAATAATAGCCAATCTTTGGAACAGCAGATCGCAGTGGAGCGTTTGGAGCAGGCGCAGAACCGTGTGAATTTATATCGTGCGCTTGGTGGGCGCAGTTGGGCAGAACAGATTATAGAGCAGGATTTGAATTATGAGTAATTTATCCATTTTAGGGCGTTTTATTATCGTTCTTTTTATTTTGGGTGGCGCAGGTTTGATTGCGCACATGCTCATCCAAAACCCAAAGAAGACCGAGACAAAAGATGAGAAGAAATCGCCTGTTGTCAGTGTTCGTACAGATGTTGTGAACCTTGGCACTTACCCTGTTGAAATTGAGGTTCTGGGGCAAGTTATTCCAGCGCGTGAGACGATTTTAAAGGCGCAAGTGGGTGGTGAGGTGATTTCGGTTTCCGAGGAATTTGTGCCTGGTGGTTTTTTTGAAAAGGGTGCGGAAATTTTGACGGTCAACCCCGCGGATTACGAATTGGATGTTCGTATGCGCCGCGCGATGGTCGCACAGATGGAGGCCTCTTTGAAGATTGAAAAAGGCCAGCAAGCCACAGCGAAAGATGAGCTGAACATCTTGCAGCAAAGCACGGGTAAAAAATTCAAGAGCACGGATCTTGCGCTCCGTAAACCCCAAATGGCTCAGGCGCAGGCTGATTTGGACTCGGTGAAAGCGGAGCTGGCGCAGTCGGAACTTAACTTGGCACGCACGACGTTGATCGCGCCTTATAATGCGCTTTTGACGATGCGTGATACGAATTTAGGCAATATTGTTTCGACGCAAGATACGCTTGGCACGCTGGTCAGCACAGATGAATATTGGGTCGAGATTGATGTGCCGCTTGCCGATATTGGCTGGCTGAAAATTCCAGGCTCTTTGGCAAAGATTAAGCTTGATGGAGGGCGCGGCGAACGTGCTGGTACGCTTTTGAAAATGACGGGTACACTGAATGCGCAGAGCCGTTTGGCATCTATGATTGTTTCTGTCCCTGACCCCTTGCACGGCACGCCTCTTATTTTGGGTGATTACGTTAAGGTTATTCTGGCTGGAAAGACGCTGGCAGATTCAGTGCGCGTTCCGCAATCTTACATTCGGGGTAACGGCATGGTCTGGCTAGAGCGTGATGGTAAACTTGTTATTCAAACGGTGCGCGTTGTGCATAAAGATCGCGTCTATACCTATATCACGGAAGGGTTACAGGATGGTGATCGTATTATTACATCTAATATCGTAACGCCGGTTGATGGCATGGATATTCAGCGCCTCGACGACACTATAGAAGAGACAGATGGCTAGTTACGATCCAGAAGAACTTAAGGACATTAAGCCTGGCCCTATCGCCTGGATGGCGGCGCACCCTGTTGCGGCGAATTTGTTTATGCTTGTTATGCTGATTGGCGGATTGCTGTTGATGAGCAACAGTAAGCAGGAGGTTTTCCCTGAATTTTCGCTGGATATTGTGACGACGACCATGATTTATCCGGGGGCAAGCCCCGAGGAAGTCGAGCAAGGAATTCTTCTGGCCATTGAAGATGCGATCAAGGATATCGAGGGCATTGGTGATATGACTTCGAAGGCGTTTGAGGGGTATGGCCATGTCATGGTTGAAATTGATAACCCTGATGAGTCTATACGCATTTCTCAGGATGTGAAAACAGCAGTTGATCAGATTTCCACCTTTCCTGTTGATGCAGAAAACCTAACGGTTTCCCTCAGTAAACGGACGCAAAATGTGATGCGCCTGGTTTTGTATGGCAGTGTGAGCGAGAATGTTTTGCGTGATACTGCGGAGATGGTACGGAGCACACTAGAACAAGACGATTATATTAGCCTTGTTGGTTTATCGAATGTGCGTGACTATCAGATTCATATTGAAATCTCTCAAGATAATTTAAGGCGATATGAGATCAGTATTCCCGAGATCGCCGACATTATCAGGCGCACATCTATCGAGCTTGGCGGTGGCTCACTCAAGACCTCTGCCGGAGAAGTTTTGGTGCGCCTGACCGAGCGACGCGATTTTGCCGTGGATTTTGAGAGCATTCCTATTATTACGAATGACAATGGCAGTGTTGTTCGCCTTGGTGATATCGCGACCATTAAAGACACGTTTGAGGATAGCAATATCTACTCTACATATGATGGAAAGCCTGCAATTGAGCTTACAGTTGATTTAACTGCAGCGCAAACCCCCGTTGGGATTTCTGAGGCTACAAGACGTGTCATTGCGGACATTAATGATAGCCTGCCAGGTGATTTACGGATTGCGGTGACCAGTGATCGATCGGTAATTTTTCAGCAGCGCGCAGATTTATTGATTAAGAACGGGTTATTTGGCCTGTTTTTGGTGGTTATTTTTTTGGCGCTGTTTTTGGATGTGCGCCTTGCCTTTTGGGTGAGTATGGGGATTCCCATTTCCTATATGGGGGCATTTTTACTGTTCCCTGCGGCGCATTATTTCTCGATTAACATGGTGTCGATGTTTGCCTTTATCATTGCGCTTGGCATTGTGGTGGATGACGCGGTTGTTGTAGGTGAAAATATATATCACAAGCGCGAACAAGGGCTGAAGCCTCTGGCGGCCAGTGTAGAAGGGGCGCGCGGCATGGCGCTGCCTGTTTCCGTCAGTATCCTGACCAATATTATTGCCTTTGCGCCGATGTTTTTTATGCCGGGTTTTATGGGTAAAATTTTCAGTATGATCCCCGTTATTGTTATTGCCGTCTTTATCGTGTCTTTGTTTGAAAGCCTTTTCATTTTACCTGCGCATTTGACGTTCAAAAAAGCAACGACGGTTAAGAACAAATCAATGCGGTGGATAATTGATCGTCAGAAAGGGTTTAATAGACGATTTGATCGCTTTATCAGCAATCGTTATGTTCCGTTTTTGCGTCAATCGGTTTCGCTGCGATATATATCGGTCTCGATTTTTTTGTTTATTTTGATTGTGATGGGAAGTTATGCTGCGTCAGGGCGTGTTGGCTTGCAGATTTTTCCACGAGTTGAATCTGATTTTGCCTACGCCAGCGCGGTTTTAAAGGTTGGTGCGCCCAAAGAAGACGTGACTAGTGTCGAGACTCTCATTATTAATGCTGCTCGTGCTGTCATTGAAGACAATGGCGGCAGCGAGAGATATAAAGGCATTTATGCACAAGTGTCTGAAAACGAAATTGAGGTTTTTGCGTTTTTGGAAGATCCCGATATTCGCCCGATCAGCACAAAGGACTTTACAGAGTTATGGCGTAGCAAAACAGGGGATGTTCTGGGTCTGGAAACCCTCAGTTTTGCATCGAACAGAGGGGGGCCAGGATCTGGCGCCGCGTTGACGGTTGAGCTGAGCCATAATGATACAGGTGTTTTAGAGGAGGCCGCGATTGCTCTGGCGGGTGCGCTAGGTGAGTTTCCAAATACGCAAGATATTGATGACGGGACAGCGCAAGGTAAACGTCAGCTTGATTTTACAATTTCAGATTTGGGCTATACGCTCGGTTTTTCTCCCGCTGATGCAGGGCGTCAGGTGCGGGGGGCTTATTATGGCGCGGAGGCTGTCAAACAACAGCGCGGACGAAATGAAGTGAGGGTGCTTGTTCTGTTGCCTGAGGAGGAGAGGAATTCAAGCTATCACTTTCAAAATTTAATGATTAAAGCACCAAATGGGGCGGATGTTCTGGTACGTGATGTGGTGGACATCAAAGACGGGCAAGCGTTTACAACAATTGATCGGCGTGATGGAAGGCGTATTGTAACGGTTTCATCGGATGTTAACCCTCCCTCTGATGCCAATTTGGTTATTGCGGCCATTAAAGAGGGTATTTTGCCAGAGCTTCAAGCGCGTTACCCTGGCCTGACATATTCCTTTGAAGGCGCGCAGGCCGATATGCTTGAGAGTTTGGCGGCGCTCGGCAAAGGCTCTATTGTTGCATTGTTTGTTATCTATGCCATCCTGGCTGTTCTGTTTTCAAGTTACTCGCAGCCTTTGATGGTTATGATTGCCATTCCGTTCAGCATAGTTGGCGCCGTCATCGGGCATTTCATTATGGGCTTTCCGATGAGTATTGTCAGTATGCTGGGCATTATTGCGCTGGCGGGGGTTGTGATTAACGACTCGCTGATTTTGATTGATCTGGCCAATCAGAAACGCAAAGACGAGCCGAATAGTTTTGAGGCGGTAGTTAAAGCAGCGCGACAGAGATTTCGACCGATTATTTTAACAACACTCACCACTTTTGTTGGGCTTGCCCCGATGATGTTTGAAACCTCACGTCAAGCGCGGTTCCTTATTCCTATGGCGATTTCTTTGGGTTATGGGATTGTTTTTGCTACGTTCTTGACGCTGGTTTTAATTCCGTCTCTTTACATGATTAATGAGGATTTGAAGCGCCTTATGGTGCGGGTGAAAGGCCTGTTGTTTAAACCCAATGCAATACTTTAGTAATCGCGTTTCCAGAAGATTCCTGCCCCGCCACTGGCGTCTTGGTCGATTTTACTTTCTAAAGTTATGCTTGGAGTGAGCTCGATCTCTATTTTTGCGCCCGTGCTGCCCGGCTCTGCACCTGACTCGACTTGCAGCGTGACTTTTTCGGTAATGCGTTTTTTTGCGCCCACGCTTACATTTCCCTCTTCATCCGTATCGACACTAATATCATCGAGGCCCGTTGCATTGCGCAGTGAAACGATGGGGTCAAACCCGCC
The DNA here is from genome assembly GCA_964352375.1 of uncultured Micavibrio sp. Taxonomy (GTDB): domain Bacteria; phylum Pseudomonadota; class Alphaproteobacteria; order Micavibrionales; family Micavibrionaceae; genus UBA1672. The sequence goes on from CAYGSA010000005.1 coordinate 8,758, forward strand.
ACCTTTTATGACGCCAGAAAATTTTGCAACAGAGCGTGCGAGTTGAATCGCCTGAATAGGCGAGAGGTTCGTTGGGTCTTTGCCGAATAAAATTTGTGATACAATCTCATCTTCTGGACGTTCAGGGATGCTCGCGAAGCTGATCTCTGGTTTTTGCGCGGGGCCCTTGATTAAGATTTGTGCGGTTATTTCGCCTGCTTTTGTTTCCGTGGTGATGTCTAATTCTGGACTGGGCGGGATTGACCCGTAAAACGCTAATGTGGCTTTGGTGATGTCAAAATTCTTGCCGAATTCTGAAAAACGCCCACGGATGATTTTTAGTGTGCCTTCAACTTGCGGGTCATCTGCGAAACCTGTTGCCTTCAGCGTTCCGCCGAACTCAGCATCTAATCCCATGCCGAGTACATAGATTTGTTTTGGCGCATTTATTTTTAAATCGAGCGCCAATGTTTTTGTAAAATCAGCGGCGGGCTTTTCCCCCTTTCTGACTATGTTGACTTGTCTTACCGCTGTTTCAAATTGATCGGGCAGCGTGATTGTCATTTTTTGTGGGTTTACTTGTCCTGTCAATTTGTAGTTCTCAGATACGCCATAAAGCTGAATATCTGCGTTTATTTTACCTTTTGTATAGGGAATATTTGGCGAAAAATTTTTAATGGTGGTTTTTACGTCCACTTTTTTTGACGCAGCATCTATTATACCGCTTACAGAGGCTGTGCCCTCTTTGTCATCTTTTAGTGTCAGCGTGTTTATAGTTAAAATATTGTTTTGAAAAACAGCGTTGAATGCGATATCTCGCAAGGCAATGTTTGCCTTTTTATTATTATAGCCCGAGATGTTTGCGGTTATGATGATTTTGTTATTCGCTTGCGCGTCTATCTCGAAGCTTATCGGCCTTGGGTCGCTTGTTGCTTTTGTTAGCCTTCCTGTTACAGGGTCTTTGTTTAATTCTGATAGAGTTCCGCGGATGGTTTTGAGTTGTCCCACAACTTTGGGATCATTTGCAAAACCTTTGATTCTTAATTTTGCGCTAAGCTCTATGTCTAACCCCTGCCCTTGCAGATATATCTGTTTTGGCGCGTTTATTTTTAAATCAAGCTTCACTGTTTTTGCGAATTCAAGCGCTGTATTTTCGTCTTTTTCTTCCTTTTTAGTATATTGCGGTGCTGCTTCAAATTCATCCGGCACGGTGATTGTTACTTTTTGGGGATTGATTTCTCCTGTTAGCTTGAAGTCCTCAGGCTTTCCATGAAAGTGAATATCAGCGTTGACCCTGCCTTTTGTGTATATAATATTTGGTGAGAAGTTTTTAATTATGGCTTTGATGTCAACGTTTTGGGCTTTGGCGTCAATTGTGCCGTACAAAGAAAAAGTTCCTTCTTTATGGTCGTTAACCGTCAGGGCATCAATTGTCAGTACATCGTTTTGAAACATACCCTTAAATGCAATATCACGAAGAGCGATGTTTGACTCTTTCTTGTTATATTCTGCAGTATTTGCAGTGATGAGAATTTTGTTATCGGACTGTAAATTCACAGTAAAACCGAGTGGCGATAGGTCATGGCCTGTTTGATAAGGATTGAGACTGTTTAAGGTTCCGATTAATGTTCCGGTCACGAAACTATTGCCGTAGCTATAGCTCAGTGCACCGTTGACCTTTAGTTCTGGTAAGTTTGTTGTTATGTTCTCTATGTCTATTTTGAATTTTTGGGGTTTTATATGTGCTTTGGCCGTGAATGGATGTTCTTGAACGATTCCAGTTGCCTGCACCTCGTATAAGCCTGTCGAGATATAAGTGTATGTTAATTTATCCAAACGAACGCCTTTGCCTTCGAGCTGTGCAGCGATGCGTTTCGTGACGAATTTCTGGCCATTTTCTGTGTGCAGCCACTCTACTGTCTTTACGCCGATCAGGGAGAGTATCACCAATATTCCAACCACGATTGAGAGTTGCCAGAGCATGAAAAGCGCGGTTTTTTTCATCTCAAAAGGCCTGTCCGATACTGATGTAGAATTGGAAAGTCTCATCTAAGTTTTCATCATTATTGAGCGGTACACCGACATCAAACCTGATTGGCCCGAAATCAGTGTAATATCTTAGCCCAGCGCCCGCAGCGTATGATAAATCATCAATATTTGGCGTGGCTTCTTCGCTTATCTGGGCGTAATCCATGAATAATACTCCGCCCATTTTTTCAGTTGCTTTGAACCGTAATTCGATCGAGCCTTCGACGACGGCACGGCCACCTTCAGGGTCATCATCTTCATCAACTGGGCCTACCTCTTGAAACCCAAAGCCCCGCACTGATCCACCGCCGCCAGCGAAGAAACGCTCGGTTGCGGGCAGACTTTCGGTTGATGCGCCAATGATTGAGCCAACTTTTAGGCGTGTGGCGAGGGTTAGGCGTTCATGGGCTTGGTAATATGCCCTGCCGCCGATTTGTGTTTTGAAATACGGATCGCTCTCACCCAGCATATCGAATGCAGGAGAGAAGGATGCGTTTAAGAATATGCCCTTTGTTGGGTCGAGTGTGTTGTTGCGTGTATCATAGGCGAGTGACGCGAAGGGGGAGAGAATGAGAAAATCCTCTGTCTCTTCATCTTCTTCTGTGATTTTTGTGAATTCCAGATCTGCGCCAAGGCTGCCTTTAAATTGCTTTGTGAAATTGCGGTTTACACTAAACCCTGTGCCCGCGCCAATACTTTCGTAAGCGTCTGTATCTTCGCGGGTGATGTGCGCCTTTAGTTTCAATGTTTGGTCATCGCGTTGGAAATAAGGCTTGGTTAGGCTTGTTTCCAGCGCTTGCTCTAAAAGGTTTGCACGCAGTTCTGCTTCGAGCTTTTCGCCTTGGCCGAAAATGTTGCGATGCTCCCATCCCAGTACAACCCCCGGGCCTTCGTCGGTGTAGTAGCTCAGCCCAGCCCGGACAGTACGATGTTTGGCTTCTTTTAAAACGAACTCTACGGGCACCGTGCCATCGCGTTCAGGCTTGTCTGGTGTTTTTACATCGACCGCCCCGAAAAGGCCTGTTGCCAGTAAGTTCTGGCGCGTTTTACGAATTGTTTCACGTTTGTAGCATGCGCCCTCTTCCCATTTTGCGCGTTGTTCTATGTATTTATTTTGGATGGTTTTGGTGCCAGTGAAGACGACTGAGCCGAACTTCGCGTCTTTGCTCTCTTTAACGTAGTATGTGAGTTCCGCTTCTTTCGTTACTGGGTCAAAAATAACGCCGTGACTGACATCCAGATCAAAGGCGCAACTGTCCTTTGCAATTGTTTTGTAAAGCGCGTTTTGTGCAGTTATAACTGTGTCGGCATTGAGGGCATCGCCTGTATTAATTCCATCTAAAAGATTTTTGTAATTTTCAGGTGTCACTGTAATTTTTGTAATTTTTGTGCGCTCCCCTGGCTTTATGGTTATTATTTTGTCTTCCTGAGATACTGCCGCGCTGTAATAGCCGCGAGAACGCATGATGGCTTCTATGTCTGCACTTGTATTTGTCGTGAGAACGGTTTCGAGGAATTCCTGTGTTTGCGTATCTTTTTCAAGGCCGCGAATTTCATAGGACTGTTCAGCTTTTGTGAAACACCCCGATAAAGACAGGCCTAAAAGTCCGATTAAAGTTAAACGCAGTTTTCTCATGCGCCTGAGCATACTTAGCGTTGCGGCGAATTGAAAGCGTTAAATAGCGTAGTTTAGTATAGGTGCTTTTATTGAATTTAACGTGCCTTTTGTGCGCGCCTCCTGACACAAATCTGCGAATGATATTTTCGATAGGCTTTCGAGCCAACCATTATACCCTTTTTGAATAGATGGCATGAGAACATCATGGTATCCCGCAAAATTATGTTTGCTTGGCGTTAAGGTTTCTGTGAAGGCTTCGACGATGTTCTTAAGCGTCACTTTTTCAGGCTTTGGCATATGATAGCCGCCTTTTGAGCCTTTGGTCGATACAACCAGCCCAGCGCCAGAGAGTTTTTGTAATACAGGTTCAAGGGCTCGTTTATTCAGGCCGCAATACTCGACGATTTCGCTGCCTGCTACGGGGCTGTCTTCGTTGCCATTATACGCTATAAAAAGCGCGGCGTTTAGTGCGAGATAAAGTTTGTTTGATAAGAACTGCATTCTTCATATATCACATAAAAAATATGTATTTACAAGATAAAAATGTTTATTTATGGTGATTAAATCAAGAGAGGTATTTTATGAGTTTCACACCGCTGTTTTTGAATGCAGATAAGCATGGTGCAATCCTTGTGGTTGGCGGTGGAGAGATTGCTGCGGCGAAGACGGAGGCGCTCGCGAGTGTTGGTGCAACGGTTGATATTGTCTCGGAGCATATCGAAGAAGCCGTTACGATTTTGTGTCAAAAGCATGATTTCAAAATGACTAAGGGCAAGTATCATAAGAAATACCTAAAAGGGCGGAAGATTGTCGTTGCCGCCACAGATGATGATGACGTGAATGCACGCATTGCAAAAGATTGTAATAAACGCGGCATTTTGGTGAATGTGGTTGATAACCCGCCGCTTTGTGATTTTATATTCCCTGCCCTGATCCGCCGTGGGCGTTTGCAAATTGCGGTGTCTTCTTCGGGTGTGTCCCCTGTTTTGGCGCGGATGGTCAAGCATGCGATTGAGCAAGCGGTGCCGATTAATTTTACGAATTTGATTAAATTCATGGGCGACAAAAAGGCCGTATTGCGCGAGAGGCTTTCAACGATTCAACCGCGCCGTTTGATTGGGGAAGATATTTATCACGGGCCCATCGCAGAGGAGGTTTTGGAAGGCAACCGTGCCAAGGCCGATAAGATGTTTGATGCGATGATCGAGACCTATCCGAACCATAAACAAGCCGCGTTGTATTTGGTTGGTGCGGGGCCGGGTAATCCTGAGCTGATGACAATTAAAGCGATTAGGTTGCTGTCGAAGGCGGATTTGATTTTGTATGATCGCCTTGTATCGCCGGTGATTTTGGAGCAGTACGCGCGCAAAGATGCCGAGAAGGTGTTCTGCGGAAAAACGCGTGATCATCATCACAAAACACAAGCTGAAATTGATCAGATGATTGAAGATCATTTGCGCAAAGGGGATGTGGTTGTGCGCCTTAAAGGCGGCGATCCGGGTATATATGCGCATGGAGCGGAAGAGATTGAGATTGCGCAAAAGGTCGGTGTGCCCTATCAGATTGTTCCCGGCATATCGGCGGCGAATGGCTGCGCGGCGTATTCTGGCGTTCCCCTCACCGAGCGCGGTGGTGCGCTGTCTGTGAGGTTTATTACATTGTATAAAGATATGATTCAGGATGATGATTTTTGGAAGTCTATTAAGTATGCGAAAAATGAGACCTTTGTGTTTTACATGAGCACGCCGCATTATCCGTTTTTGTGCGAAAAGCTTATGGAGCTAGGGTATACGGGTGAAACGCCGATGTTGGTGATTGAGCAAGGCACGACGGAACAGCACAGGCAGTATGCGTATACGATTGGCACCTATGAGCCGCGAGAGTTTGCCTCCCCTGCTCTTTTGATTGTTGGTGATGTTGCGCGATGGGCAGAGAGCAACCAATGGCGCGATGAACCTGCCGAAAAGGGTTCGTATTTCCCACCTGTTGATCGGGAGAAGAAGGTTGCTTGAAGAGCTTTTGAAATTGCAGGATGTGCCTTGGCAGGAGCGACTTCATACTCTCTGTGGTTCTGTCGCTTTCTCTACGAGTTTAAGCTATGAGGATCAGGTCATTACGCATTTGATCGCAGATCAAGATTTACCGTTTCGTATTTTTACGTTAGACACGGGGCGGTTGTTTGAGGAAACGCACAAAGTTGCGCAGGCGACGCGAGAGACATATCCAAATATTGATATAGAGACCTTCTATCCTGATGCGGCAGCGGCGCAGGATTTGGTTCAATTTCAGGGGATTAACGGATTTTTTGAGAGCATAGACAACCGCAAAAATTGTTGCCGCGTACGAAAAGTAGAGCCTTTGCAGCGCGCCCTGAAAGGCGTGGATGTCTGGATTAGCGGGCTTCGTCGCGCGCATTCCCAGAGCCGTGAAGATTTGCCGATTGCGGAGTTTGATGCGGGACATGACGTTCTTAAATTTTATCCGTTAATTGACGTTGATGATAAGACGCTGTGGGATTATGTTCATCATAATGAGATTCCTTATAACGAATTGCATGATAAAGGTTTTCCATCGATTGGCTGTGCGCCCTGCACGCGCGCGGTTGCGGACGGTGAGGATATGCGCGCGGGGCGTTGGTGGTGGGAGCAAGAGGATGCGAACCAAGAATGCGGTTTGCATATGGTTGATGGAAAGCTTGTGAGGATAAACGCATGATTATTTCAACAACCATATTTTGTTTAAAACGAACAACGCGATGCGTTGCTTCGTTGGTCGATGGTAAACTGGTAAGGATAAACGCCTAAAATGATTAACAAAGATCAGCAGAAATTATTAGATCAACTTCTGGGTTCGGCTTCGCATGAACAGAAAGTTTGGCTTGCGGGGTATATGCAGGGGCAAGTTGGTGGAGCGAGCGCGGTTGCAGAGCCAGTGGCGAATAAGCCGCCCGTAATGCTCTATTTTGCGACGGAGACAGGGAATTCAAAGGGCCTTTCTTTGCAAATGATGAAGGCGATTAAGGCGGCGGGGTATAAGGTTAAGAATTCTGCAGTGAACCGATTGAAGGTTAAGGATATTAAGCCTGATGTGCTTTCTATATTTATTGCCAGTACGCACGGTGAAGGTGACCCGCCAGAGGCCGCTGTTCCGTTTTTTGATCTTATTCGCGAAGCGCCCGATGGTGCACTTGCGGGTTTGAATTATGCCGTGGCGGGTTTAGGGGATTCCTCTTACGAGATTTTCTGCGGCGCGGCGACGGATTTGGACAAAGAGCTGGAGCGTCTTGGAGGAAAACGTTTTCAGGATAATGCTTTGTTTGATGTTGACTATGCATCGCACACGCCGAGCTGGATTGAGCAGACCATTAAATCAATGGATGATCTGTTCGGCCTTGAGGCTGTGCCTGTGGCCAGCGTTGTTGCGGATGCGCATGACGTTCGCACGGGGCGCGGCTATACGCGGTTAGAGCCGATTACAGGCACAATCAAAGAAATTGTAAATCTGAACGACATCGATTCCAATAAGGAAACTTATCACATCGAAATTGAGTATGATGATGAGGGTGTTATTTATTCTTGCGGCGATGCGGCGGGAATTATTGTTCCCGAAGATCAGAATGGCGGTGACCCTGCTCCGCGGCTTTATTCAATTGCGTCCTCGCCGAGTTACCATGAAGGCGAAGTGCATTTGACGGTGGCACTTGCGACGCATGCGAATGATGATGGCACAACGGGGTACGGGATATACTCTAAGTATCTGGCCGATGTGAAAGAAGGTGACGAGATTACGTTCTATATTCATCAGAACCAGATGTTTAACCTACCCACTGATGACACTGACATCATTATGATTGGCCCGGGCACAGGCATTGCGCCATTCCGTTCTTTTGTTTATGAGCGATCAGAGCGCGGCGCGGATGGGCGCAATTGGCTGTTATTTGGGGATCAGCATGCGCATTGTGACTTCCTGTATCAGACGGAATGGCAAGAGCATGTTGCGACGGAGATGCTGAACAAGATCGACCTTGCGTTCTCTCGGGATCAGGATCATAAAATTTATGTGCAGGATCGTTTGCGTGAAAATGCATCAGAAGTTGTGAGCTGGATTGATGGCGGCGCAACGATTTATCTTTGCGGGAACAAAGACCCGATGAGCAAGGATGTTGATCAGGCGTTGATTGATATTTTGGCGCAAGAAAAGAATATATCCAATGATGCGGCTCGTGAATTGCTTGCGGATTTAGAAGAGAATGATCGTTACTTGAAGGATGTTTACTAATGGCTGATGAAATTAACAAACCAGAAAATCTATCGGAAGTTGAAGGCTTTAAGACGGGAAGCCGCGGTTTGCGCGGTGACTTAGCCGAGCAGATGGATGACAGCATGACAGGCAATGTGACTGAATACGGTAAGCAACTTGTGAAGTTCCATGGGTCCTACATTCAAGATAACCGCGACCGACGTACAGAGCGGGAAGATAAAAAACTGGAATGGGCGTATTCATTTATGATCCGTTTGCGTATTCCAGGCGGCGACGTTACAGCGGAGCAATGGCTAGGTTTGCAGAAAAGCTGTGATGAGAAGGCCAGCGGTGTGATTAAAATTACCACGCGTCAGACCGCGCAGTTCCACGGCGTTGTGAAAGCGCGGATGAAGCCGACGATGAAGGATTTTGATGCGCTTGGGCTTGATGCGATTGCAGCGTGCGGGGATGTGAACCGGAATGTGATTACGGGGTCGAACCCTGAGTATGCGCCTTTCCATGCAGAGGTGCATGAATATGCGGTGAAGATTAGTGAGCACCTTCTGCCGCGCACGGGCGCGTTTAAGGAAATCTGGTTGGATGGCGAGAAATTGCCACAGGATGAGCCTACAGAAGAAGATCCGCTCTATAAGGATATTTATCTTCCGCGTAAGTTTAAAATTGCGATCGCTATTCCGCCGCATAATGACGTTGATGTCTATGTGCATGATATCGGCCTGATTGCGGTTGGTGAGGGTGAGCATTTTGAAGGGTTTAATGTGTCTATTGGCGGAGGGCTTGGCGCGACGCATGGGAATGAGAACACGTATCCGCGGCGCGGCGATATGATCGGCTTTATCCCGAAAGACAAAACGCTGGACGTTTGTTGGCAAATTGCGGCCGTGCAACGTGATTACGGTAACCGCGAGAAACGCAACCTTGCGCGTCTTAAATATACGCTGGATCGTTTAGGCGTTGATTTCTTTGTTGGCGAAGTAGAAAAGCGCCTTGGGTTTAAATTCGAACCCTTACGCGATGTGCCCGCCTTTGAAACGCGCGGCGATCCGTTTGGCTGGGTTGGGGATGCCAAAGGGCAATGGTATTACACAGCGTTTGTCGAAAGCGGGCGCGTTGTTGATGAGGATGGATATAATATTAAATCTGCCCTTATTGAGCTTGCGGAAACGGGTTTATGCGCATTCCGTATGACCGCTAATCAGAACATGATGATGACTTATGTTGCCGAAAAAGACAAAGGCACGATTGAGGATATCTTGTTTAAACATGGCATTACGATTGAGGCGATGAATGCAACGCGCCGTGAAGCGATGGCGTGTGTTGCGCTGCCGACTTGCCCGCTTGCGTTGGCGGAGGGGCAACGTTACTTGCCAGAGTTTGCTGGTAAACTTGAAGCGTTGCAGGAAAAGCATGGCATTCTTGATCGCCCTATCACCACGCGTATTACGGGCTGCCCGAATGGGTGTGGTCGTTCATATGCCGCGGAAATTGGGCTTGTTGGGAAGAACCCCGGTAAATATGTTCTGCGTCTTGGCGGGGATTATGAGGGGGAGCGCCTGAACAGTGTTTACCTTGAAGAGGCGGACGAGGCAGAAATTTTGGAGACGCTCGATAAGCTCTTGGGTGAATACGCCAATGATGCTAAAGAAGGAGAAAGCTTTGGCGATTATAGCCAACGCACACTCTTTGGCTGAAAAAGGAATATTACATGCTCGCGATTATTGGTGGTTCAGGTCTTTATGCTTTGGATGAAATTACGGTTGTAGCGGAGCATGATATTGATACGCCGTTCGGTAAGCCATCCGCGCCGATTGTTGAAGGTGAGGCGTTTGGGTCGAAAGTTTTGTTTTTACCGCGTCATGGTCGTAACCATGAATTTTTACCATCAGAGGTTAATTTTCGCGCGAATATTTATGCGCTGAAATCGCTTGGTGCGCGCACGGTTTTGAGTATTTCTGCGAGCGGGTCATTGCAGGAAGAAATTGCGCCAGGTAATTTGGCACTGGCATCGCAGTATTTTGATCATACGCGGGGCTTTCGCAAGAACTCGTTTTTTGGTGAGGGCGTGACTGCACATATTTCGACGGCTGAGCCGACCTGCCCTATTTTGGCAGATGATGTTTTAAAAGCGGCGAAGGATATCGACTTACCTTTGCACTCAGATAAGATTTACGCCTGTGTTGAAGGGCCGCGTTTAGGGACAAAGGCGGAGAGTAATTTCTTGCGGGGCGCCGTTAAAGCCGATGTTGTTGGCATGACGAATGTGCCTGAATCCTTCCTCGCCCGTGAAGCGCAGATGGGGTATGTGACCCTTGCCATTGCAACGGATTATGATTGCTGGCGCGAAGATCCTGACGAGCATGTAAGCGTTGAAGCGGTTTTTGCAGTGTATAATGAAAATATCGGCAAGATTAAAAAGCTTGTTCTTAGAATTCTTGAAAATGGCATTTCTGAAACGCCAGACCATATCCGCACGGCGCTTCAAGGCGCGGTCATGACGCCAGATGAGCGTTTGAACACTCAACAAAAAGAATGGCTCGATATTTTACGAGCATAGGTGGCATTTATGGATTTTGTTGATGTTCTTCAAGAGTATAAAACAGTTCTTGGTGGTGTTTTTATTGGGGTTGCAACCATTGTAGGTGTTGTGATGAACGCAGCCTATACGCGGCGTGTTGAGCGACAGGCCAAGCGCGAAGACAATGCGAGTTTTAGCTCAGCTATTGCTTCGGAACTGATTGATAACGCTGATAATTTAATGGATTTGTATTTTCAGATTTCCTGTCCTCAAAAGACACAGAAAAGTTTAAAAATTACCGGTTATAAGCAATTTAATACTCTGGCATATGAGAGCCTTCTGGAGCATATCGGTAAGCTCGGCCCTACTTTGTCGTTTATGGTGGTTGATGTTTACGGCGATGTTATGAAGATCAAAACACGCCTGAATACGCTTACTGATGACGAAATTTATGGCTGTAAAGACGAACTGCAGCCCGATATTCAGGACGTTTTGGTCAAAGCCGTTACAGGGTCTGTTATGTTGTATCTTTATGCTGATTACATGTCAGGGCGTAAATGGATGGATGCGATCAAACCACAGAGGCTTTTGTGGATTGAGAAAACGCTCGATATGTTTTTTGATTATGTTGGAAAAACAGATACAGATCTTGACTTTATTTCGCAGGAAGATGATCATGACGTTACGTTTCTCAAACGTTTCAAAGATCCCGATAAGCGTCTCTATATTAAGGATTTTTTTAAAACCATTAATCATACCCATGACCGGCTTCATCATGCTGAAGCTTGGCAGGCGCAGATTTTATTGCGTTCACTTTCTTATAAATTGCACAACATGCTGACGATGTTTTTAGATCATAGCCCGCCCGAGTATTATATTCTTTCTGAGCGGAGCTATGATGAGATTGTTAAGAAAATGTCTCGTTAGTTATTTCGATGCCGGCTCAATATTGGCAAGTGCATCGACGGCCGCTAAAACATCTTTTATCGGAGCACGTTTTTTGTAATCTTCGTTCACAAAGGCGTAAGTTACGATACCCTTGTTATTGATTACAAATGTTCCAGGAATTGGAAGTTCTGCGCCTGACAGTCCGTTACGCTTTGCTAAGGTTTCTCCCGTTTTCTTTTCTACGTACTTACTGGTTTTTGCAATTGTTTTTTCATCAGCAAACCATACAAGATCGTAGGCACGAATAACGTCGTTTCCAGAATCGCTTAGCACTTCAAATTCAAGGTCTTTGATCAGAACCTGATCAACCATGCTTTCAGGTTTTTCCGGAGAAATCGCGACGAGCTGCGCACCCATGTCTTGAATTTTCTGTAAGTTTTCCTGATATGCGTGGAGCTGATCATTGCAGTATGGGCACCAGCTGCCGCGATAAAATGTAAGGATGACCGGGCCTTTTTCGAGCATTTTAGAAAGTCTTTTTTCATGCCCATTTGCATTGGCTAACGTAAAGTCCGGCGCTTTCTGTCCGACCTCTAAGCCTGCTGCATGAACGGGCGCAGTTATTAACATTAGTGCAAAAAGTATATATTTAATCATTCGTTTTTCCTCATGTTTTTGTCTTATTCGTTAGAAGTATCGAATTGGATACCTTGGGCGAGCGGTAAATCTTCAGAAAAGTTTACAGTGGAGGTCATGCGGCGCATGTAGCCTTTCCATGCGTCTGATCCGCTTTCACGGCCGCCGCCTGTTTCTTTTTCTCCGCCGAACGCGCCGCCGATTTCTGCGCCGGATGTTCCAATATTTACGTTGGCGAGGCCGCAATCAGCGCCGCTTTCGCTGGTGAAGAGTTCTGCTTCGCGCAGGTCGTTGGTAAATATGGCGGAGCTCAAGCCCTGTGGCACTGCGTTTTGGCGTGCTATTGCGTCGTTTATCTCGGTGTATTTGAACACATATAATATCGGCGCGAAGGTTTCTTCGGCGATGTTTGAGCCATCAGGCATTTCGACGATTGCGGGTTTGACGTAGAAGGCATTCGGGTATTCACTTTCAAGCGTGCGCCCGCCGCCTGTTATTTTTCCGCCATCCATATTTGCGGCATTTAGCGCATCCTCCATCGCAAGGTATGATTGCTCGTCGATGAGTGGACCGATGAGTGTGCCCTTCTCTAAGGGGTTGCCAATCGGCAGGCCTTCATATGATTTTTTGATGCGCGGGATGAGATCGTCGTATATATCGGCGTGTACGAAAATGCGGCGGGTGGTTGTGCAGCGCTGCCCGCATGTGCCGACCGCGCCGAAGACGATTCCTTGAAAGGCGAGATCGAGGTCTGCGGTTGGGGCGATGATGATGGCGTTGTTTCCGCCAAGCTCCAGGATTGATCTGCCGAAACGCCCTGCCACGCGTGGGGCAACGGCGCGGCCCATTGCGGTTGAGCCTGTCGCGCTGATGAGGGGGACGCGTTTGTGATCAACCATGGCTTCGCCAATATCGCGCTCTCCGATGAGGAGTTGTTGCAGCTCTTGCGGCGCGTCATCGCCGAATTGTTGTATCGCTTTGTGTAGTAAGTTGTGACACGCCAATGCGGTTAGCGGTGTTTTTTCCGAGGGTTTCCAGATCAGAGAATTTCCGCAGACGAGCGCGAGGGCGGCGTTCCATGACCACACAGCGACGGGGAAGTTAAAGGCGCTGATGATGCCTGTGGGGCCGAGCGGTTGCCAGATTTCGCGCATTTTATGGCCGGGACGCTCTGAGGGCATAGTGAGGCCGTAGAGCTGGCGCGAGAGGCCGACTGCGAAATCGCAGATATCAATCATCTCTTGCACTTCGCCCAGACCCTCTTGGTAGATTTTGCCACATTCGAGCGCTACGAGCGCGCCGAGGGGGTCTTTATGCTCGCGCAGGATATTGCCGAGGATGCGGACAAGTTCGCCGCGGCGCGGCGCGGGGACGGTGCGCCAGTGTTTGAAGGCCTCGACGGCGTGTGCGATTTTGTCTTGGACGTCCTGCACGCTGTCAGTTTGGACAGTGCCGATTTTTGCGCCATCAATAGGAGAGAAGACGTTCAGATCACCTTGTTGCGGATCAAGCCCAAGTTTTTTAAATATCTCGTCTTTTTGCATGATGTGTAGCCCTACTTGGTTATAATCTTTAAATAGTATGGTATAATAATGTTTGCTATAAAAGGGTTATTTGTCATTCCAGCGCATGCTGGAATCCATTTAGAATAAAGTTAGAATAGATCCTGAGATACGCTCAGGATGACATGAAACGAAGGATTATATATGAGTAGTAGTTTTATCCCTTCTGATGAAATACGGGCGCGGTTTTCGCGTGCTATGTCGGTGATGTACCGAGAAGAAGTGCCTGCTTATGGGACTTTGCTTGATCTTGTGGCCGAAACGAATGCACGTGTTTTGAGCGATAATGTTGATTTGCATGACGCACTTGAGCAGAGCGATAATTTAGACCGCATATCAGAGGAGCGCCACGGTGCGATTCGTCTTGGTGCAGCCAATGAGCTTCGGATGATGTCACGTGTGTTTGGTGTTATGGGTATGGAAGCTGTAGGTTACTATGATTTAACGCAGGCCAATGTGCCTGTGCATTCCACAGCGTTTCGCGCTTTGGATGCGCAAAGCCTTTCGAACTCTCCGTTTCGTGTGTTCACCTCCTTGCTGCGCACTGATTTGATTACAGACGATGATCTACGTGCAAAGTCGGAAGCGATTCTTGCGGCGCGTGATATATTTACGCCGCGCCTGAGAGACTTGGTTGAGAAGGCTGAGACGCAAGGTGGCTTGAGTGAGGATGATGCGCAAAATTTTATTGAACAGGCGACTTATACTTTCAAATGGCATGAAGAGGCCGCTGTTGGTAAAAGCTTTTATGAGGCGCTCAAGGATGCTGATCCGCGGGCGGCGGATATTGTGTGTTTCAAGGGCCCGCATATCAATCACCTGACGCCGCGCACGCTGGATATTGATGTTATTCATGCGGAGATGCCTGCGCGCGGGATGGATGCAAAGAATGTGATTGAAGGACCGCCGCCGACGCATAATATATTACTGCGTCAGACGTCGTTTAAAGCGCTGACTGAGAAGGTGGAATTTGAAGGCGAAGACGGTTTGCATACTGCGCGATTTGGAGAGATTGAGCAACGCGGCGCAGCGCTGACGCCTAAAGGGCGGGCGCTGTATGATGAAATTTTAGGACGTGTTCGCGATACAATACCCCCTGCCCCTGACGGGTCTAATGCGGCGGAGTATATGCGCGTTTTAACCGAGGCATTTGTATCGTCTTTCCCTACAGACCCAGAAGATATGCGCCGCGAGGGATTAGCGTATTTTCAAGCCTATAAAACTGCGGCGGGCGAGACGGCCTATACGCCGATTACATATGAGGATTTCTTGCCTGTCAGCGCGGCAGGGATTTTTGCCTCTAATGCCCATGATAAAGATCGTGACGATGCGTTTGCGCGCTCCTCTCAGGCGGAGTTTGAAGCGGCGCTTGGTCATGCTGTGCACAGTGAGTTTGATGTCTATGAGAAAATGCAGCAAGAATCCCTTGAATCTATTGAGAATTAGTGTTCTATCCTAGGCATGTCTGATCTTATTTTAAGTGTTGAAGAAGCGAGTGTCTTGATTGCGGGGAAACCGTTTTTTGAGGGCATGACGTTTCACATCCATTCAGGGCGCAAGATTGCTCTGGTTGGTAAGAATGGCGCGGGTAAAACGACGCTGATGAACATTATCACGGGCGATCGTGAGATTGATGATGGGACGCGCTTTCTTTTCCCTGGCACCACGACAGGATATATGCAGCAGAATGTTGAACCTAAGCCTGGTCAGACAGTGCGGGATTTTGTGTTTGAGGGGTTGTCGGATGACCTTGAGGACTGGGACGTTGATTACCGCATTGAGATGGTTATCGCGCCCCTGCTTTTGAATGTTGATGATCGGCTAGATACTCTCTCTGGTGGGCAGCTCCGCCGCGCTGCACTGGCTCGGGCGCTTGTAGAGGAGCCAGATATCTTGCTGCTTGATGAGCCGACAAACCATATGGATCTGGAGCTGATTGAATGGCTGGAGAGTTATATTGCCGCCTATCGCGGGGCGGTTTTGATTGTGTCGCATGATCGACGTTTTTTGGCGAACACAACAGATCGTGTGTTTTGGCTGGATCGCGGTGAGATGAAAGTTGCGCCGCAAGGGTTTGCCCATTTTCAGGAATGGTCGGCGGAAATGCTGGCGCAGGAAGGCCGTGCCCTTCATAACCGCGCAAAGAAGGTTGAACAAGAGATAGCCTGGGCGAATAAGGGCGTTAAGGCGCGTGTTAAACGCAATGTGCGCCGTCAGGCCGAGGCATTCGAGGCGCGGAATGAATTTGAGAAGGATCAAAAAGCTTATCGGCGTGTGACATCTATGATTGAATTGCCGCCGATTACGGCAGAAGAGTCTTCGCGTAATGTTGCGGAATTTTTCAATGTAGGAAAATCCTATGGAGAGAAAAAGATTCTGGATAATTTCAATATGCGGATCAAGCGCAAAGACCGCATCGGCATTTTGGGAAAAAATGGAGCAGGTAAAACGACGTTTTTGAGGATGCTTACGGGCAGTGAAAAGCCTGATCTGGGGCGTATCAAGATGGCGAAGGATTTGAGCTTTAGCTATTTTGATCAGAACCGTACGATGTTGAAGGCTGATAAATCGCTCAAGGATAATTTGTGTCCTGAGGGCGCAGATTATTTAGACGTGCGCGGCAAGTCTCGTCATGTGTGCGGGTATTTGAAAGACTTTCTTTTTGACCCTGAGGATGCGTGGCGGCAGGTTTCGACGTTATCAGGAGGACAGAAAAACCGCCTTATGTTGGCGAAGGTTTTGGCTGATCCTGGCTCTATGCTTATTCTGGATGAGCCGACGAATGATCTTGATATGGATACGCTGGATATGCTGACGGGCGTGCTTAAGAGCTATGATGGGACGTTGTTTGTTGTCTCCCATGATCGGGATTTTTTGGATCAGGTTGTAACAAAGATGCTGGTGTTTGAAGGTGACGCGGTCGTTGAGGGGATTGTAGGCGGCTACAGTGATTATATTGCGTGGAAGAAGACGCAGACAGAGTGTCATCCTGAGAGTCGCGAAGGATCTAAAAGCAGGAAGCCAGTTTCTGCGGCCTCGCCTCAGAATGACAAGAAAAATACATTTGGGTTTAACCAAAAACGTGAGCTTGATCAGTTGCCGAAAGAGATTAAAAAACTTGAAAAAGATATCGCGAAGCTTGAAGATTTGTTAGCAGATCCTGAGCTTTATCTGAGTGATGCCGATACGTTCATGAGCGCGTCTATGCGCTTGCCTGAGCTGCAAGATGCACTGGACGAGAAAGAACTTCGTTGGTTGGAGCTTGAGGATATTAAATCCAAAGCCTAAGATTGTATTTGCCCAAACCTGATCATCTTTTTATTGTCTTCATCCCATAGAGCAAGGTGCGCGTATTTGAAGCTTTCGAGCAGGCGGATTCGGTTGAGGGTTTTAAGCTCAGGGCAATCATCCATACATTTTTGTAAATTGTAGTTTGGGATTTTCGCATTCAGGTGATGGATGTGATGAAGGCCTATATTCCCTGTCAGCCATTGAAGAACTGAGTTGAGGTCATAGAATGAACTGCCCATCACGGCGGCCTCTTGGTGGTTCCAGTCTTCTTTTTGTTCCCAATGCGCATCTTCGAATTGATGCTGGATATAGAACAACCAGCCACCGATCCATGCCGTCACGATCACAATAGGCAACATGGTTAACATTACAGGAGCAACGCCAAAGGCAAGGCAAAGGGCGCCGTAAAACCCGACAAGCCCGAGATTTGAGCCTATGACGCTTTTCCAAATTTGTTTGGAGCTTACGGTTTTTTTAACTTTGTAAAATGGGAACGGCTCTGCCTTTGGGATGCGCTGGCCGATGATGATGAAAAACGGCGTTCCGAGCAGCAGCATAAGGTACGGATTACGATAGACTCGATACCAAAATTTTAATTTCGGAGACAGCGCTTCGTATTCTTTGATCGTTATTGTTTCCACAGAGCCAAAGCCCCGATTATCGAGATTACCAGAGCTTGCATGATGCATATTGTGAGTTTTACGCCAAAAATCATATGGAGTCCACGTCAAGGCGCTCATCGCGCGGCCCAAACGGTTATTCCATTTGCGCTTTGAAAAGAATGATCCGTGCCCGCAGTCATGCTGAATGATAAAGATACGTACAAGCAGAAAAGCAGCAGGAATAGTTAAAAGTGCGGTTAACCAGTACGCGCTTGAAAAACTGGCTATCATCACGCTCCAGATCGCTAAAAATGGGACAAGTGTGTTTATAAGTTGGAATACAGCTTTGCGGTTATTGGATCCTTGATATTTTGAACAATGTCGGACCAGCCTTTGAACTTTGTCTTTTACATTTGTTTCTATGGTTGGCTTAACTGATACAACAGGGCCATCAATTTCATTGAACACACAATCTCCCTTTTGCAAAAAATATCTTTAATCTTTGCAGCTTCATATGCCCTGCACAAGAAAAAACGTATATTTTATGCACACTTTATTGTCATGCCGCGGATGAACGGCTGGCTTTTTTACGCTCATGAGGGCACAGATGCTTTTTGCGTAAACGCATAGACCCAGGCGTGACTTCCATTAGCTCATCGTCATTAATGTAAGACATCATGTCTTCAAGGCTCATTTTGCGGGGGGGAACAAGGATCGTTGCATCATCCGTTCCAGAGGCCCGCATATTGGTGAGTTTTTTACCCTTAAGAACATTGATTTCAAGGTCGTTTTCACGGTTATGTTCGCCCACGATCATCCCTGCATAAACCGGTGTTTGGTGCTCGATGAACATCACGCCGCGATCTTGAAGGTTGAAAATTGCAAATGCGACAGCAGATCCTGTATCTGTTGAAATCAGGGCACCGTGACGACGTTGTCCGATGTCCCCTTTATAGGGCGCGTAGGAATGGAAAATTCGGTTCATCACGCCCGTTCCACGTGTGTCTGTCATGAATGCACTTTGATATCCGATCAGCCCTCGCGATGGTGCAAGGAACGTGATGCGGGTTTTGCCAACGCCGGATGAGCGCATGTCTGTCATTTCGGCCTTGCGGCGGTTCATTTTGTCTACGACAGTTGATGAGTACTCCTCATCCACATCGATTGTGACTTCTTCGATTGGCTCTAGCTTGTTGCCGTTTTCGTCTTCTTGGAACAGCACTTTAGGGCGTGAGACTGTCATCTCAAAGCCTTCACGGCGCATTGTTTCAATCAGAACGCCGAGTTGGAGTTCTCCTCTTCCGCCAATTTCAAATGAGTCGCGATCTTCGCTTTCTTTAAATGTAATGGCCACGTTGACTTCGGCTTCTGCAAGAAGGCGCTGGCGGATCATTGTGGAGGTTACTTTTGTTCCCTCTTGACCAGCGAAAGGCGAGTCGTTCACTGAAATTGTGACCGACATTGTTGCAGGATCGATTGGTGTTGATTGCACGGCTTCGGTTACGGCTGGGTCACAAATTGTGTCGGACACTGATGTTTTTGACAGGCCTGCGATACAGATAATATCACCTGCCTTGACTTCTTTTACAGGAACGCGCTCTGTGCCATCAAATGTCAGCAGTTTTGTAAGGCGACCATTTTCAACAACATTTCCGTTTAGATCAATCGCTTTGACTGTGTCGTTCACTTTTGCGCGGCCTTGAATCACACGGCCTGTTAGACAGCGCCCAAGATAGGGGTCAGAATCAAGAAGCGTTGCAAGAATTGCGAATGGTTTTTCATAGTCGACCACTGGCGGTGGTACGTGCGCAAGGACAACATCGATAAGAGGCTGTAGGTCTTTGCGCTCGTCTTCTAATTCACGTGTACACCAGCCGCTACGCCCTGAGGCGAATAAGATTGGGAAATCAAGTTGCTCGTCTGTTGCGTCCAAAGATACGAAGAGGTCGAACACTTCGTCGACGACTTCTTCCGGGCGGCCGTCAGCGCGGTCAATTTTGTTGATAATGACGATTGGCTTTAGGCCTTGCTTTAGCGCCTTACCAAGCACGAATTTTGTTTGTGGCATTGGGCCTTCAGCGGCGTCTGTGAGCAAGATTACGCCATCTGCCATGTGGAGGACACGCTCGACTTCTCCGCCAAAGTCGGCGTGGCCTGGGGTGTCGATGATGTTGATGCGTGTGTCGCCCCATTGAACGGATGTTGGTTTCGCCAGAATGGTGATTCCGCGCTCGCGCTCTAGGTCGTTTGAGTCCATGACGCAAACATCGACGGCTTCGTTTTCGCGGAATGCACCGCTTTGTTTCATGATCGAGTCGATTAAGGTTGTTTTCCCGTGGTCAACGTGCGCGATAATCGCGATATTTCTTAAGCTTTCTGACATTTTTCGTCCGTCCCGTTTTAGTTTTTCCGCCCTCTTGGGCGCCTCGCAGTCGCTCGGTACAATTTGTATTTATCTGCGATAATTACAAATCACTATTAAATTCAGCGGACTGTTTACTCTATAT
>CAYGSA010000005.1:28656-35468 GCA_964352375.1 uncultured Micavibrio sp.
ACTCTATATTGCGGAAAAAAGCCAACAAAAAGAGGCCGCATTGCTAAGGCCTCCTCAATTTAGTGCATTTGTGGGGACTTTGGCGCTACCGTGAAAGGGATTTTGCCATGCGCACTAAATTTATAAACTCTGCGCGATAGCCGAACTTGTCTTCGCCTTTGCCGGATTGTGCGAGAGCGATCACATCATCGTACGAGAAGTTACCTGTGTACTGAGCGCCCTTCAGCATTTGACCAAAAGCCGCGACGGCGGTTGCGAAAGCTGTATCTGTGTTCATTTCATCTGAACCAACCTTTACGGGTGTTGTGATCAGCTTGCTGGTGTTTTCCATGGGCAGTTTGTAGCGCATTTTTAGGAAGGCGTACTCGCTTGCAGGCTCTGGTGCGATAATTGCTTCTTTTTGAGCGCCATAACGAAGTGGATCGATTGTGCGTGCGCTTGAGCCAACGGGAACGAATTCATAGATTGCCGTCACTGTGTGGCCTGCGCCGATATCGCCAGCGTCGATTTTATCGTTGTTGAAATCTTCACGTTTTAAGGCGCGTGTTTCATAACCGATCAAACGATATTCCGCGACCGCCGCAGGGTTGAATTCCACCTGGAATTTCACGTCCTTTGCGATTGGGAATAATGCGGAGCTTGCTTCTTCGACCAAGACTTTGCGGGCTTCGCTTAGTGTGTCGATATAGGCTGCGACGCCGTTTCCGTTTTGCGCGAGGGTTTGCATCATGTGGTCATTATAGTTGCCCTGACCAAACCCTAGTACAGAGAGGAAGATGCCCTTTTCGCGTTTGCGCTCAACGTAGCGTTTTAGCTCGTCCTTGTTTGTGATGCCGACATTAAAGTCACCATCCGTTGCAAGGATCACGCGGTTTACAGCGTTTTCGCTAAAGTTCTGCTCGGCTTGTTGATAGGCAAGCTCTATGCCTGCCGCGCCTGCTGTTCCGCCGCCTGCGCGCAGGTTGTTCATCGCGTTGATGATTGTTACGCTGTTTCGCGCTTTTGTTGGTGGGAGAACAACGCCCGTTGATCCCGCGTAAGTCACGATAGAGACTGTGTCATCGGGGTGGAGGCTATCGAGGAGCATCTTCATGGATGATTTCACGAGCGGGAGTTTATCGCGGCTGTTCATTGACCCAGAGACATCGAGCAAGAATACAAGGTTACTGCGCAGCGAGGCTTTGTCGAGTTCATAGCCTTTGATTCCTATATGCATCAGTTTGCGGCCCTCTGCCCATGGGCTGTCGGTCACGGTTACCGTTGGTTGGAAAGGTTGTGATTGATCTCTCGCCTGCGGGTAGTTGTAGTTGAAATAGTTTATCATTTCTTCTACGCGCACCGCGTCCGGGCTTGGGAGGCGTCCGCTGTTGATTGTTTTGCGTACGAAGCTGTAGCTTGCCGTGTCTACATCGGATGAGAAGGTGGAGACAGGCTCGGCGCTAACTTGTTTGAACGGATTGGGTACGAATTTTTCGAACTGGTCGCGGTTTTGTTCGCGCATTGTCACCACGTCTTGCGGCGGACGCACCCACTGATTAAGCGGTTCCGCCATATCGTCCATCGCCTCGGCTTCTGCCATAACAGGTGGTGATTGTGGGGATCGTGTAGCGTCACCGACAACATTATTATTCTGGCGGTTGAACAGTTCGTTCTTTTTTGCTGCTTTGTCTTTGGATTGAACAATTACTGGTTCTAAACCTACTTCTTTAGCTTTCTCAGGGCTTTTAAGTGCTTGTTCAAGCCGTTTTTCTTGTTTTTCTCTCCAGCTTTTCAAAGCTTTAGCTTCTTCGTTAATTTGCTGAACGGTTTTTACTTCTGATGTCCAATTTTCAGATGGACGTTCATCTCGAAGATGACGCCATCTTACTAATGGATCTGGGGATTGCTTAACTTCAGGCACTTCTAATCGTGTTTCTGGTGCTTCGATTGGTACAGGAATTGCGGACTGACCATTCTTTATTGCGCGGGCGAGTGTTTCTTCATTCACTTGCTCAACGGCGTCTGTGTAAGCTTGGGGAACTGCGGCTCCGTCGGTGCTGGGGACTTGGGTTATTTCAGAACCTGGCGGTAAGACTGATGGCGATTGATTATCAAATCTTTGCACTGCGTCTTGCAGTTGTTGTGAACTAATGCCAACGGCCAGCACGACGACCATTGCCGTGGCCATGCCGCCATACATAAATTTCTTTTTTGTTTTCGTTTCCATTGTGTTTTTTCCTCTCATGAGTGTTGATTTACCCATAAGACGAGAGAAGAGATTAAATCCTTGGGATTTTTTTGAAGTTTTTTCATTTTGCGCGGTTTTGAATTCCGCCATAGCTATATTAACCGCACGTTTACGAGCGTTTACGTCAATGCTTGGCGCGTTATCTTCGCGCAGAATTTTATCTAATTTATCATTATGATCCATAGCGCTCCTCCTTTCTAAAGAGAGCTTCTAGTTTTTTGCGCGCCTCATGGATGCGCCAAGAGATTGTGCTTTCTTTTACCCCTGCGGCAGTGGCTGCCTCGGCGTGACTTAGCCCCTGCCCCATCACCATGAGGATTGATTCTTTTTGATCTTCGGGAAGTTTATGGACTTGTTCCCAGACCTGCGCGGCGTAGAGTTTATCTTCGGCGTTTTCATTAATTTGCACTGTTTGCTCCAGATGGTCTGTGCCTTCGGGGTGGCGGTTTTGAGATTTGAACCAGTCTTTCGCCGTATTGATCACCAGAACATAAAGCCAGCTGGTGAATTTTGATTTGCCGTGGAATTTATCAATACTGCGCGCGAGTTTGATGCAGGCCTCCTGGGTTATATCTTCGGCGTCTCTTTGATTGCCGCAATATTTATATGCCATTTTGAACATCACCTCGTAATAGTCGTTCACAAGCGATTCGAACGCTGCAGCATCGCCGCGCTGCGCGTTTTTCATACGTTTTTGATCTTCTGCCTCTGTGCGGGCGTCACTCATACGTTAAACCGTTGTTATGCTGGATGCGTTTTTACATCCTATATCAATAAGACGACGCGCCCAAAAGAATCCTTGGAAAGTTTATGTGTTTTTTTGTGAGCGCTTATGAATGATGAACGCGAGGGGCAGCCAAAAGACAATCCATGTCGCACCCAGATTGGTATAATAGCCACCCAAATCCACCAAGCCAAACACCAAACCGAATGACAGCATAATGAGTGCTGCGGGGCAATTTTGGCGTGCTTCGGTGTATGCGCGCCTCATGGCAAGGATTATGATAGAGAGAAACAAGATAAAGCCGATCGCGCCTGTTTGCAGGAATATGGATAAATATAGGTTGTGCGCGTGCCCAACGACAATGGGCATTTTGTCGTACACTTCGTATATATATTTCGTGCCGATGCCCTGCCCGTAAATTGGACTTTGAAGAGCGTTATTCCATGCGATTTGCCATATTTGCAGGCGGCCTGTTGACCCGCGCTCGATCATGTAAGTTGTGACGTCAGGCAGGGCGACGCTCAGAAAAATTACCCCCCCTATTCCGCCCACAATTGCGAGAGCTATAATTTTTTTGATGTTTGATGTTTGGACGGATTTTGTTGCATGCACAAAAATCATCATTGTCGAGACGGCAATAAAGCTGAGTATTGCGCCACGAGACAGGGTTAAAAAGACGATGAATGAAAGGAATATAAAGATTAAAATGCGGATTTTTTTGTTTGCGTATCGCTTGATAAAGTCGCCCTTTATTGACAGAGCTATTAGTGCGGCGGCGGCGTATAAAAGGCCTGCTATATTCTCATTATTCACGCGACCAAAACCTTCCAAGCGCCAAATAAATTGAGGATCTTCAATTGTATACGCCATTATAATATCTTCGTATTTTATCAGCAAAAGACAGATACCACTTATGATCGCCGCGCTGATGAAGACTTCTAGTGCAACGGCCCAGTTTCTTTGGTTTTGGCGGAATAAATGTATTGCTATGGCCATGGAGATTGTAATGAAGAATACTGGTTTTAATTTTTGCCATATTCGCTCTATATCCATGCCTTGCGACCATAGGAGCGACAGGGCCGTGAACCCTAAGAACGCTATTGTTAAACGCCAGAGTAAATCTTTGTTTTTGAAGATATCCCATGCGTTGTTTTTGTGGATGCTGAATAGACCGAGCAGAATTGCAAGATAGAGGAGTATCCGGTGCGGTGCGGTTTCGAGGAAGAAAAATCCCGCGAGTACAGCACATAATAAGGGTGCAAGAATCACTTCGGGGGTTTTGATTTTATTTAAAATCTTTAATAACATTCTCTTCCCATATTTGCGCAATTTTATTCCATGATTGATATGGATTTTGCTCTTGTGCGTTTTGGGACATTTGCTGCCATATCTGATCATCTTTAAACAAGGTTATTGCTTTTTTTGCAAATTCTTCTTGGTTTTTATCCTCAACAACAAAGCCGTTTTTTTTGTTTTGCACGCGTTCTGATAATGACCCGCGGCCATATGTTACGATTGGTATGCCCAGCGCAGAGGCCTCCGCGGCGGCGAGGCAGAATGTCTCATCCTTATGGCCGGGGTAGAGCATCATGCGCGAGCGCTCCAGATCTTCTACCAGCTCGGCTTTTGAGACTTTGGGCATGATCCTTATATTTGCACGTGCGAGATCTTTGCGTGACATGCCTTTTGATGAAAGATCTTGAGGGAATTCATCGCCGATATAGGCTTTGAACTCAGCGTCGGGGCATTCGGGGTGGATATATTTCACCCAAAGCTCGATCATTTCTGCAACACCGCGATAAGCTTGGGAGCAATAGAGTGCTTGCTGCGCTGGCTTGGCTGTTTCCGTGGTGTTCTGTTGCAGGAACGCTTCGGGCAAGCCGTGGGCAATTACGAGCCTTTTTCGGAAGGGATGCAGGATGTGGGTGTTCTTTTTTTGCTTCTCGCCCAAGAAGACTGCTGTTGGCCTGTATTTTAGTAATGGGAGTAAACGCCCTTTTCTGATTGTTTTTTCCAAAAGAACTCGATTATGGAGCCATATGACGTGGTGTTTTGCCTTCACCGTATCGAATAATTTTGCGTCATTATTTGCGATAGCTATGTCGAAGGCTTGGGTGGGATCGATTGTATTTTCATTGTGCCATTTTACACCGAAATGTTCGCCATTTTGAAGCGCTTCGAGGTTATTTAGAACCGTTACGTCATGGCCTGTTTTTGCCAATGCTTCTGCCAGGCACGCTGTGCAGGTTGCGATCCCGCCTATTGCTTTTTCACGAACGATTTTTCCGTTATAGGGCGTTGTTATACAATCGAGGAGGATGATGCGCATATTTTAGTAACGCTCTGTAGGCCAGATGTACTCTTGAGAGAGGGGCTTGTCGAAAACACGCTCGATCATATATTGGCAAACTTTATCGACGTGGAAGATATCATGAACGCGGGTGTGACCTGTTTTTGCGGTTTCGATTCGCTGTGCATCGTTTTCGTGGTAATATTTAATCTTATCAATGAGTTCATCGTTGCCGTTGAAGCTTATGAATGCGCCCTGCCCCAGCACATCTTCGAATTGCGATCCTTGAGGGATAAAGGCGCAGACACCAGAGGCCATATACTGACTCATGCGGCCTGAGGCGTAGAGATAATGATCGTCAACCTTGTTCATGCATAGTCCCATTTTTGCGCGGTTTAGCAGGCGGTAATACTCCGCGCCGTATACGCGGTTTTCGTTGATTCCTGCGCCGCCAATATGGATTTGTAAGCCCTCTTGGTGCTTAAGTAGATATTTCGCAGTTATATGTCTGTGGTCATGTTGATCACGCAGGTAGCTTGCGAGGAACAGGAAATCTATGTCGGCGTCTTTGTTTTCAAATGCGCGCTTGGTTTCGAGCGCCGGGTCCACTGGGTTTGGCATGAAGTAAACGCCGCCAAAATTATTCGTGAATTGCTTCAGGCGCTCCCCTGCCGTTGTGATGAACATGCCCTCGACTTGGCCGACGCGTTGTTCGATATCACCCATATTTTGTGGGGAGCTGAGCGGATCGACATTGCGATAGAGCATTTTCACGTCTGGGAGTTCTGTCCGAATCTTACTCAGTGTTTCATTTGTGATGTTTTTACAATGACCGAGCACGATGAGGTGGGGCTGATATTCTTTTGCAAGCTCTATGACCTTGGCATTCATCTTGTCTTTGCCGCGCTTTTGGGAGCGGAAAATATTCGAATAGCGTGCGTAATCACGATCGGAGAAGACATACACGTTATGCCCAATGCGCGTAAAGCCATTAATAAGTTTTTGCGGGGTGAAGTAGTATTTGGCTCCATTTACGAAACCTTGGGCGTTACCGAGATATAAAATGCGCATATTTTCTTTCCTTGTGCACACGCTACAAAGAAATTAGCCAAGCGTCTATATGTTATCTATTACAAACAACTTATATTTCATAATTTTTATGATTATCATTACAGTGTAATACCTTAGAGCTTTTAATTTTAATTACAAAAATTTTATAAAAAGTTTGCATTTGTTTTTTAAAAGGCGTAGAGTTTGTTCGTTATCAGGTTAAAGAAGAAAAAATCTCGACGGCTTGTTGACAGGGAGGAGTCAAAATCTCCAGTTTTATGGGGTTTTGATTGTGTGTGTTAGATTATAAAAATAATAAGAATCTACGCACTTTCCTACATTAAAGAATTGATAACAGGGTTTATCTTGGCCTTCTTGTATCCGTGGGGGATGCTGCGCGCTAAGTACTGAAAGAGAGTAATGTCGTGGGACTCGCGAACGTCATAGCGTTAAATCATCCGCCTCGTGAAAGCGATGGGCCTAAGCTTATACATCAGTTTACATCTAGTGGATCGGCTGGA
>CAYGSA010000005.1:35568-52603 GCA_964352375.1 uncultured Micavibrio sp.
TCGTGCAGATCAAAGCCTTGGCCATCTGGCGCAACACCCAGATGAAATTGCACAGCTTCATATTGATAAAACAGCTTTTGTTGAAGGCGGTGTCAATCACCATGTTCATGGTTACTCTGTTAAAGAGACAGGGTTTGAGCAAAATAGTTCAGCCGCCGATAATACCGATGGCGACCCCAATATTGTTACGGGCACTGGTCGCCTTAAAATGGGGATTCAAGACGATGCTTACGGGCGGGCCGAGCGTAAAAAATCAGAGCGTGCGTATATTCGCCTTAGCCAGCAAGAGATTCTCAGGCAGCAACTTGCCGATCTCAATGAGCGGATTGCAAAGCTTGAAAAGAAAATCGTGCAGATTGATGACAACATCTCAAAGCTGAAGGAAGCACGCGAAATTCTTGCGCATAATGCGTTGAACGATGATACCGAAGAAGGGCAAGCGTTGCGGGCGCGCCTGAACACGATTAATTCCGGTTTGCAGGGGCAAGGTGTTGATCTTGGGGTTCAAACGGATTCATCTGGCAAGATTGTTAATGCCGATGAGGCATCGAGTAATGCCGTTCGTGCGCAAGATCAGCAGGAAATTGAGAAAGATCAAGCAATTCAAGATATTCGCGAAACTCAGGAAAAAATAAACCAGATTAAACGTGATAATCCTGATCTTGATAACTCATCTTCTGTTACTTATTCTGGGGCGGTTTCCAAAGCTCGTACCGCAGAAGAAACGGCAGCCCTTGAATCACGCGTCGCTGAAATTCGAGCGCAGACCGAAAATGATGGTGTCTTTGCTGCTTCAGAGCCAGCTCTAAACAGTTCCGTTGTTTTAGTTGGAGCCCCGGATGATCCAATTCCCGCGATCGTTGAGCCTGCTCCTATGATGGCGATGCTAGAGGCTAATACTTCAAGCGATGATTTGTTTGGAGGTTTTCCTGTATTTGAAGCTCCAACACACATGTTCGCAGATAATCAAGCTTCTGCCCCTTTTGGATATGATGGTATTTCTTCTGAAGCTTCTGAGCAAGTTCAGCCTCTCGTGAGCGGGCAGCGCTCTTATGGGTCTTATGCTGGATCGGAAGATAATTCGAGTGTTATTACTGCAAAATTTGCAGCTGTCGCGCCCAATGTTGCCCCAACAACAATTGCACCACAGGCGGGATCTCTTGATATTGCTCACGCTGAAACGCCATTAGATGGCTCTCAGCCCCAAGAACAAGACCCACCGAAAACTTTAGCAACTATGGCCGTGTAAATAATTTTTAGCGCTTTATTATACTTTGTTTAATGTTTATTCTAGCCTGGGTCGAGTTCTTCCTGTGAACTACGCCCATTGTCAGCAATCTGGCTAGCTGAACCCGGATTGTGACTATGTTGTTGTGATCTAAGCTCAAACTCTTCCGCCGTCATAGTATGCATGCCTGATTCAAAATCAGAGAATAATCTGTATGCTAAGCCTAGTTTTTCATCCCCTTGACCAGCTTTTCCTAAATCAAAATTTATTATTTGATGGTCATTGATAACAACAATCGGATCACCAACTTGCATGTTTCTGTTCACAACGTCCAGACCTTGAGAGTCCAAGTCAGATCTTATGCCCATTCCAGGTTCATATATTACGGGATAAATTGAATAGATTTGTGCACCGTGTTCACGTGCTAACGGGGGGACTAGGTGGGTATTGTCACTTTTATCAGGATAGCTTGGGTTAAGGATTCCATGCATAATGATGTCATTAACGTCTTGCCTTACGCCCTTTAAAAGAGCATTAATACCGTGAAAATGCTGAACTCTATATTCATGCTGTTCGTTTTGCATGGCTTCTATGCGATCATTATGGTCTTTTTGAGTTTTGATTTCGCCGCTCGCACGTGCTTGAGCGTAATCAGCGACATGCCTATCTTGTATTTCCTGTAACGCGCCTTTGATCGTATGACCTTTTGGATCAACAACAACACCGACAGCCAAAAATGCTTTGCCTTCGTCTGCGTGCTGCCTTGCAATTATCTCCATTTCTTCCACTGTTACGGGAACTTGTATAATACCAGCACGATTAACGCCTGTTTCTTGCGCCCATTCAGGTGTTTGATATCTATCGTCTTCGATTAAACGATATTCTAATGACCTGTCGGCGGCTGAAAGGCCAGGAATTCCTCCAGATACTTCATAATGGATACTGTTATTGTTTGTTGCATTTGCATTGGGAGTCTCAGCAGAAGCGGCCATGGGCGCGGCGGCTACTAATAGCGCTGATAATGCTGCGGCTTGTAATTTTCTAGAATTTGGTGCGGATAATGACATTCTTATAATTTCCCTATCGTTTTTATTTATGCATTTCTTATACTATTGATCACTATTATGCAAGTTTAATACACCAATATGACAATAGAACCCTGTTTACATTAATTCACACAGCCAATTGTAATTGATGAGGCCAAGGCAGAGGCGTTTTTTATGCCTCCTTTTTCTGCGGCCATGTATAGTTTGCCAATAAAGAGTGGTACCGGGTCTTCTATATCTTTATAGGCTGTTTGCGATAGATCGATCTTGGTTCTTTCGTAACGAGAGATCACCGTGCCTGCTTTTTCTCTTTTCTTAATCGACCCAATACTGTCCATGACAATAGAGTTTAACTGTGAACAGGCATCGTGTCGCTTTGATCTGGGGTCTGCGTCATCTTCATATTTTGCGACGCATGCTTCATATTCTTTCAGGTTATCCAGATTTGCTTGCTCAGCGCCTTTTTCCTTTATAGCGGTTATGAATTTTTCGAACAGGGGCTCCATGATTTTTGAGTCCGACATGTCATCAAGTGATTCGCCATTTTCATACTGTTTTGATGCCACGTAGAATAAAGATAATTTCATTCCGCAGCCCTCTTTGCCTTTGGCAAAAGCAAGCTCTTCGACATCATATTCTTTGAAAAGCTCAGGAGAGACGGGTGGAAAATTTGAACCTGTTAGCGGTGGAGGCTCATTTCCTCTTTGCCTTTTTGCGTCTTCATCTAACTTTTTTCTTGCGCGCCTTAGATCATCAAGCGTTACGTTTTCAATGTCTTCGATTTCTTCTCTTGTTAGGTCTTCAACTTTCCTGCCCGTGATCGATTCGATCTCTCTTTTTTCTCTTGGGGACAGGTCATCAAGTCTAATTTTTTTTGCTGTGGTGTCTTTGGACTCGGCGGCGTAAGAGGTGGTTACAGTTGATGCGTTGATCATTGTAATTGCTAGCGCTACAAGGGCGATGACGGGCAAAATGACTAGTATTTTTTTCATGGAGATAGTATAGCCCTATTTATCTTAAGAGGACAAGTTTCTTTAGAAATGCTGGAAAAATTCGTCCGTGCCTGCAATGAAATCGGGGAGGAGCATTTTTTCGCGCGTGCCCGTGTAGATTATTGTTTGGCCGTTCATGTCTTTTATATCCCCGCCTGCGGCCTTCAAAATTGCATGGCCGGCGGCGATGTCCCATTCGCAAATCGCACCGAAACGGGGGTATAGGTCGGCCTTACCGTTTGCAATAGCACAAATTTTTAGAGAGCTAGATTGACGCACGATTTTTTCGACCTTCAAGGATTCGAGCAAGCCTTGGTATTTCTGCCCCTGCCCGTGCGTGCCGCCTGTTGTGATCGTCAGGCCCTTATGCGGCATTTTGCGGGTGCGGATTACCTTTTCGTTTTCTGTGTCTTCGATGTAACGGGTTGCCTGGGCGTCTCCATTTTCTTCGATGAAGGCTGAATATAGCTCTCCTTTTTCAGGTGCGTAAATTGCGCCAATCACGGGTGAGCCTTTATGAATTAGTGCGATATTGACCGTGAATTCACCTTGCCCCTTTACAAAAGCGCGAGTTCCATCGAGTGCATCTACGAGCCAGAAATAATCACTTTGATTTAGATCTGGGCGTTTACCTGTTTCATAGCCCTCCTCGCCGATAAAGGGGATATCTGGAAGAATGGCGTTCAGTTTTTTTTCAATGAGAGCTTCTGCATCCTGATCGGCGCATGTTACGGGTGAGCCGTCGCCCTTTTCTGATGTTTTGCACACACGTACGCCGTCAAAATATTCCAGCACTAATTCCCCTGCCTCTACCGCTACGCGCCTGACTTGGTTACAGAGCGCTTTTCGGTGGGATAGGAGTTTAGACGACATAATCGAGTGATTGTTCCTTGGCTTGACCTGTCATATCGCCCAGCGCGATTTGACTTTCTATGTATTCTACGAGTTGTTTCACACAGAAATCAATGCTGTTGTTGTTTGTGTCGATGATTAGCTCAGGATTTTCGGGCGATTCGTACGGCGCGTTGTTAGATAAGCCTGTTAATGCCTTTATCTCGCCCGTTCTGGCTTTTTTGTATAATCCCGTTTCATCGCGCTCTTCGCAGGTTTCAAGGTCTGCGGTTACAGCAATTTCGTGGAAATGCGCTCTTGCGCGGTCGCGGACAAGGCGGCGATCTGATCTGTAGGGAGAGATGAAGGCGGTGATTACGACTTGCCCCGAGCTTGCCATTAATTCGGCGATGTGACCGACGCGGCGGATGTTCTCGGCACGGTCTTTGGGGGCGAAGCCTAAATCTTTGTTGATGCCTTTGCGCACGTTTCCGCTGTCTAGGACGACGATATTGATCCCTTTCTCGAACAATGCCTTTTCCGCTGCCATGGCGAGCGTTGTTTTCCCCGCGCCCGAAAGGCCTGTGAGCCAAAACACCCCCCCCTTGTGACCGTTGGCTTTTGCGCGCTCGTCGGGGGAGATGATGTGATCGACCCAGTCAATGTTTTGCGCCTTTGGTTTTTCGCTGCGTTGATCGGCGTAGCCTTCCATGCTTAATGCGCCGCCGCCAACGATGTCGTAGCCTTCATAGACGACCAAACGACCTAGGCGTTCGTTATCTGTATATGGGTCAACGGGCAGGAGATCGCGCGCGCGGAAGGTGACTTCGGCAACCGCGTTGCGGGCGACTTCGGCGTTTGAGGAGGTGTCGGCAAGGTCTTGGGTGTCGATGACTTTGTCGATGGATTGTACAGACACCATCGCCTCGTGCGTGCCATAGCGAATTTTGTAGGAATTCCCGACCTTGAGCGGTTTGTGTGCAAGCCAGAAGAGCCGCGCGCGGAACACGTTCGAAAGCATTGGCGGATTTTCGATGTGGGAGCCGATATGCCCGCGCTCTACGAACAGGCGCTGATCGAGCGTGATGCCGATGGCCTCGCCGGGATGGGCTTCAACCTTGCCTTTGTTCTCTGGCCAGACCTCAATGGAGGTGACCGTTGCGCTCTCATTT
The DNA here is from genome assembly GCA_964352375.1 of uncultured Micavibrio sp. Taxonomy (GTDB): domain Bacteria; phylum Pseudomonadota; class Alphaproteobacteria; order Micavibrionales; family Micavibrionaceae; genus UBA1672. Next base: position 40,838 of record CAYGSA010000005.1, read on the forward strand.
GTGGGAGAGAATAGGATTTCATCGCCCTTGCGCAAGATGCCTGTTTCCACACGCCCGACGATGACGCGTTTTTCTTCGAAGCGGTAGACGTCTTGAACGGGAAATCTGAGCGGAAGGGCGGCGGGCGGCGGTGCGATTTCGAAACTGTCGAGGACGTCGATCAGGTTTTTATCTTTGTACCAGCCCATGGCTTCACTACGCCCAGCGATCATGTCGCCGTGACGCGCGGAAATGGGCACGATGAAGCGCGGGGTTAGGCCGATGGAGGCGAGATAGGTTTTCACTTGCTCGGATACGTCTTTGAATGTTTTTTCCGAATCCTCCACCATGTCCATTTTGTTGATCACAACAGCCACTTGTTTGAGGCCGAGGAGATGGAGCAAATAAGCGTGGCGGCGGGTTTGTTCTTGCACGCCTTCTGTGCCATCAACCACAAGGATGGCGGCGTCGGCGGCGGCGGCGCCAGAGATCATGTTTTTTAAAAATTCGCGGTGACCAGGCGCATCGATGATGACGTAATCGCGCTCCTCGGTGGAGAACCAGATTTGTGTGGAATCGATGGTGACGGCCTGATCGCGCTCTGCTTGGAAACTATCGAGGACGAAGGACCATTCGATCACATCTGTGCCGCGGCGTTTACAGATGGCCTCCAACTCTTCAACCTTTCCTTCGGGCAAAGAATTTGTGTCATAGAGCAGACGCCCGATGAGCGTTGATTTTCCGTGGTCAACATGACCGACGATAACGACGCGCACAGGCTGCGCCGCGTTTTGTTTTTTACGGGTTGCGGGCGCGTTCTGTGCCTCTTGTTCGTTTAGTTGTATTACGTCTTGTTGTGTCATTTTATTTTGCCAACTTTGGAATCAATTTTTTTCTATTAAGCTATCCATTATTTTATAGACTCGCCCTTGCTCGTGTTCATTTAAAAATCGCGTGCAATTAATACCCAGATTATGAACATGCTTAAAATTATAATCAGTCATTTGCATTACCCCTAAAGAATGACTGTTTACAGCCCATACAGATAAAACAATACCTATCGCCATTTCTTGTTTATTTTTAGACAGATCACCCAATTGAGTAAGCGTATAACTCTCAATAGCTGTAACTTGGCCAACAGTTTCTTTTGGAACACGTTTACGTATCGCTTTCGAGGGCTTATCAAATAATCCTAACATAAAAAATTTCCTTTCGTTTATATATCCTCGCCTTTGGATTTCGCTGACGCAAAACCCAAGACATCGTTCACATATACCCTGATGCTCTTAATTTTTCAAAGCTGTCTTCGGTTTCGGTGTCCATGGAGCGGCCGGCACGTTCTGACGTATTGGTGGTTTCCAATTCTTCGATGATTTCTTCGATGGAGCTTGCGGTGCTTTCAACGGGGAAGGTCAGGTTTTTCTCACCCAATGAGCGATAGCGCATCATTTTGCCTGTTTCTTCGTCTTTTTGCGCCAGATAGAGCGGGCAGAACGGGATACCTTCGCGCTGGTGATAGCGCCAGATGTCGATCTCCGTCCAATGCAAGATGGGGTGGATGCGCAAATGCGCGCCTTCAGGGAATTCGGTTTTATATTGATCCCAGAATTCGGGGGGCTGATCTTTGAAATCCCACGCGCCGTCGATTGTACGGGGGGAGAAGACGCGTTCTTTTGCACGTAGACCTTGTTCATCACGGCGGATGCCGCCAGTGATGCCCTTGAACCCTTGTTCTTTCATCAGAATTTTAAGCCCCTCGGTTTTGCGCATCGCAGAGCGCGTATTGGGCGGAAGGGTTTGATCCATTTCTTCTTCGGGCGGGCATGGTTGGTTGATGCAGTTTAGATCCCATTCGTCGATCAGTTTATCGCGGAAGGCGTAGACCTCGTCCATTTCCATGCCTGTATCTAGCAAGCATACAGGAAACGGCACGCGCCCCAAGAATGCCTTGCGCACCATCCACAGCATTGCGGTTGAATCCTTGCCGATTGACCACATCATACCCATCGGCGATATGCGGTTATAGGCCTCACGTAATATATAGACCGTTTTTGCTTCGAGTTCGTCGAGGTAGCTGTACATTGCCCCTCCTCCTATATCACATATTTTATTTGTATATGCATTTTTAAATTGTAATATAGGGATATAGCGCGTGGTTTCTGGAGCTGCAATATACAAATTATAAATGTTATTTTTTGTTTTTAAACACGGCCTACAGAGATGTAGTCAAAGCCCTGCTCTCGCATTTCGGACGGCTTATAGATATTACGAAGGTCTGCGATTACGTTGCCCTTCATCGCATCCTTTAAACGTTTCATGTCGAGGGCGCGGTACTGGTTCCATTCTGTGATGATCGCAACGGCGTCTGCGCCGCTTGCTGCTTCGTAGGCATCTTTGCACCACGACACATCATCAAGAAGGCCTTTGGCAGCCTCGATTGCTTCGGGGTCAGTTGCGGAGACTGTTGCGCCCGCCTGTTGCAAGATTTGGATAATTGTCAAGGCAGGAGCGTCGCGCATATCATCTGTGTTTGGCTTGAACGCCACACCGAGGATTGCGATTTTCTTGCCGCGCACATCACCGCCGCAGGCTGCGATAATTCTATCAGCCATACGCGCTTTGCGGTCATCATTCACAGCGACGACGGCCTCGACGATGCGTTGCGGCGCGCCGTATTTTTGGCCTGCACGCGTTAGTGCGAGCGTATCTTTCGGGAAACATGACCCGCCATAGCCCGGGCCAGCGTGCAAGAACTTAGAGCCGATGCGACCATCAAGGCCAATTCCTTTTGCGACTTGTTGCACGTCTGCGCCTACTTGTTCGCACAGATCTGCAATTTCGTTGATGAATGTGATTTTCGTCGCGAGAAATGCGTTTGCGGCGTATTTGATGATTTCCGCTGTTTCTCGCTGTGTGAATAAAATTGGTGTTTCATTGATGAATAGCGGGCGGTACACTTCGCGCATCACGTCGCGCGCGCGGTCATTTTCAACGCCAACCACAACACGGTCCGGGCGCATAAAGTCATCAATTGCCGCGCCTTCACGGAGGAATTCAGGGTTTGAAGCCACATCAAAATCAGCATCAGGATTTTCAGCGCGGATAATGTCTTCGACTTCTTTTCCCGTTCCGACGGGAACAGTCGATTTGTTTACGACAACAGTGTAGCCCTCAAGGTTTTTCGCCACATCGCGCGCGGCGGCGTGAACATAACTTAGGTCTGCGTCGCGGCCATAGCGGCGAGACGGCGTTCCAACAGCAATAAAGACTGCATCACAGCCTTTTACACCTTCGGCGATGTCGGTTGTAAATTTGATACGGCCAGAATCGATTTGGCGCTTCAGGAGTTCCTCGAGGCCCGGCTCATAGATTGGAATTTCACCTTTTTTAAGGCGCTCTACTTTGTCGACGTCTAAATCAACGCAGACAATATCATGACCGAATTCTGCAAAACATGTCCCTGAAACCAAGCCTACATAGCCTGTTCCAATCATTCCAATACGCATAATGCCTCCGCTGTTTCTTTACGCAAATTCTTACAAAGCGTTTCTATCTGATTTTAAAACCGAATGAAAGGCGAAAAAGCGTTGCAATGTTAAGCTGTTTATTCGTAGTATTTTAAATATGTATTAACTATGATCAAGGATTATAACTTAAATGGCTGATGAAACTAAAAATAATGGTGCAAATTCAAATGGTGCTGATGCTGGCTCCGCTAAGAGCGCTATGCCGCTTTTTTATAAGAAACCTATCCCTTTGGATGCCAAGAAGCATGGCGATTTATCATTGAGACATAATTTTGGATTTGAATTTACGCGTGAAGCCAATGCCGTGCCTATTAACCTGGTTGAAATGCCGCAGATATCAGCGTTTTATCCGATTGCTTTTAGTCCTGATGCGAATGCCACCCCTGTTGCTCTTCTTGGTCTTCGCGATAAGGAGAATTTGCTGCTTGATGAGAAAGGCGGATGGGACCAGACGCTTTATATTCCTTCCTATATCAGACGTTATCCTTTCATCTTTTCAGAAATTCCAAATACTGAGCAACTTACACTGTGCATTGATGATACCGACAAGGTTATTGAAAAATCAGATAAAAACACGTTTTTTGATGCTGAGGGCAAACCAACCGAACTTTCAAATAACGCCCTTAAATTTTGTAAATCATATCATGCGGCAGCTCAGCAAACCATTGGATTTGGCAAGGCCCTTGCCGAGGCTGACATTTTAATTGATCGCGAGGCACAGATTAATATCGCTGGAAATCGTCGTATCAATTTCTCTGGTTTCAAGATCATTGATGAAAAGAAATTTAATGCGCTTGATGACAAAATTATCCTTGAGTGGCGTGAGAAGGGCTGGCTTCCTGCTGTTTATGCCCATCTTTTCTCTGGATCACAATGGCAGCGCCTTTCACGTTTGCTGAATGAACGCCTAGAGAGTGAAGCGGCCTAAATTTAGCTTCGTTAGGAAAAAAACCTTTTTCATCAGTCACTTTATCAGATCTGTGGATAGCTGCATGATATCGGCTTGAGGGAGTTGTATGGTTTTGATTCGGTGTGTTAGATTTCAATTATATTTTAAATTCCACACCACACGAGGGACATTATGGCTAAAGTTGGAGCGCAGAGAGCGGCGGTTCTTACAGGGAAATCTAAATCTACTATTCAGCGGGCTATGAATAGCGGAAAACTCTCTTTTGAGCTTGATCAGAATAAGCGACGCGTTATTGATGTTTCTGAACTGGAGCGTGTTTTTGGAATTAAGCAACAAAGCCTTCAACAACCTGCTGCTCCGGCAGTTCAGGCTTCTGTCGCAAGCGAACAGCCCGCTGCCTTGACGTCAGACATACAATACGCGGTAGAGCAAGAACGGATGAGGATGCAAATTAAAATGCTTGAGCAACAGCTTTCTACAGCTGAAGAGCGTCTTGATGACCTTGCAGACCAGCGTAATAAATGGGAAAAGCAGGCTTCACAAGTTTTGATTACGAGCCAGTATTCGCAGAAACAAGCGGAAGATTTGCGTCAACAGATTAAGCAGCGTGAAGAGCTTGCACGTCAGCGTCGCTTGCAAAACGCAAAAGTTCAAAACGCCCAAACGAGCAGTGTGGCATCACGGCCTATGTCTGAAAAAGGCAAAGAGCTTGAGAAAAAGGTTCAAGGCATGAGTGCGCAGAACGAAAACACCTCTGATGATACAGGGTCTGTTTTTCGTTTTTGGAAGCGTGCCAAAGGTTAATACTCGGTATTCCTTACTAGAATTTTTCTATAAATCAGTGTTATAATGGGGCTCTTATCAATAAGGGCCTTATTTTTATGCGTATATTTTTGATTTCAAGTTTTGTTTTCATATTTATTTTTGTGCCTGCATATGCACAAGATGATGCTTTGCCTGATACAACGGGTGGGGCGGTTTCCGATGTCAGCGAAAGCCCCGAGAGCGGTAATATTTTTGACCAGGCCAGCGCTGCTGATCAGAATGAGGCGCGACGTTTCTTAAAATACTGCTCTGAGAATGAAACACTGAGCAGGCAAAAAGACTGTAAGTGCGCTGCTGTCTCTTATTTAGAAACCCGTATTAAGTTAGGCGCTGAGGCTACGCCTAAACAGATTATGGATCAAACCAGAAATTCTTGTCTGCTGAACCCTAAAGATGCCATTTCAGAGGAGGATAAGATTAACATCGACAAATACTCTGAAAAAGATATTGAGGAAGCAGAAGAAGCCTATGCGTTTTGTAAAAGCAATCGTGCTTACAATATTGCCTATGATTGCGAGTGCTTTGCGTCTAAATTTTTAGAAATGCGCCACGAGAACGGGCCTTTGTATCCAAAGGAAGATATTTATATCAATATGAAGCTTCATTGCAGGAATGTTGTAAACTCTACGGGCGTTGAATATTCAATGTGCATGACCAGCTCAACGTTCAGAAATACGAATGGGATTGAGCAAAAGAAATTTTGTGAGTGTTATGCGCGCCACTGGGCCAATAGTTACAAGACCTATAGTGGTGTTATTGACACGAACTCTCGCAGACATTTCAAAGGCTTGGCTCGGGCGCATTGCAAGAGGCACGAGAACTATAAGTAATTAAATGATGTCTGTCAGATAAGCAGGTGCGAGGGGCATTATGTTTTTTTGATAGAAATCTGAGATATCTTTTATGGTGTGGCCTGATGTTGGTTTGAAGTCTGCTTGTTTCTTAGCAGCGCGGCTTAACATATATGCTCCCAATAATATTGCGTATGCATTTAGGTAAGGGGTTGCATGCCAGGCAATTTCGCTCATGTCTTTTTTTAATAGTGCTTGCGTTGATTTCTTGAGAACAGCTAAATTCTTGTCATGTACATGCCCTTGCATTTCTTCGATTATTTGAAATGCGACGACGCCTTTGTCGCGTACTATCTTGCGAAAGGCGAGATCCATAGCCTGAATGCCGTTTGTGCCTTCGTAGATTGGAAGAATGCGTGCATCTCGGTAATATTGCGCCGCGCCTGTTTCTTCCACAAACCCCATGCCGCCATGGACTTGCAAGCCAGTTGAGGCCACATTTACGGCCATATCAGTGCACCAGCTTTTGACAATTGGTGTCAGGAAATCGGCGCGTGGTTTGTTGTTTTCAAGTGCTAATGCCGCGTCATAGGTCATCAGGCGCCCTGCCATGGTGCGAGACTGCATATCGAGGATCATGCGCTGTACATCGGGGTGTTCGATGATGTTTACGCGCTTCCCGCTCTCAAAGGATTTTCCTTGTTTGCGGTCGGCAGCGTACCAGATGGCATGCTGGAGGGCGCGTTCGGCTATGGCGACACCTTGGAGGCCGACTGAAAGCCTTGCATTATTCATCATCGTGAACATGCATTTTACGCCCTGCCCTTTTCCGCCGATCAGATAGCCCTTTGCGTCATCGAATTCCATTGTGCAGGTCGGGGAGGCATGGATGCCGAGCTTGTGTTCCAATCCGATACAATTTACGGCATTACGTGTTCCGTCCTCTAAAATCTTAGGTACAATGAAAAGTGATATGCCTTTTACATCTTCTTCGGCATCTGGAAGACGTGCGAGGACGAGGTGAATGATATTGTCGGTTAAATCATGGTCACCATATGTAATATAGATTTTCTGGCCTGAAATTTTATAGCTATCGCCATCTTGTTCGGCTTTAGATCGAATCAATCCAAGATCAGAACCTGCGCCTGGTTCGGTCAGATTCATGGTGCCTGTCCATTCCCCAGAGATCAGCTTTTCAAGGTATTTGTCTTTTTGCTCCTGCGAGCCGTGATGTGCGATGGCCTCGACAGCGCCTTGATTGAGGAGTGGGCATAAGCCGAACGACATATTTGCGCCCTGCCACATTTCTTGAATCGGGAATGCTATGCCCCATGGCAAGCCCTGCCCACCATATTCGGGATCGAACGGGACAGCGTTCCAACCCCCATCGCAATAAGATTTATAGGCTTCTTTGAAACCATTAGCCGTTTTAACATTGCCGCCTTTAAGTATTGCGCCTTGCTCATCGCCTGATTTATTGATTGGCGCGAGAATACCAGAGGCGAGTTTTGCCGCTTCGTCTAAAATGGCTTCGCATGTTTCAGGATCAAGGTCATCATGCTGAAATCCCAAAACGTCATTCAGGGTAAACAGCATATCTTTTACGGGTGGGGTGTAGGTGCTCATCGTTATAAGTCTATCCCAAGAGAGCTTAAGATTGTACCAACAAGTAAGATAAGAATGATTACGGCCAATGCAATCAGCATGTATTGCGCCACGATTGCAAGAATTCCAAACCCTATTGCTGTTCCGCCAATCCATCGGTTGTCGCTCTTTACAAAACCAAGGACACCATTGACTATTCCCCCGAGGGCGATGAGTATTATGATGAGAGACCAATAATCCGTCCAGTGTTTTGGATTCTCCTTTGGTGGCACGGCTTCGGCTTTTTCGACGACTTTAATGGCATTGATTAGTTTTTCTTTAATACTCAGCGCTTTTTCAACGGCCACATCTTCCAAAGTTGGTGCCGGCGGGGCGAATTCGTTCAATATCCATGGCGTCGTCACGGAGAGCGAGAACGCCAGTAAGGCTATGACCAAACCCATCACAGCAAAATTCTGATTTTTTTGATGCCCTTCTCTGTTTGGCATTGTTTCAGTCATTTTGGCACGCTCCTTGCAAAACACTTTTCCATGATCAATGAGTTTAAGATATGAATGATAGTAACACAATACAGCAATTAAGCGCTGCTGCGCCGCGTCCCGTGGTTTCAGCTGTGCAAAAAGCCAGTGATAAATCGGGGGTCGATTTTTCCTATTTGCTCACTCAGGCCAAGGTTGAGAGCAGTTTTAACCCTATGGCGGAGGCAAAAACCAGTTCGGCCACGGGGCTGTATCAGTTTATTGATTCTACTTGGATGAATATGGTTGATCGTTACGGGGAGCAGTATGGCCTTCACACCAATGGCAAGACCCGTGACGAGGTTTTGGCGATGCGCAAAGACCCAGAAGCAGCCTCTTTTATGGCGGCGGCTTTTGCATCGGAAAATGAAACATTCCTGAATAATCAATGGGGTGGAGATGTTGGTGCGACGGAGCTTTATCTTGCGCATTTTATGGGCGCTAGTGGGGCGTCATCGTTTTTGAACGCGTTGGATGATAATCCCTTACAAACGGCTGCTGATCTATACCCGGCAGCGGCGCGTGCTAATCAGGGTGTCTTTTATGACCGCGTGAGTGGTGAAGCGCGGACACTGGCGCAAGTTTATGATTTCTTTGATCAAAAATTTCAAGACGTTGCGCCGCCTCCTCGTTCTGTAGCGGTTTCTGAGCCGCGCCCACAGCATAACGCGCTTTATTCGGCCAGTACGCAGATTTCAAATCACTCCTTTATGTTAGAAACACAGGCGCAGCGTGATTCGAATGCTGGTTCAACTTTGAATAACGGGTTCTTTAACTTGCTTATCAAACCACTTGACGTGGCCTTGTTGCTGGATGATAACGCTCATCTATGAGTGATAATCCAATTTATGTTTTAGATAAGCGGCTTTCCTTGCATCAGCCTGATGGAGGATTACGCACTTCAATTGATGCTGTGCTTCTTGCGGCGGCATGCCCTGCGGCAGTTGGACAGAGCGTGCTTGATTTGGGATGCGGCGTTGGCAGTGCGGGATTGTGTGTGTTGAAACGCGTTAAAGATGTTATGCTTTACGGAGTTGATATTCAAGAAGACCACATTGATATTGCGCGGAATAATGCTGCTCTTAATGGTTTGGAGGCTTGTTTTACACATGTGGATATCCGTGACGCCGAGGGGCTTGATCCGTTTGATCATATTATCTGTAATCCGCCCTACCGCGATGCAGGTGCTTATATCCGCTCTCCCTCCGCCGCGAAGGACACGGCGATTGGGCATGATATGCGTTTGCAAGAGTGGACGGATTTTGCGTGGCATCATATTAAGGGGCAAGGCAGCCTTACTCTTATTCATGATGCAAGCCATACGGACGCACTTATTCGTTCCCTCTATAGCGAGCGTGGCAGGCGACGGTTTGGTGGTGTTGAGATTATCCCTCTTTATCCAAAGTCAGGCCTTCATGCAAAACGGGTGATTGTTCGTGCGTGGAAACATCGCAAGTCGCCATCTACGCTTTTTTCAGGCCTTGTCATTCACAAGGAGGACGGCACATATACAAAAGAAGCCAATGATATCTTACGAAACATGGCTTCTTTATAAATTTTAAACTGAGATGTTGATTAAGCCGCTTCGGCTGTTTTGTCTTTGATCTCTTCTGCTGAACCGTTCTTTTGAACAGATTTAATGCCGTTATCGCACGCTGCTTTTGATTCATACATTTCGCTACGGCCGATTTCCTGACCATTTCCAGCTTTGAGCACGAAATAAGGCTGTCCGCTTTTTGCTTCGCGTGTTTCGTAATGACCTGCGTCGCCTGAATTTTTCTGGACTGACTCAATGCCATTTTCACATGCTGCGCGTGTTGTGTAGAGTTCACTGCTCAGGATGATTTCGTGGTTTCCAGCTTTCAGGTTGAAATGGAACTGTCCATCTTTCGCTTGTTTGATTTCGTAATATCCAGCCATTTTAATAGCTCTCCTTCTGTAATATTATTAAGATCATAATAAAAGCGGTTTTAAGGCCTTATTACAAGTATAAATTGGTTTTTGCCCTGCTACGTGTCTTTGTGGTTTTTAGCCTAGACTTGGATTTTTTCGCGGAGGAACTGTTTGACCTTATCCATATGGATGCGCTCTTGGCTCATGGTGTTACGATCTCGCACTGTGACGGTTTGATCGGTGATTGTCTCATTATCTATGGTGAAGCAATATGGCGTTCCGATTTCATCTTGGCGGGCGTAGCGCTTGCCGATATTTTGTTTAACATCTAGGTCAACGACAAATTCTTCGCGCAGGTCAAGGTAGAGCTTCGTGGCGAGCGGGACGTGCTCTTCTTTTGCCGTCAGTGGCAAGATTGCGGCCTTTTTCGGCGCCATTGACGGATGGAAGTTCATGTAAACACCTGACGGGCGGTTTTCATCAAGGGTGTAGGCCTCACAAATCAGGGCAAGGACGCCGCGGGTTAGGCCTGTTGACGGCTCGATGACGTGTGGGAGGTAGCGTTCGTTCGCGGCTTGATCGTAATATTCGAGCTTTTGACCTGAAAACTCCTGATGCTGAGTTAGGTCAAAGTTTCCACGGTGGGCGATCCCTTCTAGCTCATCAAAGCCTGGCGCGGCGAAAGGGAAGCGGTATTCTACGTCGATTGTGCGCGATGAGTAATGCGCGAGATCATGCTTTGGCACATCTAGAAAGTGGAGCTCTTCTTTTGGGATTCCCAGAGAAAGCCAGAAATTTGTGCGTTGCTCAACCCAGAAGTCGAACCACATGGGTACGTCTTGTTCTTCACAGAACCATTCAAGCTCCATTTGTTCGAATTCGCGGCTTCGGAAGACGAAATTACGGGGCGTGACTTCGTTGCGAAAGGCTTTGCCGATTTGTGCGATGCCGAAGGGGATTTTTACGCGGCTTGAGTCGACAACGTTTTTAAAGTTCAGGAATATCCCTGCGCATGTTTCGGGGCGGAGGTAGGCTTTGTTTTCATCGCCCGCCGTTGCGCCAACATATGTGTGGAACATCATGTTGAATTGGCGTGGCTCGGTGAGGGTGCCTGCTGTTTTTACGTCGGGGCCGATGATGGTTGGGAATTGATCATAGGAAAGCTGATCGAGTGATTCTGTTTTATAGTCGCTTGCGCTTTTCCCTTTTGCTAGCTTTCCAATTCTTTTTTTGATTTCAGCGTCATCGGCGTCTTGGTCAAACGCAATCAATGCGCCTTGACCGTCATTTGGGATGTAGACCTTTACATGATCGGCGCGGTAGCGTTTTTTCGATTCGCGGCAATCGACCATGGGATCGCTGAAGCCGCCGACATGGCCAGAGGCCTCCCAGCTACGGGGGTTTTGAATGATTGAGCTGTCTACGCCGACGATATCAATCGGTGTGCCGTCAGGGCCTATGGGTGGGGTGATGACCATATCTTTCCACCAGCGGTCGCGCAGGTTGTTCTTAAGCTCTACGCCGAGTGGGCCATAGTCCCAGAATCCGTTCAGGCCGCCATATATATCAGAGGCAGGGAAGATGAATCCGCGGCGTTTACAGAGGGCTACTATGTCTTTCATGTCTTTAATTTCCTTAATTTAATAACTTTATGCATGGCTTGCGCCGTTTTTCTTTTAAAGGCGAATACATCCTTTGGATGTGCTTCGCGGGGCTAC
>CAYGSA010000005.1:52703-59841 GCA_964352375.1 uncultured Micavibrio sp.
AAATTTCTGTCTTTTTTACTTAAAATTTCTGGGTTTTGCGTTTTTTACGCGTTTTTATTTTTGTGCATCATGACCCTAAATGTAAGGAAAAACAAGGCCTTGGGTTAATTTAGGCAAAAAAAGTGATGAAAAGCTTTACTTTAATATATAACGAAACTACTAAACTCAAAACCGAAACTTTTGAGTAATTATTAAGTAAAAATAAAATCAAAATCGAAACTATCAATATTTAAAACCAAAACTACTGTAGTAATATTGCATTTTTACTGTAATTTTTTACATTCTTTTTTCTTGATTTTTATTATACTTATTGCTATAGTGTTTTTATAGAAAGGAATTGGTTAGCAATATGGCACAATTTAATAGCAGCAGAGAAGGCATACAACCTGGATCAGGTGTAAGTGGTCTTGGATCTAATGAAGCAGCCACAGTTGCACGTCAATCAGCCCTTCAGCGAGGTTCAGACAACGGGTCTGCTTCTAGAAGGTATCCTCCTCTTGCAAATGGATTTGCGAAAGCTGCGCCAGCTGTTCGTAACACAGCCGAGAAACTAAGCTTCCTTTGGTTTATGGCAGTTATTGGAGCATTTGGTACTGGCCTTAATACACCAGGCCCCTACTAAGACTTAAAAAGAGACGGAATAAGCGTCTTTGAGATTGGGATAATAAAGAGGGACAACCCTCAGGTTGGAGAACAAGAATAATAAGAAGCAAAAGCTTCAGGAGTACACACTAAAAAAAGAGACCTAAACGGTTTTGAGATTGGGATAATAAAAAGAGGGATAACCCTCACATATAAAAAAGAGGAAATAATCCTCTGGGTTGAAAAGAAAGAGCGACTAAGGACGATAACCTTAGCGCTCTTTTTTCATGTGCTTGACGTTTATTCTATTGAAAAAAGTGACAACATCCCAATATTATGATAATATTCCTATTTTTGGTTGTTATGGTATAAGGTAATAATAAGAATGATGGGTGGAAAAACAGGGAACGATCGCAGTATCAATAAAAACAGATGCTTATGCGGTCAAACATCTGACAAAATTAAAAAAAACTACGAACGAACTATACACCCTGTTTTAGATTACCGCAGATACAGCCTGCTGATCCGGCCGCCAGATTTGATGATGAGATACGGGCCGTTTGTGCGCGGGGCGTCTAAGGCGGCCTCCACATCTTTTGGCGTGCTGATTGCCTTGCCATTGACTTCAAGCAAAATATCACCAACGCCGACGGTGCGGAAAAATCCGCGAATGGGGGCTTGGGTGACGACGACGCCCTCCTCTTCCCCTGGCAGCCCAAGCTCGAGCGATACGGCGGGGTTTAGATTCGCGATGGTGACACCACTGAGGACGTGTTCACCGCGCAGGGTGATTTCACTGCGCGGCGGGTCTTCTGGTGGGGCGATGGCCTTGACCTTCTTTGTCAGTATTTTGCCATTACTGAACAGTTTGACTTCTGCTTCTTTGCCAATGGGCACGGTTGCAATGCGGAATTTAAGCTCTGCCGCGTCGCGGATTGTTTTGCCATTTACAGAGGTGATGATGTCCCCGACCTTTATGCCTGCTTTGCGGAAGGGGCTGGCGGAATGCAGTTGATTAATGATTGCGCCGTGGGGGTTTGGCAAGCCCAGGCTGGCGGATATATCGGAGGTGACGTTCTGCGCGATGACGCCGATCCATGGGCGGATGATACCGCGATCACCCGTTTGACCATTCAGGGAGGCGGCGATGACACTGGCGACCATTTCGGAGGGAATCGCGAAGCCAATGCCAAGCGATCCGCCGGAGCGGGAGTAAATGGCCGTGTTAATGCCGACGACCTTGCCATCCATCGTAACAAGCGGCCCGCCAGAGTTGCCGGGGTTAATCGCCGCGTCGGTTTGGATAAAGAAGTTATAATCGTTAATATTGAGGCTGGAGCGGCCTTGGGCGCTGACGATACCGCTGGTGACGGTTTGGCCGACGCCGAACGGGTTGCCAATGGCGAGGACGAGATCCCCAACCTCGAGGGATTCGCTTGGTTTCAATGTGACGAAGGGAAAGGTGATACCCTCCTCGCGGATACGCAACAGCGCGAGATCGGAGGCTTCGTCTTTAATCACCGTCTCGGCTTCGTATTCGTTGCCATCCGACAGAACCACCGTGATTTCGGAAGCGCCCTCAATCACATGCGCGTTTGTGACCACGAGGCCTTGCGCGCTGACGATGACGCCAGATCCAAGGGCGCTTTCGACGTGTTTGCGCATACGTCCGCCGAACATCTCGCCGCCGAAAAGCTGGCTGAAAAAGGGATCATCCATGAAGGGGTTGCGGAAGGTGCGATTGACGGATCGCTTTGTGTGGATATTGACAACGGCGGGGGCGACTTGTTTTACCAGGGGCGCGAATGTAAGGTTGAGTTGGGTCGCGCTTTGCGGGACCTCTTGCGCATGGATTGGCACAGAGAACAGCAAGACTAGAAGTGCGGTTAATATTCTGCTAAACATGCTTCGAAATTTAATATGATCGACATAGAAATTCAAGATTTATGAGTCAAAAAACGCCATACAATATTCAAACCCGTAAGAACACAGAGCCTGTGGTGTGCTTGACGGCCTATTCCACGCCTATTGCGAAGCTGCTTGATCCGCATTGTGATGTTTTGCTGGTTGGTGATTCCCTTGGCATGGCACTTTATGGGATGGAGGATACGCTTGATGTCACGCTGGATATGATGATCAATCATGGCAAGGCGGTGATGCGGGGCGCGGCGCATTCTTGCGTTGTGGTTGATATGCCTTATGGCACGTATGAGGATGATGCGCAGGCGGCTTTGGCACATGCGCAGAGGGTTGTGGCGGAGACGGGCTGTCACGCGGTGAAGCTTGAGGGCGGCGTTGATGTAGCGGATACGATTGCTCTGCTGGTTCAGAACGATGTTCCTGTTATGGCACATATTGGGCTTCAGCCGCAGTCGGTTCGGCGCGAAGGCGGGTATCGCGTTAAAGGTAAGACTGAGGCAGATGCGGCGCGTTTGATCAAGGATGCGCAGGCCATTGAGGCTGCGGGCGCGTTCTCGGTTGTGATTGAGGGGACAATCGAGAGTGTTTCAGCAGATATTACACGGACGATTGGTATTCCTACGATTGGGATTGGTGCGTCGGCTTCGTGTGATGGGCAGATTTTAGTGTCGGAGGATATGCTTGGCCTTACGGTGGGGCATGTTCCGAAATTTGCACGGGAATATGCGCATCTGCGAGATGATATTACCAGCGCTGCGCAGCGCTATGCGGCAGATGTTCGCGCGCGTACCTTTCCGGGGGATGCAGAGCTTTATAAGAAGAAAGCCTAATGCGAATTGCTCGATCTTTAGATGAATTGCGTGTTGAGCGGGAGCATTTAGATTCGCTGCTGGCATTTGTACCAACGATGGGGGCGCTGCATGACGGGCATGTGTCATTGGTGGATAAGGCGCGAAAGCATGGCCGCGTAGCTGTCAGCATTTTCGTGAACCCGACGCAATTTGCGCCTGGCGAGGATTTCGATGCTTATCCGCGGGATGTTGATCATGACCTTGCACAGCTTGGGGGGGTGGATCTGGTTTACCTGCCGCGGATGGAAGACCTGTACCCTTACGGCGCGGTGGCTGATGTGAAGGCTGGCGCGGGGGCGAAGGGGCTGGAGAGTGATTTTCGCCCGCATTTCTTTGATGGTGTGTGCGGCGTGGTGAAGCGGCTGTTTGATCAGGTACAGCCAGATGTCGCGCTGTTCGGGGAGAAGGATTATCAGCAGCTTATGGTCATTCGCGAGATGGTGGAGACCTTGGGGATGAACATAAAGATCATCGGCGCGCCGATTGTGCGTGATGAATTCGGGCTCGCCCTATCCTCTCGCAATGCTTATCTCAGCGCGAAGGAGCTAGCGATCGCGCGTCAGTTGAATGTGATCTTAAAAGATACTGCGCAATCTTACCCCTGCGGGGGGCGTGAACGTCTGAGATCCGCCCTGCTCGCTATGGCGAAGGGGCGCTTGCTGGATGCTGGATTTGATAAGGTTGATTATATCGAGGCGCGATGGGGGCGTATTCTAGCCGCGGCATGGATTGGGAAGACGCGGTTGATTGATAATGCTTAAACGCTCAAAGTTTTGTAAAGGCTTTGACTATTTTGTTGCGACTGGGGCCTTCAATGTAACGGTACATTATTACTGCGGAGACTAAAGATAGTGATACCACCCATATTGAGAGCATATAAAATTCAAAGGTTTCTGATAAATTTAGTCCGTTAAAGAGTTTCTGCAAAAATAAGAAGTATATGAGCCATATTGCAAAATGTATCATGTATAGGCTATAGGATACTTTACCTAGGTAGACACATGTTGGATTGTCGAGCCAGCATTTTATGTTCCGTCTTTTTAGCTCGGCGATCAGATAAATTATCCAGCCCATCAGCAGTACGGCCACGGTATCAAGATTATATATTAAGCAGCATATAAATAAAATTATGCTTGAGAAAACCAGATGATTCATCACGTTTTTATAAAGGTGTAATATTTAAAAAAGACGCATATTACAATGCCATAATAGAATTCAGGAATGATGCGCAAGATACCATAGTTTGTTGTTAGTTCTGTGATTTTCTGGTCATGCGCTATGTTTAAAAATATATTCATTGCAAGAAAAAATACTATGGCGGATGCTATGCCTTTTAAAGGCGACATATATATTTTGGTTAACGCCATGAGTGGAAAAAATACATATGCAAAAAACTCGGCGCTTATCGACCATGATGGCCTGTTAAATGAATAGTCATCCTCGCCAAACCACGCTTGAGTTAAGAGTACGTTACTGGCAAAATTTTTCCACGAATGCCCGTTAGAGAACGTACCTATCTCTAGAGAATTATATGCGTATATTATGATGAATACGATTATTAAAGTTGTGATGTGGACTGGATATATGCGTGCAATTCTTTTTATGATGAACTTTTTATATAGAAATGTTTTATTTTGTATTGCAGGGAGATAGTTATGCGCGAGAATAAATCCGCTGAGAATAAAAAAGAAGTCAACAGCCAGATAACCTGATGCAAAAAAGTTATTCATCCAGCCCCCCGCGTCTTTACCCGAGAACACAAGAACATGGAAAAGGATGATATAAACAGACGCCAGAAACCTTGAGGAGGTTAGCCCCGGTATGTCACCATGGAAGGCTATTTCACTTTTTTCCAATCCTATCTTTTCCAGCAACATTTTTTGAGTATCATTTATCTGATGCTTAGTGGCAAGCTATTATAGAATTGCTTGGTTAAAGCTTTCTTCTCTATATGGCGTTTCAAATGCCGCGCAGAATTGTTTTGATTTTGCGTACTGTCTTGTGGGCATGCATTCGTCACAAAATATGAGCCGCAGCGTCTCCACGGCTCATAAAGATTTCTTTCGCACCGTTGCGCAGGTATTAACCCGCAGCGACTGCTTTTTCCTCTGGGGCGTCTGCATATTCATCATCGAACTGAAGCGGGCCGGAGTCTTGGCCTTTTGCTTCGATGTCACGGTCGACGAGCTCGATGATAGCCATTGGAGCACAGTCACCATAGCGAAATCCAGCTTTCATGATCCGTATATACCCACCAGGGCGATCTTCATAACGCTCAGCAAGAACATCAACGATTTTTTTCGCTTGCTCTTGATCACGCACTTTTGACATGATTTCGCGGCGTTTTGAAAGGGCGCGTGACGGGTCAGCAACACCTTGCTTTGCTTTTGTAATCAGCTTTTCCAAATAAGGGCGGAGCTCTTTTGCTTTTGGCACCGTTGTTTTGATCTGCTCGTGCTTAACAAGCGCGGCAGCCATGTTTGCCAGCATCGCCTTACGGTGGCTGGAGGTTCTATTTAACTTACGTTGTTTAATTCCATGTTTCATAACATGTCCTTCTGCCACTTTGGGCGGTTGCGGCCTTCTTTGTTTAAAAAACAGCGGGGAAGAGCCATTTGGTTATTCGGCCTGCACTTTAGGGGTTACAGGCCGAAGGTTGAGCACTGCGCTCTAAAATTGTTGCTCGTCCATTTTACGGGCAAGTTCTTCTATGTTTTCCGGCGGCCAGCCTTCAACTTGCATTCCAAGATATAGACCCATAGTTTGCAATACTTCTTTGATTTCATTCAAAGACTTACGGCCGAAGTTTGGTGTACGGAGCATGTCGCCCTCGCTCTTCATCACAAGATCGCCAATATAAACGATGTTATCGTTTTTCAGGCAGTTTGCAGAACGAACAGACAGTTCAAGCTCTTCAACCTTCTTGAGAAGATTTTTGTTGAACGGAAGCTCTTGCTCGTCTTCTTTTTGTGCTGCGTCTTTTGGTTCGTCGAAGTTCACGAAGACTTGAAGCTGATCTTGCATGATACGTGCGGCATAGGCCACTGCGTCTTCTGGGCTGATCACGCCGTTTGTTTCGATGCTCATTGTGAGTTTATCATAGTCAGTGATTTGACCAACGCGTGTATCAGTGACTTCGTATGTCACTTTGCGCACTGGAGAGAAAACAGAGTCGATTGGAATCATGCCAACGGGGCAATCCTCAGGACGGTTTTGCGCCGCGGGGCGGTAACCTTTACCTGTGTCTGCTGTCATTTCCATGCTGAGCTTTGCGCCTTTATCTAAAGTACAAATGACTAAGTCTGGGTTCATGATTTCGATGTCTGCGCCCGCTTCGATTTGCGCGGCGGTGACTTCACACGGGCCTTCTGCGTTCAAACGCATTTTCTTAGCGCCTTCTGAGTGCATACGGACAGCCAAAGCCTTAAGGTTAAGGATAATGTCTGTTACGTCTTCGCGCACACCTTCAACAGATGAGAATTCATGTAGAACTCCATCGATTTGTACTGCTGTTACAGCTGCGCCTTGAAGAGACGAGAGAAGAATACGGCGTATCGCATTCCCAAGTGTCAGACCAAAGCCACGTTCTAGTGGTTCAGCGGTTACCTTACCTGTATTTGGACGATCGCTCGTTGCGATGTTTAATTTTTCAGGCTTGATGAGTTCTTGCCAATTTTTCTGTATCATAGTTTTTTCCTTTTGCTTCATCCAGCTCTTAACCGGCCTCTTGCTCTTGGCTCTTCCCGAACCACTCGGGAAGATACCGAAACTTTAATCCTTACACG
>CAYGSA010000006.1:0-3843 GCA_964352375.1 uncultured Micavibrio sp.
GTGTTGTAGATCCGACACTATCGCAACAAAGTCCTTATGAAGATTTTGAAATACTACCTATTGGGCAATGCGTAACACATTACGATGCACCAGATGCACCAGTTTCTTATTTTGCGTACGGAGTTGTCATCGGTTTTGATAATCCAGAAGATCACAGCGTATATTTAAATCATCCTGAGCAATCTGAAATAGAAGCAACTATTATTGACAGAATTCAAGAAGAGAATGAAGAAACACTAAGGCTTGAAATAGCTAGAGATACAGACAAAGAATCCTATCCTAATGCAGGACACGATAGTTTCAACAGTGGAACAATAGGTGATTTTTCTGTCTCTGTGGATGCAACGATAGAAAGCATAAACAAAGATTACGGAACAAACATATCTGGTGGATTCGTGCCCGAACAATCGGCTGAATTACCAGGTGCAATTTTCTGTGAAACTGGTGAACCTGTTCCAGATGATGTGGCTGCCACACACACAAATACGTCTATTTACAAAATGTAACAGAGTAATCAACAAATAACCCACCAGAACTCTGAGGAAGACCCTCTTCGTAACCCGCAAAATAACTTAGTTTATACTGTGGCGTAATAAAAATAATTCCCAGAATATTTAACACATTGTGCAACCAATACCAATATTTACGGTGCAATCGCGTTTTGGAGTTTACCGTTTAGGCATCGCCGTCGGGCATTGTCCTGAAATATCAACGGCTGGGCTGCCCTCGCTCAAGAGCTGCGCCTGAGCATCAGGATTACCTTGAGACAACGTGCTGGCGTCCAGGGTTGCCATCGCTTTTTGAAAATGACTAAGAGGCATACCATCAAACGCCGCAAGCCCTGTAGCTTGACGATCATTCAGGCCAAAATCACCTTTCAGCGCATTAACTAAAGCAGAATCAGGGTTTCGGTTCATCCGGTACCCTTCAAAATTACCACCGCGTTGAGACAAAAAGGCAGCACCCATTTCCCCAAGCACCTCGGCGGATCTTTGAGGATTCAAACCACTGGCATCCAACATATCATGAGGAGACGCACCCATATTACCCTTAAAGAACGACTGGGTCGCAGGCTTTTCACTCACTAAACCCGCAAAACAATCCATACCGACAGCATCAACAGCCTGAGGCTCCCGCGCATTAAATGTCTCACCCATAAATAAACCTCCAAATTTTATACTTAACCCTATTAATGAAAAAATACTATAATACAGATAGCTAAATCAAAAATATTACCGACCACCACGCTCTGCTATATCCGCGCCATCATCATTATGATGGATCAACTTATTGCACACAAAAAGAGCGAAAAGCCCAAAAATATTTAGGGCTTTCCTACTGTTTCCAGCATCAATAATTGATAGTATTTAACTTATAATTTAATGCCATCGGTGATAAGCGGTGCTTCTAAAATATCAGTTTTAGCACTAGGAGGCACTTCGTCAGCAACAACGGGGGGCTGAGCATAGTTATGCCCTGCGTCAAATAAATTCCTCGTATCGTGCGCTTCCTTAGAAAAATCATCTGTCAGATGAGGCATGGAAGCAACAAATTCTTGAAATTCACGCTCCCCAACAAGCTCACCTGAACCACTACCCAAAAAATCTACATTTCTGCGGTCTTGATCAAAAACATAACCACCTCTCTGCACATTATCTCTGTCTGGATCAAAAAAATGACCACCTCTATCCACATTATCTCTGTCTGGACCAAAAACATGGCCACCTCTCTCCACAGAAGGGTCTTCCGAGGGTTCAAAACGAATCTCACTCGCAATGGGTGCTATCTCTACCTCTTTACCATCAACAGTAATCGTCCGAACAGGCGGGTCTTCAAAAGTCAATGCCCCGTTATCAATAATTTTAAATATTTCTGCAAGACTCATGCCTTGTATAGCAGCCAAAGAAATTCCATCATCCATTTTGTAATCACTTCCCATAATTTTCTATAACATTTAGATTAAAGATACATAAAAACTTTTAATAATGCAACAAAATTTTTTAGGCTCCACCACTCGCGGGAATATCCGCCCCGCCATCCTTATACTGGTTCAGCTTATTCCGCAGCGTTCGAATTGAAATACCCAGAATATTCGCCGCGTGCGTGCGGTTACCAAGGCAATGATCCAGCGTATTGAGAATCATATTACGCTCCATATCTGCAATCGTGCCGCCAACCAGCCCCTCCACCGCGCCGGGGTTTTGAACTACGGGAGCATTCGAGGCCGCCTCCACAGCCACAGGAGCCTCTGACTGATGGGTTGAAAGTCCGCCTTCTTGAACGAAAATAGCATCGGCCTCAATCTCATCTTCCGCAGACATAAGTATCGCGCGATGCATCGTATTCTCAAGCTCGCGAATATTGCCCTTCCAGCTGCACCCTTGTAACTTCGCCGTAGCCGCCTCCGAAACGCGCTTCTTCTCAATCCCGTTCGCATCTGCATATTTATCCGCAAAAAACTGCGCCAGTCGCCTGATATCAGAGGGTCGATCCCGCAAAGGTGGAAGAGGGATATTCACCACATTCAAACGGAAATAGAGATCCTCACGGAAATCTCCCTTACGAACAGAATCCTCCAAATTCCGATTAGAGGTCGCCAAAATCCGCACATCCACCTTAACCGAGGCATTACTGCCCACACGCGTAATCTCTTTTTCTTGAAGGGCACGCAAGAATTTCGCCTGCAAAAGGGGATGCATCTCAGAAACCTCATCCAGCAACAGCGTTCCCGTATGCGCCTCTTCAAACTTACCAATCCGCCGCGCCGTAGCACCTGTAAACGCGCCTTTTTCATGCCCAAACAATTCACTCTCTAATAAATTCTCAGGAATGGCCGCACAATTCACAGCAATAAACGGCGCAGCTTTACGCTTTGATTTCGCATGAATGTGACGCGACATCACTTCTTTCCCTGTGCCGGATTCGCCTGTAATCAGCACAGTAGCCTCACTCGGTGCGATTTTATTGGCCAAATTCAAAACGGGTTTCATCGACGGATCATCGGCAATCATGGAATTATTCTCTTCCGTCACTGCCTGAAGCACCGCCGCGATTAATTCCGCATCCGGCGGCAGAGGCACATATTCCTTCGCCCCCTGTTGAATGGCGCGCACCGCACTTTGCGCGTCGCTATCTATGCCGCACGCAACAATCGGCAAATGAATGCGCTCCGCCTCAAGACGGGCGATAAACGCGCCAATCTTCTGCTTCACATCAATCATCGCCAGATCCGCGCTTTTACCATTCGTCAACGCGCCAAAAGCCTCGTCTGTGTTTTCACAGTGAATAACCTTCGCCCCGCGCTGCAATGCAATCTTCCCCGCCTGAGAAATATGGCCACCTAGCCTACCAATAATCATGAGACGCATAGAATCTGTACTCCTAATCAGAATTAAAATGAATTATAACGCCATTACAGGGCAACACAAGAGATGAGGTACGTATAAAAAGTTTGAATTATGCCGCTCGCTTTGATATTATGACTAAATAAAAAAGGGTTGAACAAATGAAAAATCATTACGAAACATTAGGCGTTGAAAATTTCGCTGACTTTGCAGAGATAAATGCAGCACGAAGAATGGCGTACCGTGAATTACAGCTCAAAACAATCCATGGGTCTGACGACGATAAGGCAAGGGCAAGTGATCAACTACAAGAGATAAACAGTGCACATGACGCGTTAAAAGACCCAAATGATAAACGGGTGTACGACAGGGACTTAAAATTATTTTTGGCAAAATATAGGCCGGCAGACGAAGAAGAAAAACCTGCCGGATCGGGCAAGGGGGCGCAAGCTTGGAAAGGTTCAAACCCTGCTGAAGCGGCGACCGTTGATCCTGATGC
>CAYGSA010000006.1:3853-47466 GCA_964352375.1 uncultured Micavibrio sp.
TCCAGAAAAAGTAAGGGCTGCACAAAAAGGCTATGGATGGGAAGATGATGGCAGCGGCGAGCCAACCATAGATTTAAGGCGCTAAAACCCTACTTAAAATAAATAATCCGCTGTGATGGCGGGAGGAGGGAGTTAACCATCATCTCCAGATTACGCGGGTTTTCTTGCTTCATGATCGACATAGCGGTTTTCAGCGTCATTGTCTTGGCGGTCACTTCATCAGCGGCGTTTTTCTCAAGCTTTGCCGCAAGCGGAGCCATAACAACAGTTCCCAAAATCGCACCATAAAATGTCGTGAGCAGCGCAACGGCCATCGCAGGGCCAATCGAATTGGGATCATCCAGATCGGCGAGCATTTGCACCAAACCCACCAACGTTCCAATCAAACCCATAGCGGGCGCAACTTCGGACGCACGGCGTAAAACACTGGCAGCGCGTTTATTGCGCTCCTCTTCCGCATCAATGTCTTGCTGAAGAATACGTTGTATATCGGCAGGGTCATACCCATCAACCACCAGGCCAAGCGCATATTTCAAAAACGGCTCTTTAGCGGTTTCCTTCTCGTAATTCGACAGTTGCAAAAGGCCGCGCTGGCGGGCAATACTGGCCAAATCAAGCATACTTTTCGCAAGAGCAGGAAAATCACGCACGGGCCGCACCGCCGACCCTGCAATCACAGGCATAGATTGCGACAATTCGCCGCCCGTATAAGACACCGCCGTCGCCGTCATAGTGCCCAAAACCACAATCAAAACAGAGGGCAGGTTAAAAAAGCTGGCCTCGCTCTGCCCCAAAGCAATCGCACCAACAATCAAACCAAAAGATAAAGCAAGTCCCAAAATTGTAACAATATCAATGCGCGACTCCGCAGAAGGAACTGAAACGCGCGGAAGAGGGGGTGCATTCTGTGTCTGTTGATCCGAAGCCATAATACGTATTTATTCCTTTATGATCGGTCAGATTTGACAATCTCTGTCATGGTAATACCAAGCTTATCTTCAACAACAACAACCTCGCCGCGCGCAACAAGACGATTATTCACGTATATATCAATTGCTTCACCAACCTTTCGATCAAGCTCAACAACCGCGCCACGACCAAGTTTCAAAAGCTGGCTAACCTGCATCGTCGAGCGCCCCAAAACTGCGGAGACATTCACAGGGATATCATAAATAGCGGCAACATCGCCCGCCATCGCTTCGCCAATGGCAAATTCGCGCTCGCCCGTATTTTGAAATTCCTCGGCCTCGCTGATCTCATCAAGATCCATACCACCACCGCCACCTTCAGCCGAACCTTCACCACCAGCTTGCTCAGTTGCGTCTGTATTTTCGTCTTCTTCACTCATTTTTCAGGCTCTCCTTCGGGGGCAGGGGCGTCATCTTGTACCTCTTCATCATGAACGGTAACGCCGCGCTCTGCAAGGGTCTCTTTCATCAGGCCCAGTATTTCGTCCACGATTTCCAAGCGGTTCACAAGCAATCCACCATCCGGCCACGCCATCTTAAATTCATGAAGCCCCAAGGCACTGTTAGGTGTTAGTGCAATATTCTTGCCAGTATCACTTTGCTGCAAAAGCCCCTTGATCGGCACAATTAAATCGCCATGCACATCCAGCCGAAGCGCCTCTATATCACTCTGGCTTTTGATGGCTTTCATAATGGCGTCCTTCAACTCATCTTGACCATGTGCTTGATCCATAACGGGAAACAGCTTGGAAGTAATTGAATATGTAAGGTGCAAGCATTCAGTCTCGAACCGTTGTATACGGTCTTGCTCGGCGGCGTGCAAAACAGCCATATCACGATCAACCTTTTGCAAAAGCCCCAAAACAGATTGCGTAAGGCTCGCCTCATTCTCTTGAATACCTGCCCGTTTACCCTCTTCAAAAGCTTGCGCTTTGGCGGCTTTTAAATCACTGGCTGTAAATTCTGGTTTTTCTGGTTTTTGTTCTTCATAGACGCGCGGATCATCTGAATCGAAAATGTTCTGGTCAAAGAAAAAAGGCTTTCCTGTGCTCATGTCTAACCAACCATCTCTTCATCTTCGGCGCCAGAACTAATAACAATCTCGCCGCGCCCCTCAAGGTCTTTTGTAACAGTCACGATATATTGCTGCGCCTCTTCAACATCTTTCAATCGGACAGGCCCCATCGCAGCCATATCTTCGCGCATGATTTTGGCCGCACGCTCAGACATATTCCCAAAAAACAACTCTTTAACATCATCTGATCCGCCTTTAAGCGCAGTCGGCAGTTTTTCTTTATCTACCGCGCGAATAACAGTTTGTATAGAGGTTTGGTCAAGCTTGAGTAAGTCCTCAAACGTAAACATAAGGCTACGAATTCTTTCTGCAGAATCAGGAATGGCTTTTTCAAGCTCTTCCATAAAACGAGTTTCCGTGGCACGTTCCATATTATTGAAGATTTCAGCAACAAGCTCATGTGAATCGCGGCGCTGCGTCCGTGCCAAGTTTGACATGAATTCTTTACGCAACGTTTTTTCAACCTCTTCAAGAATCTCTTTTTGTACAGTCTCCATCTTGAGCATACGATTAATGACTTCAAGCGCAAACCCGTCCGGTAAAATACCAAGAACCCGTGCTGCATGATCAGTGGAGACTTTAGACAGCACAACGGCTACCGTTTGCGGGTATTCTTTCTGCAGAAAATTTGCCAAAATGTCCTCATTAACGTTGCCAAGCTTCTCCCACATCGTGCGCCCGGCAGGGCCACGGATTTCTTCCATGATAAGGTCAATTTTTTCACCGGAAAGGCCTGATTTTTGAAGGAGGCGCTCAGTGCTATCTTGTGAACCAACAAGCGCATTCGTAGAGCTCATCTGCTCTGTAAATTCAACAAAAAGACTTTCAACAACGCTTGGCCCAACTTTACCAAGCCCAGAGATAATCTGCGAAATCTCCAGAATTTCATCATCATCCATATGGCTGAAAATGCTGGCTGTTTGATCTTCGCTTAGAGAAAGAAGAAAAATAGCCGCTTTTTCAGGGCCGCTCAGGGATCTATAATCATCTTTGACGCGTGCAGACATATAAGTTAACTCTCCTCAGCCATCCAGCTTCTCAGCACAGCGACAGTCTCCTCTGGATAGCCATCAACAATCTCTTCAACTTTTTTCACAGTCGAGGCTTTAACCTTGCCCTCAATGCCTTGAATATTGATCAGCGTATCCTCTTCCGCAGGCTCTTCATAGGCGTTGCCACCACTCAAGAGTGGTTGCCCATCGGCACCCATTTGCTGTGGCGGAGCAAGAGCAGGGTTCGACGGCGAGGACGCAAGGAGGTCATGCTGTAATGTTTCATCCAAATTGGCACGCGTAGGTATTTCAACATTGATAAGCTTTGACACCATTGGCTGAAGAACCAGAAGAACAACAAGAATAATCATAATGGCGACAACAACAATCTCTGCCGCGTCGATAAGGTCACTCTTATTAAAACCCAACAGCATACTGTCATCAACAAGCTCGTCGGCAACATCAACCTGCGCAAATTGCAGGTTGGCAATTTCAAGCGTATCGCCGCGCTGCTCATCAAAGCCAATAGCATTTCGAACAAGTGCCGCAATTTGGTCTAGCTCTTCTTGCGGGCGCTGCTCATACGTCCTGACCTCATTCCCCTCTTCATCCTCCGTAGTGATGTATCGTCCATCAACCAGAACAGACACAGATAGCCTCTCGACATCACCCGTCTGACGAACGATGTTCCGAACAGTTTTGCTAATCTCATAATTCTCCGTTGTTTCATTACGGTTGCTTTCCGCGCTTGGCCCGGAATCGCCAAGAAGGTCGCCACCAGCCCCCGGCAAGTTATTACCAACGGAGACATCACTGCCTGCAGGCTCGCGTTCGCTAGAATTCTCCTGTGAAGACTGCGTGGACCGTAAAACTTGCCCCTCAGGATTATAAAGCTCCTCATTCATGCTGACACGATCGAAATTCATGTTTGCTGTTACAATCGCGGTCACTTTACCAAAGCCAACAATTCGGCTGACTTGTGATTCAATTTTGCTTTGTAATCGTGCCTCATAATTACGCTTTAAACCCTCGGTTTGCAGAGATAGTAAATCATCATCATCGCTGCCTCCCTTTGCCAGAAGGTTGCCATTACTATCAATCACCGAAACATCATTTGCGCTCAGGTTCGGAACAGCAGAGGAAACGAGAGACTGAATGGCCGCTATTTGCTCACGTGCAGGATTAACATTTCCCCGTATCCCAAGAAAAACACTGGCAGAAGAGACGCGTTGCTCGCGGCTGAAAAGCTCGCGCTGAGGCAGAACAATATGCACCCGCGCACTTCGAATACCGTCTAAAGAGCTAATTGTACGGGCCAATTCACCCTCAAGCGCCCGCACTTGATTAATATTTTGAACAAAGTTGGTTGTCCCAAATCCAGATTGCTGATCAAAAATCTCATAACCAAGTGAACCGCCATTAGGCAATCCAGCCTCGGCCAGCAACATGCGTGCTCGGCCAACTTGATCTCCAGGCACCAAGATACGAGAGCCATCTGCAGAAATCTGATAGGCTATATCCGTCTCCTCCAATTTCGCGGCAATCGCACCAGAGTCCGTCGAGGATAAATCTGTATAAAGAAGCTTAAGCTCTGCCGTAGAAATGCGCATAGACAAAAACACAAAGAACATGAGCAAACCAAGAAGTATAGCGCCCATGACGCCCAAGCGAGCTGGCCCTAATTGCTGGAGTGTTGCGACAAAGCTATTCACGTTGTTTATAAACCTTTATTTGAACTAAGCGCGCGTCCGAAGGATGCAGAAAACAGAAAAAATACACCAACAAAAACGGCGCTGAAAAGCGCTGAGTTTGCACGATACTTTAGTAAACTACTTTAGTTTTTGTTCTCTGGCAATAACACGAGCACATAAACAGCAACAAATTACTTTAATCAGCTTCATTGAAGATACGCGTATGGCATGTCTGGGAAAGCTTTACTTGACTTTTACGTTAGAATTATGTATCATGATAGTAGGGTAATATACCTTATTTATGCGTTTTTTAAGAAGTGCATGGATTTGGAATATTAAAGGTTAGGAAAAGACTATGATTGAAGCGGTTAATTCTGCTACTGCTAGTGCTATGTTATCAAGAGGGTCCGCAAATAGCGGTGCGCCCTCTGATAATCCTGTTCCGTTGGAGGCTCTTGATGGAGCCCCTGAAGCCCCGCGTGCACCGTTCGTAAGCCCCTATATTTCAATTGATCCAAACTTTGATCGTGCTGTAATGCAAATTCGCAATGGTGACACGGGTGAAGTCATCCGCCAGTTCCCATCAGAAGGCCGCTTGCAACAACAAGCCCGAGAGCAAGCCCGCGTAGAGCAATCCTCACGTGTGCGTGAAATCGCAAGTGCAAATATTGATGCTGCACAAAGGCCATCATCAAATTCTGAAGTGATATCAGTGCAGGACGTAACTTCCAATGCGCCCTCAAACCAACCGTCATCTTCGCCGCAAAATGCAGTAAATGCATTATCCGCAGGTGTTCAAACAGGGCAAAGCGCACAAACAACAAGCGTAGATGTTCTCGCTTAATCGGCCTCTATAAGCCCCCTAAATCCCATGAATTCTCTTGAATAATCCGCCAACTTTTAGCGGGACGAAGTCTCAAAACATAGCGGCTTAATTGCTATGCCTCTGCTGATTGTGTCCTACCTAAGCATTATCCTTGAATATCTGTACTACGAACCTGAGCCTGGGCTGGCTGCTCCTGCACGGCAACGCCCTCTGGACGAACCATAAGGCCTGCTGCTATCTCGTTATTGATATTAATCAAAATCTGTAATTTTTCAGGCCGTGGGTCTGACAGAATCTCTAATTCGCGTTTAAAAATAAAATTCGCAAGATTGACGATATTGCTCCGCAAATCATTAGGCCGACCGCCATCTTTATTTTCAATCGCCGTGTCGTAAAACAACATCCAGATATCACGATTGTATTTTAGCGCTGCGTCTAAGCCATCTTTGTGGCGTGTGTCCCAACCATCAATAAGCGCCTGTATTTGACGGTTAGATTTATATAAAATGCGGGCTTCCATCTCGCGCTGATTGCCTGCATTGGCTTTTGCGTTCGTATCATAAGCACCGCTTGCTTGAGCATAGGGGTTTTTATTTTGTGACATTTTCAAGAAGCTCCCTCTCATGTTCAATCAACTGCTGTGCCAGTTTCATCGCTTTGTAATAAGTGCCCGCAATAATATGTTCATTAATTTGCACAAAGAAAATCGTGCAAGAGGGCGCGGCTTTTTGCACCTCTTCAACAAACGTAAAATATTTCTCGTGATAGTCTTCGGGGCTTTTCGAAATATACATGCACTGAATCAGAAAATAAATACGCTTGCACGGCGTATTGGTATCCTCTTCCTTCATGATATCTTTTTCACGAATAATCGGCGCGTCCCCCGCAATGTGAAGACGTGTGCGTTGTGAACTGTTCGTAATAACAGCTTCACCAATCAGGATTTTTTCTTGGGGTTTTAAATCAATTACGAGAGCCATGGAGTTCTTCCTTTCTATGAAACGCGATTCTGGCGAATATGTAATAAAAATAGTATAACATGAAAATTGCAAAAGCGTAAAGAAGTCAATGAAAATATTGACATAAGGATACGGGAGGGGGGAACGTAAAAACATGTTAAAAGAATATTGGACAGAAGAAAAAAAGGATCAAGCGGCAGCATTAGGTGCCGGTGCTATCTTAGGTGGTTTGGCGGGTGTGATCGCAGGTGCGGCGAGTATGCAAAACTATGCCTAATCACGTGAAACTATAACCTGTACCCCCGAAGATATCGCAGAAATGAGCGCGCAAGTCGCCGCAACGGGTCTGAGCGGTGATGTCATTATAACGCAAGATGCAGACGGCAATTGCGATTTCTACACAACAGCTGATCCCGCGTAAATTTATCATCTAGAATAAATCTGGCGCTTGGTGCGGTTATCAAGTCTAATCTCTGTTCCCTTAAAAACCACCGCGTCCTCTGCGACACAAAAAAACGGCGGGAAATTTCTTTCCCCGCCGAATATGTATAATTTTATAATCGTTATTCTTAGAACAACTGAAGCACAGCCTGCTGTGACTGAGACGCAAGCGATAGGGATGTAATACCCAAAGCTTGACGTGTTTGAAGCGCAAGGAGGTTCGCACCTTCTTCGTTCTGATCCGCAACAGTCAAGTCATCCGCACCAGCTTGGAGTGTCCGGATCGTCGCCTCTGTGAAGTCTTGACGGGTTTGGATAATCGCCAAGCTGTTCGCAAGAGATGACCCAAAGCTACGAACTGAACCAAGCGCATCACGAGCCTGCACCGAAGAAAGCTCAATGTCAGAAGAGCTTCTGAATGTTGCTTCTGTAATACCAAGGCCATTCGATGTGAAGTTAACACCTGAAGTTGTGAGCGAGCTCGTATTGTCCTCGTTAAAGAACGTTGTAAGATCATCACCATTAAGAAGGTTAACACCACGGAACTGGGCATCAGTAACAAGGCTGTCAATCTGCTCACGAACCGAGTTGTAGTCAGCCGCCAAAGCATCAAGCTCTTCAGTAGAGTTGTTGAATGACAAGATTGTGTCGTAGGTACCAGCAGCACCACCTGTCGGATCAAGGTTACCTGTTGGGTCACCAAGGCCGATATCCAGTGTCGTAGCGCCAGCCGCAACAACTGCAATCTCAACATTATTGACCGTATCGGATGTTGATGTAACGCTAAACGTGCCTGTTGAACTATCAAAGTTAGCAGAGATCAGCTGGTTAACATCAGTGTCCTGATTAACAGCATCAACAAGATCCTGGAACGTCGATCCAGCTAATACGGTAATAGTCGCAACACGGGTTGTACCATTATCGTCAACGTTAAATGTAATGGTATCGTTCGCCAGAAGACCAGCTAAGACAGTATTACCATCACTATCAATGAATGTGTCCGTTAAAAGGTCACCAGCTTCTGCAAGGTTACCAGCAGATTCGAACAATGAGATCGATTGTGCAGTGTTACCTGCAATAACAGTCGTGGATGCAATAGTCACAGCGCCACGAACTTCGTTTTCAAATGAATCACCAATACCAAGGTCACCAAATCCAGCCAAAGAAAGGGCTGTAGTTGCGTTATCACCTTCAATACGGAAGGATTGCCCAGAGTTACTTGATATTTCAAGTAAGCCCTCATCCGTTAAACGTGCTGAGATTTCGCCATTCTGGCTGTCAGCAAAAGTATTAGTAATTGTTGCAGCAAGGCTAGAAGCCGATGTCGCGCCAATCGTAATTGTTTCGCTGATTTGATTACCATCACTGTCGGTGGTGATAATGTTAAAAGCATCGCCTGCTGTAATGTTAGCCAAAGATGTAACATCGGCAGTATCGCTCAAATCGACTGTACCAACGACACGGGCATTTCCTTCGGAAGATGCAAGTTCGTCACGCGCAGATGAGACGATAGATTGTGCTTGCTCAACAAGACTTGTTAAACCGGTAACACCGTTATCGGCTTCTTCGATTGTTCTGATAGATTGTGAAATACCATCAAGAAGACGAGAGAAGTCGCTGGCGCGGTTATCAAGAGCTTGCGCAGCAAAGAAGTTAGATGGGCTGTCAAGCGCAGAGTTAACACGAAGACCCGTAGCCAAGCGCAATTGCGTCTGGTCAATCAGGTTTTGTGTATTCTGGAGTGACTGTAAGTTGCTCCGCAGAGCTGAGGTTAATACAACGTCAGAAGACATAGCGAGTTCCTTTCCTAGGAGTTATGCCGAAAAATCCTATTTCGACTTAATTCCATGATAATAGCATAAGATTTAACAAATCGTTAAACTAAATATTTAATGATCTAAAAAACATGTGAATGTTATTATAAGGGTATATTATAAAGGTGGTGCGTCAAGCTATTTTAGGATTCTTCCTTTTAACCTGACGCACCGTGCCGTTTAAATGCCTCACACTTCTGTATGCTTTCAACCGGCGAAACAGATACGGGACGTTAGGGGTTAGGGATGCGGGGTACGCGCCTAAAGCCCAGTATCTGAATAATGTATAATTTTATCGAAGCTGTAAAAGCTCCTGTGTCATTTCATCAATCGTACTAATCACGCGTGTTCCGGCAGAAAAGGCGCGCTGAGAAATAATCAGCAGGGCAAATTCATCAGCCAAATCAACGTTTGAATTCTCCAGCGTTGACGGCTCAACAAAACCCGCACCACCATTACCCGCTTCACGTAAGTTCTCTTCACCTGAATCTTCTGTTTCGGTATAGGCCGTCCCAGAAACTTCTGCCAAACCGTTTTGATTCGCAAAAGTCACAAGGGGCAGCTGATAAAGCTCCGCGCTCGCACCATTAGAAAACTGGGCGATAACTTGGCCATCACGGTTAATTTCGATCCCTGTCCGCAAACCAAGTTCCGCACCATCTTGATCAGAGAATAAAACGCTAAAGTCACTGGAAAACTGGCTGAAACGTTCAATATCAATCGAGATATTCTGGGGTTCTGAACCGTTGTTAAAGTTAATCTGCGTTAACTCAATATCAACATTTCCATCAACATCTGGAATAGCATTAATCGTACCATCACCACTAAAATTGATTAAGCCGGTCGTAAGAGCGTTGTTACTTGGGTCACGCAAAGTCACATTCCACCAACCGCGATCATTATAAGAAGGGTCACCCGGCAAGAACTGTAACGTTGGAAACGGCCCGCCACTGTAAGGCGGTGTATCTGAAGGAAGACCGTTATCAAATCCCCCACCGCTTAAGTTGTTTGACGTGTATGTCGCAGGCGTTAGGCCAAGCGAAGCCAAAGATGAGCCAATAGTATCCGCTATCGTAAAGGCTTCCGTACCAAGTAAAAATTCATCATGTTGAAAAACAATCTCACCATCATTGCCCAAAAAGGCAGAGAGGTTTGTAACATTGGTATTAATATCATCAATAATATCGCCAACATCAAACACGGTGACATCAACACCCACGCCAGGCGCTGCGCCTGCTGTGGCCGTAATCTCATATGTTCTTGCGGCGCCGCCATCAACAACAATAGTAAACTGATCCCCTGCACTAAGGCCAAGATCATTCACCATCTCATCTGTAGAGGTTAGCGTTGTCCGTGTACTGGCTGTTGTGGCTTGAGGGCCATAAGTCTTGGTAAATTCAAAAGACAAATTCTGCGGATTACCCAAAGAATCAAACACGGTCAGCCCACGCGTGAAGTCTGCGGCAAGTGTTCCAACATCAGCCAAGTCAATATCGGCCTCTGCGGCGTCAAGGTTAATCGAGAGCTCTGCCGTATTTGTTGGGCGTGTTAATCCCCCCAAGAAAGCGACATCAATCGGAACAAGTGAAACCAAGTCCCCCTGGTTTGCGGGCAAGTCACCAGCCTGGTCAATTGGCCATCCATAAAGGAAAAAGCCTGCAGAGTTTCTAAGAAAACCAGCCGAATCTTCGCTGAATTGACCATTTCTTGTGTAAAGGAAGGGCGTCAATGAAGAGTCTTCAGAATCGCGCTTGACGGCAAAGAATCCGTTTCCAGAAATCGAAGCATCCGTACCAGACGCAGACTGAGTAATCGGCCCTTGCTGATCCACACGTTGAAGACGGTTCGCTGTAACAGTACCGGGGGAATAGCGGCTCGATCCACTATCCGATGTCACAAGAGAGAAGAAAGACGCTTCCGAGCGTTTAAATCCTGTCGTGTTAATATTCGCGATATTGTTCGAAATAATCGCGGTATTCTGGGATTGTGCGGTCAATGCCGACACACCTGTAAATAATGCTCCAAATAGTCCCATGGTTTTTCTCCTTTACGCTAAAAATCGTAGTGTTTGCGGTTGAATAATGATCATGTCGCTGTTGCTCCATCATCCGTGGTTGTCTCGACTGGGGTTGCTGCTTGAGTAACATTAATAACGTTACCAACGGATACGGCGCGCTCACCGATCAGCAGGAATGTCGTACCGTTTTGAGTTTCAACACCCTTGACATTTCCTGTCACAACAGTCGTCGTCGTCAGCGGGTTATTCTGTGGATCAAGCGCATCAACACGCAAAGAATATGTGCCCGCAGGCTGTACAAGGCCATTTTCATCCTTACCATCCCAAGTAAATGATTCAATCGTTTCATCATCACTAACGGGGCGTTGAAAAACGATATCCCCATCTTCATTGAAAATTTTAATGCTTGTATCGGCTGACGTTCCAGAAATCGTGTAATCGACACTAATGGGAGAGCCACCATCAAAATACACCTCCGAACTCACATAGCTCACATCTTTCCCAACATAGTTCAGAGAAGAAGAGAACGACGTACCAAGCCCGAGCGAAACAAGACTTTCTAAACGCTGATTTGCATTAATTTGCTGTTCAACACCTGCGAAAGAAACCAACTGATTAGTGAATTCTGTTGAATCCGCAGGATCAAGCGGATCTTGGTTCTGCAATTGCGTTGTCAGCAAAATCAAGAAATCATCAAAATCTTCCGCCAATTGATTAGACGCATTGCTCGTGCGCTGCTGAAAATCCAATGCATTATTTATTGTGACATCACTTGTCATAGTACAAAATCCTTACACCAATATGTTATACCGCACAGCGCCCGTCGCTGGATCGACCTGCAGATCTAGAGTTGTTTCTTCAATAATGTCATCCGCGCCTGCTGCGGCTCCATCTCTTTGACCATCATCACTTGATTGTCTGCCATCAAAGTCATGATCATCTGACGCCAGCTCAAAACTGAGATCACCATTTGTATCCAGCCCTGCATCCGCCATCGCACGTTGCAATGTATCAGCATCACGTTGCAGCATCAGGAATGTTTCAGGCTTTTCCGCAGTCAAAACGATTCGTGTCGTATTGTCTTTGTCAATGCTCATCTTCACTTCGACGCGGCCAAGTTCAGGCGGATCAAGGCGTAGCTTAATCGTCGTGTCTTCACCGGCGCGCACTGCTTTTTGTATGGTCGCTGAAACCATTTGCGTCGCTGGGTGAGCTTGAGTTGCACTTGGGCTTTGTGTTGAAATATTGGTCAGACTGTTTTGAATGGCTGAACCAGCATTCGTAACGCCCGTCGCACCAGAATGCACAACACCCGTCTCAGTCAGTGGAACTGCCCCTTGAGAGGTTTGCAACAATTGTAAGAACCGCTCACCAGCTCCTTGCGGAGGAGGGGTGTTATTCGGCATACCTGCCGCGTTCGTGTTTTGAACTTTAGCCTCTGGCGATCCTTGCTCAGATCCCTGCGCACGAGGGACATTTTGTGTTTGCGCCTCAATATCATAACGCCCGTCAAAACGACTCGTCTGCAAACCTTGCTGAGCAGGAGGGGGCACAGTGTTCTCTTTCGGCACATTATTAACGGTGGCCTCTTGAACTCTTGATGTTTCATGAGCTTGCGCGGCATCATTCACTTTGGCGTTTTGACGAGATTGATCGGAACCTGGTTCAATCAAAGAAACAATCTGCGCAGCAAACGCGGCAAGTGCGTCTTGATTATCTTGCTCTGTTTGCTCGGCTGTATAAAGCCGAACATCTTGCTGCAACTGAGTAATCTCCTGCGGCGATAGATTGCTTGTCAAAACCTTTAGGCTATTCTCTTGCGTTAAATTCTGAACCGCCTGAACCAGATCAGTGAGTGTAATCGTTTCACTTGATTGAACAGGCGGTGAACCGCTATTTTTATCCGCCAAAGACACGAACATCCCAAGTAGAGCTGAAACATCTGGTGCAGGCTTGTCTGCATCCACAATTACTTCAGTCACAATATTCTGCCCCTCACGTTCAGAGCTTTGAACAAGCTCCTCAATAAAGGCACGGATATCCTCGCTCAAACTTGCAAGCAGAGCGTCTGAGTCAAGATCATCGGCGCCTTCTGTTGAGGTCGGAACAAAAATTTGAATATCCGAGGATTCCTTGGTCGCAAAAGCATATTTTTGTGACTCAATATTGTCGACGTCTTCAGCCTGATCAGACTTGTTCGTTTGTTTATCCTGATCATCCTGCGCCGATTTCAAAAAAGCAGAGAAATCATCGTCACTTTTTTTGGATCGCTCAGCCGCACGTTCATCAGAACGACCAGAGACTTTAAAAGCATCACGATCATTCGCAGGCGCGTACTCTTTCTGAGAGCCTTTCAAAGAATCCGTATCAACAAGTGAGCGTTGAAAAGCAAAACTGGAATCAAAGATATTCAAAGTCATCTTTACACCGTTTCACTGTGACCAGAAGACACAGCCTTTCTTTTCGCTGAATTAGGGATAGCGCCATTCTCACCATAGCTATAACCACGTTGGCTTTGCGCCACCTTAATCGCGGCACTACGGATACGATCACCAAGCATATCCGTACTGCGCTGCATACGCTCCAAAGCAAGTATGTTCTTCGCTGAACTTTTAGAAAACTCTTCATATTGCGCTTTAAGACGCTCTTTTAACGACGGATCAGCCATCGCAAGCTCTTTCTTGCGCGCCATCATTTGCTGCATATGGCTTTCATACATCTGCGCCGCAGCAATCTTGCGATCCTGTAAGGCCATAAAGCCATCCATATCTGCTTTTTTAAGAATCTTTGTTTCTTCATCAAAAACAGAATCTAAAATTGTAATCGTGCGCATCACATCTTTGAGGGCAGAATTTGTATCACGGGGAAGAAGTTTATTCTGGTTCATGCGCGTGCTCCTTCACCTATAGCGTCATTCTGAATTGTGACGCGCTGTCCCATTTCCTGTGCGGAAAATAGAGTAGCCTGCGTATTAACCTGTGCGCGCTTTTTGATGCTCGCGATCATCACATTATTGCTAACAGTCTTTTCACGAAGGGTGCTCTGCGTACTATCCAGTTGCAGGATAAGCCCTTTATCCGCAACGCGGAATTCCTCAAGGCGCTCGGTAAACTCCTCGCATGCCTGCGCATAGCGATCAGCAATACGCTCCTTGTCACGTTGTACAAGCGCAAAGCCAAGATGATCCTGCTTTACAAGGCTCTGCGTCTCTTGATCGGTAAACTCAACCAAACGTTTGCTGAGAGCCACCAACTGACGCAAAGCTTCATTGACGTCCGATGATAAATGCTTTTTATCTTTTAATGCTGCGCTCATTTCGTTTCCTCCAGTATGTCTAAATCAATAATCTTGTCCGTATTCGCGGGAACAGGGGAGATATTTCCCTCGCTCCTTTGAACCTGCATTTCAATCAGCGCGTTCCGCACAGCCGTTTGAATGCCGGTAATATCTCTCTTTGCAATTTCCTTGCCATACTCTTGAATCATCATACCGCTAAAGATTTCCTCACCTTTTCCGCCACCAAAGGTCTCGTTAGGCTCCAAACCTTCAAACATAGGCTTCATCATCTCGGCAAAAAATACCGCCTCAAACTCTTCCGCAGCCTTTTGGATACGCGCATCACTCGATGAATTTTCCAGAGTAAGCGGAGAGCGCACCTGCGATTGCTGCATAACATTAAAGGCCGTCTCCGGGTTAAGAACATCCATCACAGCACCTCAATTTCAGCTTGCAGAGCACCCGCCGCCTTGATCGCTTGCAAGATTGTAATAATGTCACGCGGACGCACGCCCAACTGATTAAGCCCCGTCACAAGCTCCTGCAACGTCACACCCGTATCAAGCACGGCAAGCTTCGTATCTTCACCAACAACGGCTTCCACATTCGTGCGCGGCACAATCACCGTTTCCCCCTGATCGGCAAACGGGTTGGCTTGCGACACTTGCGGCGTCTCATCAACACGCAACGTCAAATTCCCTTGCGCAATCGCAACACTGCTCACCCGCACATCCGCACCCATCACAATAATACCAGAGCGTTCACTAATCACAACGCGAGCGGGCTGGTCTGGCTGGATGGGCAGTTGCTCAATATCAGTAATTAAATCAACAATCGTACCGTCATAATTTGTCGGTCTGCGCAAAATGACGCTGGCAGAATTTTCCGCCTTCGCTAAATATGAATTGGTAAATCCGTTAATCGCCTGCGCAATACGGCGCGATGTTGTGAAATCAGGGTTGCGAAGCGCGAGACGGACTTGTTGGAGTTCTTCCAACTGAAAGTCAATCTCACGCTCCACGATTCCGCCGCTGGGCACACGCCCGGCAGTTGGAATATTCTGTGTCAATTGCGCCGCGTCTCCACCAACAGAGAACCCGGCAATATTCACCTCACCTTGCGCAACGGCATAAACTTCGCCATCTGCCGCGAGGAGGGGGGTCACCAACAACGTCCCGCCCAATAACGATGAGGCATCGCCAAGCGCCGAAATACTAACATCAATGCGTGATCCCTGATTTGTAAATGGCGGCAGCGTCGCTGTAACCATAACTGCTGCAACATTGCCGGTATTCATATTTTGCCCGCGCACATTAACACCAAGGCGCTCTAGCATCGCAATCAAGCTCTGCTCTGTAAAGGGAGAATTCCCAAGCCCATCACCAGTGCCATTCAAACCAACAACCAAACCATATCCAACCAATTGGTTGTCGCGAACGCCTTCAATATCGACAATATCTTTAATCCGTGATGTTTTTGCCTGTGTTCCAAAAGGAATAAAGCATAGTAAAAGCCCGGCGATCAGGGCATAATGCCCTAATCTCCGTGGCTCTATATTACGCTGTACTCTTACTCTTACTCTTTTCACTTTTTCACTTTCACTTAATCTCTAGGGAGATAAACCTGTGAAAAGACATATGCGAATACCGTGCCAGTTTTTGAAAAACCCAAAATATAACCTGTTACGACACGTGAAAAACATGTATAGTTAAACATCATCAAAAAAGGATATATGCGATGAAAGTCGGCGGAACCAAAGGCACTGACGCCACATCAAAGTCAAAAAAATCAGGCAGCTCAAGCAGCGATCCCAACGTGGATTTCAGTCAGTATGTGCAAGGTGCAAGCGTGCAAACCAGCGGCGCAGGTGCAACGCAATCCATCGCACATCTGGATGCTCTTCTGGCGGCACAAGAAGTCGAAGACCCAACGCAAAAGCCAGCCAAAAAACGTATGCAGGCGCGGGCACATAATATTCTGGATAAACTCGAATCAATCAGGCTCAAAATGCTGGGCGGAAATTTGACTGTGGGGCATATGATCGATGTTGCCGACGTCGTCGCCGCGCACCGGGAAAAAATTGACGATCCAAAGCTCGTCGCCATCATGGACGAAATAGACCTCCGCGCCCAAGTAGAACTCGCCAAAATGCGCGCGGCCCTTAATCAAAAGGCATAACGCAATCTTTTTCTTGTCTTAGCCCCCCATCCGACATATAGTCTTCCAACTTTTTAGAGCAGGTATAGGAAATTAAATATGACATCTCCGAACAGTGTAAAGCTTCCCCCAGATTATAACCCTGAACACGACAAGGGCGAATTCATGAATGACGTCATGAAGGAGTTCTTCCGCAAAGAGCTTATAAAGTGGCGTGAAGAACTCCTCCGTGAATCAGAGGACACAATTAACGAAACGCTGCGCACAACAGAGCTGCAAAAACCAGATCTCGCAGACCGCGCCTCTGCAGAGACTGACCATGCGCTAGAGCTTCGCACACGTGACCGTGAGCGCAAACTAATTTCAAAGATCAACTCC
Source organism: uncultured Micavibrio sp. (assembly GCA_964352375.1). Classification (GTDB taxonomy): domain Bacteria; phylum Pseudomonadota; class Alphaproteobacteria; order Micavibrionales; family Micavibrionaceae; genus UBA1672. The sequence continues at coordinate 20,448 of CAYGSA010000006.1, forward strand.
ACGCTGCGTAAGATTGATGATGACGATTATGGATACTGTGAGGAAACAGGGGAGCCAATCAGCATCCCGCGTCTAAAGGCACGCCCCATCGCCACCCTAAGCCTCGAGGCGCAAGAACGCCACGAACGCATGGAAAAAACCCAGAGAGACGACTAAGGGTGATGATTAAACGTGCATCTTATAATGACATAATGTGACAATGCGGTCATGACATTTTCAGACCACCGCATCTATGACCAATCGCCCGGCAGGATTTTCAACCTAATTCTCTTTGAAGATGGTAAAATGCACACCAGCTTGGGCGCATACCTTGATGAAATTGATCAAGACTTCAACCGCGAACAAGATATAACAAAGGCAATGCGTGACATTATTCACGACTACACAAGAGCATCTGCAAGAGTTGATAATAAGATTGAGGCCGCACTTGCACGTGGAGAAGAATTCATAAAAATCGCAAACGAAGTTCGACAAGAGCATTTCGGCGCAACACACCCACTTGTCATGAAATTCGATGGCCATCAAATCCATACAGGCGTAGAGCAGACATCAGACACCGCAGATCACACGGCAGGGTAAAAATGCTCGACAGCCAAAAAACACCAAAAATAAATGATCTTAGGAAAGAGTTTTCAAGAACACCGAATGACCTTATGCCTTATATCTTGGGCGTAAATTGCTATCAATTTATTCTGGGTGTGAAGACGGTAGCCTTAACGCTTGCAGAAGATGATAACGGATTGATAATGGTCTTCCACCCTCCAAATCCAGGCTTTTCTGAAAATCTTGATTTATCCGATGCAGATAATTTTGATGAATTCAAATCCAATGTAAGGCAAGGCTGCATATCTGATGGCTTAATTGATGCGGGCGCTTCGTGCCCTGAACCAAAAGAAGGTCACAACATCGCAAGATTATTATTTTCCGAACAAGAACAAGATTTTCATTTTGAAAGCCTTAACAAAGAGGCAGGCTGGGATTGGAAAACACTGGCTGATCGGCCAATGTCTCGTAATAGAGACGAGCCCGCAGTGAGTTATTCTGTTGATCGGTATTTTTACGTGCCTGATAATATGCGTAAAAAAAATCTACAGCCAGAGTGTGATGACTTTATATTTGTTGATGGTGAAGGACGGAGGCCTGATATTAAGATCATGCAGACCACAAAACATAATTTGCCTTGTTTCTTAGTTCCATATACTCCTGATGATGATTTTATACTCGCCACACAAGCAGATGGGTCAAAACCGCACATCCTGCCAGTCGCAGATATACCAGCGAGTGCCATTAATCATATTTTTGATATAAGAAAGCAAACAGAAGATCACACGGCGGGTTAAGCCTTAACGCAGCAAAAGTGCTTTTGCAAAGTCATCTTCAACCTTAAGACATTTTGCCGCTTCGATTTCAGCGGAGAGCGCTGGACTAACACCCGCAACGCCAATGTCAATTTTCTGGGTCAGTATAATATTTGCGGTATTGTTTCTTGTTACATCAGAGATCGGTGCATCAACCTCTGGACAAGTATCTGGATTAACCACATATCCACTCTTCACGAGGATAATTTCAGAATGCGTATTGCCTGAGATGGCGTTAAATTTCGCCACAGGTGAACCAAAACCCATGCTCGCTGTTTGTGTCTCGGCATCGTAACGGGCTTCATCAACGCGCAAAACAAGCCCTGCGCTGCTTTGCTCAACGCCATCTGATCCGAACTTTTGACCAACTAAATCACTCATACGCCTATTATACGACGGTTTTCAGAGTTAAGGCAAATTAAAGTTCAGAAACTTCACACGATCATGCTGACATGAATAATTTTGAGATCAGCCAGAAAACCGCAAAATTAGTCACCTTTATAAATTCACGCTAAATTATTAAGTCAGAATTGGAGGAGCAATCTATAATTCTTGATTAAATTTTACCATATTTGCTACTCTGTTCTAAAATAATGAGTAAAAAATGGCGAGTGAAGCACAATTATCGGGCAGAATACAAAACGGATTAGGCGAAACAACAGCCTATGCGGTGTCAAATGCTGACTTTGCTATAATAGGCGACACAGAGCATCAAAAAACAGCGGTTAGAGATGCGGTATCCAGTCAAGAGCTTATCGCTGGGTTAGCGCAGGGCGGTTTTTCGGTCATTGCATTAGAATTCCCAAAGTCTTTAGACGGGTTTGCGCAGGAATATATGAGCAGCAACGGTACGCCGGAAGATGCTGCTAAGTTTCGCGCTGATATGAACGAAAATTTTCAAATCCTAAATCAAGGCGAAGTCACTCAAGATGATATGATTAACAGTGTTGTCAACACAATGGACGCTGCGAAAAAATATGAAATGGACGTTAGATTCATCGACACAGATAAGACGTCATTTATATTTGAACCATTAGAAACAGCGGCATATGCGGTAAACAGATATGCCGAGGAATTCGGCGAATCTCCTCAATTTGATAATCAAGATTATGTGGCAAACGCCGTCTCACATGGTTTTGATAACGGATATTATACCCCTGAACAAGAGGCCGGCTTGATAGAGTTCTCTGGTGTGGGAGAGCCAGTTCTTAGGGCAACGCAATGGTATACGGCGCAAACAGGGGCCGAATACGAACTTACGCAAGAAAATATTACAACAGCGCATAAATATGCCATGGAAAATAATTTTTACACTGAAGACGAACTTCAGAGATTAGATGATTACGGCCAAAAAATTATAGATATAAGAACCGATGACACGGAAATTACAGGAAATATTATAGAAGCGTCAAATGGCCAGAAAACCGCTGTAATAATAGGCAATACACACGATGATTTAGCAACAAAGCTTCCAGGACAGAGCGTAATAATAGACATATATGAAAACAGAGAAGCCTTCGATAAGACATCGCCATCAGAAAGACCTGGATTTAAACCTGAGGGCGAACCCGATTTCGTATATATGGCCGAAGAAAAAGAAATGTTTGTAACAAGTAAGGCTGAACCTGCTTTGACAGCAGGATTAACGGAAATAGAGATGCCTGCTCAGGCAGATCAAAATATGGGCCCGGTTCCAAATGCACAAGACCCAAGTCCAGTTGATCCGGTCATCACACCGCGAACGCCTTAAAACGGGAAGATCACATCATAGAGCTGCTGACCATAGCGCGGCTGTTGCATGTCGGTTATCTGGCCTTCGCCACCATACATAATACGCGCCTCGGCAATTTGTTCCGATGAAATCGTATTGGCAGTCGAGATATCCTCAGGGCGAATAACGCCATCAATCTGAATGATGCGCTTCTCAAAGTTCACGACAAGCTCTTGCTTGCCATGCACAACCATATTCCCGTTCGGCAAAATTTGCGTCACAATCGCGGCAACAGTAAGGGTAACATCATCCTCACGCTCAATACTGCCTGTCCCGGAATGCGTGGAATTAGAATCAAAATCAGTAAGGCTCGTATTGTCGACGGCCTCAGGCAAGATACGGCTAAGCGAAGCCTCAAGCCCTAAAAGACTGTTCAACCCAGCACTCTCACCAGAACTACGAGAGCGCTCACTTTCATTCTCCAACGTCGCTTCGTCGGCTATATTGATGTTCACCGTGATGATATCGCCAATGTTGCTCGCACGCTGATCTTTAAAAAACGTCACACGATCACGCTGCCAGAGAGAGTTTTTCTGCGGCGCACCATCGCGAGGTTTTGGCATGGGAAGGCTGACGGGCTGATATGTAGGGTCAGTCATCGGATTAGCAATTTTTGTCATCTCTGGCTGTTTACCGATTTTAGAAAGACGATCCGCAGACGCACATCCATTAACAAACACCGAAGCCAAGATTAAAAGAAAAAATTTACGCATCATATTATTCCCTAATTTTCAACAACTTGAACGGCGCGTGTGCCCGTAACAATCGCTTGAAGGTTTTCATTACTCTCTGTATTCACCACACGGATCACATCCCCCATAGCACCATTTTCAAGCGCTTTAACCTGTGTCGTCAGGCGCATGCCACCATATTTCAAATACATTGTAACCAGCTCTCCACGCTCCACAATTTGCGGCGCAACAAGGTCATTCTTCTGCAAAGGCCGCCCTGCAATAATCACGCGCCGCGCCGTCATGCCAATAAGGCTCTGCGCATCAAGGACTGTATTTTGACTAAAGCTACGATCTTTAATTCTGATCATCTGAATATCGCTGTCACGAATAACGCGCCCATGCTGTAAATTTTCGAGCAAGACAGGAACCTCAACAACAGACTCCATCCGTCCGCGAATACGCATGTGATGGATCGGGTTTTCCGCCGAAGGCGCAGCAACCGTAATATTAAAACTGTTCGCCGCCGTATCAACCTCAAGGCTCGTCACTGTTAAAGAAGCAGGCTGATCCGCAGGAAGAATAATGCGCTGATATTCCGCAGGGATCGAAATCTCGTAATCACCCAGCACACCTTCATCATAAAGCGCCGTGTGAATAGTCTCTTTAATAAGCTCATATCCAATAACGGTTGCCTCACGCTTAAGAACAATGGTCTCCGACGAACTAGAGGGGCGCCACGGCAAATCCATCGCAATGGCAATTTTCATCAATGTCCGCGCATCCAGCGTCATGTCTTGACCGGGGCGCGGCGCATTCCCTAAAACGCGATCCTCATCCCGTGGCAAATCATAGAACACATCGCCCAGCTTGATTGTCGCATCACTAATAATCGCGCTATCCCTCAAGCCCACAGCTTGAGCGGAGCAGGGGATAAACGCTAAAATTAGAAATATTACTAAGGCCCTCATTTTACTACCTCAACTGAGAAACGGTTTGCAGCATCTCGTCACTTGTCGAAATGATGTTTGAATTCAACTCGTAAGCCCGCTGCGCGGCAATAAGCTTTGTAATTTCGGAAACAACATCCACATTTGATTGCTCCAAAGCCCCTTGCTCAAGACCACCAAACTGTTCTTGGTTCGCAATCCCTGTTGTCGCGCTTCCAGACGCATCCGTCTCCAGCAGTAAGTTATTCCCAATCGCTTCAAGCCCCGCAGGGTTTACAAAATCAGCCATCTGAATCTGTCCAAGGTTCGAGACAGCCGTTTGACCCTGAATACCGACAATCACCTCACCCTCGGTATTGATATCTATGCTGATCGCATCTTCTGGGATTGTAATAGAGGGCTGCACTGTATAGCCCTGAACGGTAACAACCTCACCGTTTTCATTGATCTGGAATGTCCCGTCGCGTGTATAGGCCGTCGTACCATCAGGCAAATCAATCTGAAAAAAGCCCCGCCCCATAATCGCAAGATCAAGATCATTCTCTGTGCGCTGGATCGTCCCCTGAGAGTGCATACGATAAACCGCACCAGGCTTAACACCCAACCCAAGCTGAATTCCTGAAGGAACGGTTGTGCCAGAGTCGGAAGACGTCGATCCCGGACGATCTATACTTTGATAAAGTAAATCCTGAAAGGCCGCACGCTGCTTTTTATATCCCGTCGTGGCCAAATTTGCGATGTTGTTCGAAATAACATCGACATTCAGTTGTTGCGCCAGCATGCCCGTTGCGCCAATATCTAATGATCTCATATCTCAGGTCTCCTTAATTTTTTTAAACACGTGTTAATTTACTAATGGCATCACGAAGACGCTCATGCTCGCCGTCCAAAACGCGGCTTAAACTCTGAAATTCCCGCAAAATCTCAATCATACGCGTCGTTTCTACAATGGGGTTAACATTAGACCCCTCAAGAAACCCTTGCGAAACACGAGTATTCGTTGAAGGAATTGCGGCGCCATCTGTGCGGTATAGATTGTTTCCAACCGGCTCAAGCTCTTGGACATTGTTAAATTCAACAATTTGCAGTTGTCCCACTTGCCCGTTTTGGGTGGAAATAACACCGCGCTCATCAATGCTGATTTCAACCGCATCGGCAGGTATAGTGATCGGTCCCCCATTTCCTAAAATCGGCAAGCCTGATGAATTCACCAAGGTCCCGTCAGCTGTGCGTTGAAAATTACCATCACGCGTATACCCAGTATCCCCGCCCAACATTTGCACAGCCATAAATCCAGGTCCCTCAAGCGCCACATTCAGGTCATTGCCCGTTTGGCTCATTGTGCCCTGATCAACATTTTGATATTGGCCATAATCGTAAACCAGCGAAAGCGGGTCATCACCATAACGAGGGTCAGAGATATATTCCTCGAACAACATATTCTGTGCGCGATATCCGGAAGTATTCATGTTGGCAATATTGTTTGATACAATATCCATGTTGGCACGCAACGTGACTTGCTTCGAAAGGCCTATATAAATACTGTTTTCCATCTGGACACCTAAAACTTTTTTACTGATGAAAACATCATTGCAATCTCCATGCCAAATAACTCTGTTGATAGTGTTTACAACGCATTAGACCTTGTAAGTTCTTTGTTTTATACTACGCAAGTCATAAACTGCGTGGCATTTGAACTATTAATCAAGGAAGTCAAATAAATGGCCGACGACGACGATCAGACTGAAGAAAACGAAGCCCCGGAAAATGAAGAAGGCGAAGAGGGCGAAGAAGGCGAAGAGGCTGGTAAAAAAGGAGGCAAAAAAAAGCTGCTGATCTTAATCCTTCTGCCATTACTGCTGATCGGCGGCGGTGGCGGTGCGGCTTATTATCTTGGATATCTTGACTCGCTTTTGGGTATAAAAGCTGAATGCGCTGAAGCTGAATTAGACGAACATGGCGAACCTATCGTCGAACATGATGAACATGGTGATCCAATCGAATCCGACTGCGCTCATGGCGAAGAAGGTGAAGAACATGCCGAAGGCGATGATCATGGGGAAAAAAAAGGCGATAAAAGCAAGAAAAAAGACGACGGCCACGGTGGTGAAGGTGGCGGTGACAGCGCATTCCTTGCAGTGGCGCCCATGGTTGTAAACCTAAACACTGAAGACGGAACCCCCAGACTTCTGAGGCTCAAAATTCAATTAGAGCTGGCCGATCCCAGTGAGGCTGCAGAGGTGAAAGCGATAATGCCACGCATTGAAAATGATCTGCAAGTTTACCTCAGAGGGTTGCGCGTAAGAGATATAAAAGGCTCTGCAGGAATTTATCGAATGCATATTGAAATTTTATCTCGCGTAACGAAAGCCGCGGCACCGATAGAAATCAAAGACGTTCTTTTTCAGGAAATTTTGGTTCAATAATCACAAGCAATGCGATTAAAAAGAAAACGGCACAGTTTTTGCTTTTCTACACAGTGATGTGTGTTAGATTTATGATCTAACTGCACTTTTGTAAATTAAACGCAAGAAAAAGAAGACCGCATGAGTGAAGAACTCGATCAAATGAGCGATGAAGAGCGCGCCGTCATGGAAGAATGGGAAGCCATGTCTGGTGACGACAACGCACAAGGCGATGGCGCAGGTAGCGAAGCCGTCGTTCAACCTGATGGCGACGCTGCAATGGACAGTGAAGAAGAAACCCGCATATTGAATCAGGAGGAAATAGACAGCCTCCTCGGTTTTGATGATGATGTCGGGAGTGGCGAAACATCGGGCGTGATGGCCCTCATCAACTCGGCTCTTGTCAATTATGAACGCCTGCCGATGCTCGATATCGTGTTTGACCGCCTCGTGCGGCTCATGTCGACATCCCTCAGAAACCTCACCAGCGATAACGTCGAGGTCAGCCTTGATCAAGTTTCCACGGTACGTTTCGGCGATTACATGAATTCTATTCCGCTGCCTGCAATGCTCTCGGTATTCAAAGCCGAGGAATGGGACAATAATGGTCTGATGGTTACCGACAGTGCGCTGATTTACTCCGTCGTCGATGTTTTGCTCGGCGGCCGCAAAGGCGAATCCTCTATTCGTGTTGAAGGGCGTCCTTATACGATCATTGAAACAAAGCTTCTAGAGCGAATGATCCACGTCACTTTAACAGACCTATCATCTGCTTTTGACCCGCTCTCTCCAGTCAGCTTTAACCTCGATCGTGTTGAAACAAATCCGCGCTTTGCAACAATTACACAAACAGGGAATGCCTGTGTGCTGGCACGGCTGCGTATCGACATGGGGGAACGAGGCGGACGAATGGAGATTGTTATACCCTACGCAACGCTTGAGCCAATCCGCGCACTTTTGCTGCAACAATTTATGGGTGAAAAATTTGGACGTGATTCAATTTGGGAAACCCACCTGACACAGGAACTCTACAAAACGGACGTGCAACTCCAAGCAGTACTTGGTGAAGCCGCTGTCCCATTGGGAGAAATGCTTGCATGGAAGCCAGGAGATCAGCTATTCTTTAACACAACAACCTCAGATCATTTGGAGCTGCGCTGTGGCGATTTCCCGATGTTCAAGGGTCCTGTCGGACGCAGGCAGGATAATATTGCCGTACGTGTAGAAAACTATATCGAACCTGAGGAGAACAGTGAATAGCGACCTTTTTGCACTGATTATGGACTGTGTTGTACTGGTTTTTCTGGGGGCAACAATCTTCTATGCTTACCGCCTGTCCAAAAGTTTGCAAGATTTCAAAGCCCATCGCTCGGAATTCGACAGCGTTATTGCTAATCTAATCGCCAGCATCGACAAAGCTGAACGCGCAATCGGCACGTTGAAACAAACCAGTGCGCAAGAAACCATGGAACTGCAACGTCTGATCGACCAGGCCAAAAACTTGTCAGGCGAACTATCAATTATTAACCAAGCCAGCGAAAGCATGGCTGGGCGCCTTGAATCATTGGCAGAGAGGAACGGTAAAATTGCCCGAGGCGAAGACACTATCACGCCAAATCGTGAAAAAGCGCCAAATAAAAAAACTGATAATAAGAATCAGGACAACAGCGATATGCCATCCTTCATGATGAAAGGGCAAGGCGAGGTATCAAACCAAGGGAAAGAAAACCTGCAAAGTCAAGCCGAGAAGGAACTTCTTGCCGCCCTGCGCAGCAATAAGCGCAAACCTTCCAGAGGAGGACGCAGATAATGGCAGGGCCCATAAAACTCTTTCCGCTATTGATCATCGTCACAGTGCTTGCATTTTCTGTAAGACTTACAGAAGTCATCACGGGGTTTTCAAACCTCTCCTCCATCGCCTACGCAGAACCCGCACCTGAAAAAGAGGAAGACAAAGGTGAAGATAAAAAAATGGCTAAAACTGAGGAAGACGCCAAAGCAGTCACAGAGGAAGATGCCAAAGCACCCAAATGGCGCGACGCAAATGATGAGACAACAGACATCACTGAAGTAAAATTAGAAATTTTTAACAACCTCTCTAGCCGCCGTGATTCATTAGAGAAAGCAGAGAAAAATCTTCAAGTGCGTGAAGCGTTACTTCAGGCAGCCGAGAAAGAAATGGAAAAAAAGGTCGCAGAACTGAACAAGTTGAAAAAAGAAATCGAAGCACTCCTTGGCGTAAAAACCGAAGAAGAAGAAAAAAGCATAGATCGCCTTGTAAAGATATACGAGGGTATGAAGCCTGAAAGTGCAGCCAATGTTTTCAACACCCTCGATTTAGATGTTCTTATCGCCGTCATGTCAGAAATGTCAGAACGTAAAGTCTCGCCTATCCTGTCCGCAATGAACCCAGAGCGCGCAAGAACCATAACCATTATGATGGCAGACCAAAACAAGCTTCCTGTTCTCCAATAAAAACAAAATTTGGGGCTTTCTTTTAAAGTGCAGTCGGATAAACTATTTTTGATGATACTTACGATCTGTTAACGATTTGTGAGTATGATCCAAACCATAGACGCGGCACATCTGCCGCACCCCTGCGTATATTAAACAAACAAGCTATTATCAAGGAGAGACTAAAGTGGCTGTCGATATGAATATGAATGTACTGATCGTAGATGATTATACAACAATGCTACGAATCATCAAAAATCTTCTCAAGCAGCTGGGTTTCAATAATATTGACGAAGCAACCGATGGAACAATGGCCTTAGAGAAGGTTAAGTCTAAAACATATGGTCTTGTGATATCTGATTGGAACATGGAGCCAATGACAGGCTATGAATTCCTCAAACAAGTGCGCGCCGCTGACGCACCTTATAAAACAGTGCCTTTCATCATGGTCACTGCGGAAAGTAAAACAGAAAACGTAATTGCCGCGAAACAGGCTGGTGTAAATAATTACATCGTAAAGCCCTTTAATGCCGAAACCTTAAAAACTAAAATTACCGCCGTTCTGGGTGAATTTTAATCATTTAAAACAAAAAGTGTGAGGGAAAAACCCATGTCAGAACTGGCAGAAAATCAAACAGCAGATAATAAGAAAGAGCGTATTGTTAATATTATTTCTTCTGTGATCGACAAAGTCGGTCAGAATAAACAAGTGTCACTGAATTCAATTATGACTGAGCTTCGCGATTTATTAATCGTTATTGAAGACACACGCAAAGAACTCGGAATGGCACGCCCCGCCGATATCAAAGGCAAACATATCCCAGGCGCAACAGATGAACTGGATGCGATTATCGAGGCAACATCAGAAGCCACAAGCACAATCATGGATTCATGTGATGTCATACAGGAAAAAGCGGCCGAAATTGGTGGCGAAGCAGCAGACGCTATCGCTGCAGAAACAATGAAAATTTTTGAAGCCTGCTCTTTTCAAGATATCACAGGTCAACGTGTTTCAAAAGTTGTCTCAACTTTTACAGAAATTGAAACTAAAATTGATAGACTTGTCTCTGTCCTTGGTATTAAAGGCACCGGGGAGGACGAAGAGGAAGACAATCGTACGGGTGATGAACGCCTTCTGAATGGCCCTCAAATGGCCAGCGAAGCCATATCTCAAGAAGACATAGATAAACTCCTTGCAGAATTTGACGATTAATCAAAGAACAAAGTAAGTGAATAATATAAAAGCGGTGAGCATGTCTTATCGCTTTTTTCATGGACTTGAATTAAGATAAAACAGCCATGGCCAATCAATTCTTATCATTATCACTCTTTCTGATGCTTCTCTCCTTCTTCATCGTTTTGAATTCGGTGTCAGAATTTGAAGACGCAAAAGCAGCGCCAATAATGAACAGCCTATCTCTTGCTTTTAAGAATCAGATGGTAACAGCCCCAGTAGCACCAGCGCGTATACCCTCAAATGATCTCCTGAAAGACGGTAAAAAAGAAGGTGATACACTAGAAGAGCTTGAAGGATTGTTCAACGCCCACATTGCGGGCTTCACTGCAAAGCGTAACCGTTTTGGCACAATCATGCATGTGAGCCTTCCTGTAGGGCGTTTTGAAAATGCGCTGGCCTTCAATAGCTTCAACAGTGCCGACATAGAAAGAGAAGGAAGAGGCGCGTTTTTACCAACCTTAATCACAATCCTGCGCGCCGCGGAAAAAGGAAACCAATATAGGCTGGATATGATCCTGAATACGAGCGCCGATCCCGCCGTTCAAGACCACGCCGAACACCCTGATTTCATGCAAGACTTAAACAGAATTACAGGTATCGCCAACACCCTAGAGCAAAAAGGTTTGCCACAAAAAATGATCAGTATAGGGCTAAAGCAGGGTGAAACGGGAATGATGGATCTCTATTTTTACAAATACAAACCCTTTACACTCGCGGTTGAGGGGAAACAGTGACAATGAATGAAAACGAAGAACATAAAAACGAAATTCAAACTGAGGAGCAAACGCATCCTCAAAAAGCATTTGAGCCTGAATATATTGTAGCATCAAAATCCAAAGACGATGAAAACGTTCCACTCTGGCTTGTTACATTTACTGATGTCATGGCCCTCATGCTCACATTCTTCGTGCTGCTTTATGCTATGTCGGAAACGCCTGAGGACACATGGAATAAAGTAACACAAGGCATAACCAGTAAAATCGAGGTTTTTGATCCGAGCCAATTCAATGCAGGCTCACAGGATGTCATCAATATTGACAAGATCAGCACAACCAAAGCCCTGAATTTACTGTACTTGAAAACGCTTGTCGAAAAAGTTCTGAAGGAAAAAGGAATATCAGGCGTAATGATCACAGAAAACGAAAAACGTTTGGTGATTTCGATGCCCTCCGAACTTCTATTCCAAAGCGGCAACGCTAACATTAACATAGAGGGAAAACAGTTGCTTTTTACACTCGGTGGGATTTTGGTCCGCGTGATAAACAACATTGAAATAACGGGCCATACAGACCCGGACCCAATCACAGGAAAAGGGCTTTTTAAAACAAACTGGCAGCTCTCTCTGGCACGGGCATCTTCTGTTGCCGCAATGCTCAAAGAGGTCGGCTATGATCGTCCCACAACAATCCGCGGCCTATCAAGCGCTCGCTTCGACGAAATTCCTGAAACGCTGTCAAAGGAAAAGCGTTATGCCCTCTCGCGTCGCGTCGATATTGTTGTCATGAATCATGGCGGTTACAGATTTAATGCTTTTAGACCATAAGACTAGATTGAACACGCAAGCTATGGCATTGTAAAGCATGAAAAGAAATCTCTTTTTCATATCTTTATGGATCTCATGTCTTTGGGCGACCTCGGTATTTGCAGCAGATACCGTGCCTTTACGCATAAGCGAAAAAGGTGACTATGATCGCATCGTTTTCGACTGGAGCAGCGCAGTGGAGTATAAGCTCCAAAACAATGCAGGTTCATTGATCATCCGCTTTAGCAAACCAGCGGATATTTCAGAAAACATCAAGGCCGTTGAAAATATCGGCGCGCACAAAGTGATATCGAACAACCCTCTGGAAGTACAATTCACCATCCCCAAAAGCAGCAAGGTGCGTGATTTCAAAATTGGAAAGCGTGTTGTCCTCGATATTTATGACCCCACAAACCCAAATGATCAGCGTTTTGCCGTCGCCTCTCCCGCGAAAAAAGAAGTTTCACCGCCAAAGCCAAAGACTGGAGAGCCTGAGGAGAAAGGCAAAGCACCAGTACAAGAAACAGCATCAGAACAAACACAAGAAAAGCCGCAAGAAAAGGCCAAGATGCCTGCCGCCCCGCCTGCCTTTGTCCTCGTGCCAGAAAATTTAGCAAAAAATGAAAAGGAAAAGAAAGAGGATACCAATAAAACAGCGCAGGATGAACAAAAAGCAGCCCTCAAACGTGCCGTCAATCAAGAAAACCACACAATTTCAGTGCGTGCGACAACGAATTTTGGGCTTTCCGCATTTCTGATGCACGACGAACTCTGGCTGGTCATGGATAATGACACAGCCCTCATAACGCCGAATCTGAGTAGTGGAAGTACCGAACTCTTCGGTGACTTCAGGCCTGTAAACGTCGCAGGAGCAAATGCATACAGATTAAATATGCCCCAAGATATGGGCTTTAAGATAAAAGCACAGGGGGCAGGGTTATTATGGGATTTGATCATCGGCGATAAAGTAAAACAAAATGTAGCGCCAGAACCTGTACGCAAAAAAGACGGAGCAATTCTTTTCCCCCTACAAAGCGCAGCAATGATCATGGAGGCGCAACACCCCGAAACAGGTGAAAATATAACGCTGGTTACATCCAACGAGGCCCGACAATTCGGCGCATATAAAAGTTCCTACGTCGAATTCGAAATTCTTCACAGCCCCCTCGGCCTTGCAATTCTGCCAAAAGTTGATGATCTAAGCATTACAAAAACAGAACGCGGCATTTTAATCACGCGCCCGCAAGGTCTTGCATTAGCCTCAGAATCAGACCAACAGCAGGCCAAGATTTTCCAAAGTCAAAAAGAAGATGTCCATGGTGAGGGGGACGAACAGCATGATGAGCATGGAAAAAAAGAGGATCATAACCTCTATAAATTCAAATCATGGGCTTTAGGATCAACAGAAGAAATTACCAAAAATCAAAACGCACTTCTCGCCGCCTTTCCTGATAAATCAGAAAGTCGCCGCGTCGAAGATCTTATAACACTCGGTAAAATGATGCTCTCGCATGGTTTAGCAGCAGAGGCACTTGGCTATTTCGACTTTGCTGCAGATGAGCTGCCGGGGCTTGTGCAAAGTGCTGAGTTCAAAGCTCTCAGAGGCGCCGCATACGCGCTCGATTGGAAAAGCGAAGATGCACTCCGCGATCTCCTGCATAAATCGCTGAAGGATCAAGACGAAGTTAAATACTGGACAGCCTATGTTCTGGCTGATCTCGGAGACTGGCAGCAAGCCGCATCCGTCCTGCCAAAGGACTATAAAGCACTCTACAGCTACCCCAACCACATTGCTCATAAATTGGCCCTTTCACTCGCCGAAGTAAATTTACGGGCAGGAAAAATTAATATCGCAAAAGAATTACTCGCTTTCGTAGGCAGCAGTGATGAGGATATCTCGCCACCCAACCTAGCTGCATTGAAATACCTGCAAGGCGAAGCGTCTCGCCAGCAAGGCGATATAGAGCAAACAAAAGAGCTTTGGCAAAAACTGGCAGGCGGCGATGACGATTTATATTCTGTAAAAGCGGGCTTGGCGCTGACGATACTAGAATCAAACGAAAAGAAAATTGATAGCAATGAGGTCGTCGATCGTCTCGAAGGCTTACGTTACGCATGGCGCGGTGATGACTTGGAGGCGCAAGTCAAATACTGGCTCGGCAAAGGGTATTTCGATAAAGATGAATTCATAGTCGGCCTTTCAATCATGCGCGATGCAGCTTCAGTCTCAGGGCAAACAGCACTCGCGCGCCGCATTGCAAGTGACATGGCCAAAACATATACCGATCTTTTTATGGGACCAAAATTGAAAGATGTACCAGCCTTAGAAGCAGTCGCAATATATGAACAATTTCAAGAGTTAACCCCACTCGGGGCACAGGGTAATAAGTTAGAGCAAAATCTGGCCGAACATCTCGTGCGCTCTAATCTTCTCAAACGCGCCGCTAAAATGTTAAGCCACCAAGTCAACCACCGACTCAGCGGAGAAGAAAAACTCCGCGTAGCTATAAGGCTTGCAGCGATAGAGTTAAAGGACGATAATCCTCAAAAAGCCGTCAATGCCTTGGCAAAAGCGAATGAAGAAATCAGAAAATTAAAGGACTCACCTCAAAAAGCAGATCAACAAAAAGAAATAGAACTGCTCCGCATTCGCGCATATGCCCAAAACAAAGAATACGATAAATCTCTCAGCCTCCTTGAGAAACTGGAGCCAAGCAAAACCGTAAGCCGCCTGAAAGCAGACATCGCATGGAAGGCAGGATACTGGGAACAGGCCGCAAAACATTTAAACGCCGTTATTATTGATGAAAACCTGACCCCGGAAAGCAATCTAACGCCGGAACAAGCAGACTTAATTCTCAATCGCGCCATCGCCCTGAACTTAAGTGATAAACCAATCGCGCTGGCAAATATACGCGCAAAATATACGCCGTTAATGACGCCAACAGGTAAAGCCAATCAATTTGAAGTCATCACCCGTCCTCGCCGTATAATATCCGTAGATGACAGGGAGGCTCTCCTCGCCACTGTCGCTGAGGTCGAGATATTCAAAGATTTCCTCGAAAGCTACAAACAAAATTAAAAGCCACAAATCTTTTCAGACTTTGGCTTCTAAAATGTAGAATAGATTGAAAAAATCTAGTCTGAATCAGACAGAAACTTATTTGTATCAGGCATGAAATTTGAAAAATCAAAACCACCTGTTGATGAACTGCCGTCATCTTCAGACGCTTTATCGCTATCATCTAAGGATTGTTGTATCTCCGCATCTCGCTGCGCTTTGATCGTTTCGGGGTCTTTTCCTGCCGCCTTAAGCGCCTTATGATAGACCTTTTCAAACTCACTGTAAGTACACAACCCCAAATCTGCAGGATGGCGCGGACGAAGGTTTGGTGTACTCGGATGCGAGCGGTCACGTACAGACGAGATCGTCGGCTTTGTTGTTCCAACAAGCTTACAAATTTGAGCATCTGAAATCTCAGGATGATTCTTGATAATAAAAGCAATCGCATCAGGCTTATCACCGCGCTTAGAAACAGGCGTATAACGCGGCCCTTTAGAGCGCGCTTTTGCTGAAGGCAAGTCACGCTTAGACAATTTCAAAGAGGCCGCAGGATCAGATTCGCAACGCTCAAGCTCTTCCTTAGAAAGCTCACCATTATCAATGGGGTCACGCCCGACAAGCCCTTTCCCGATTTCTTCATTGGCAAGCGCCTCAACTTCAATTTCTGTGATGTTGGTAAATTCAGCAATTTGCTTGAATGTCAAAGCGGTATTTTCAATCAACCAAACGGTTGTCGCCTTGGGCATTAAAAGGGTTGCAGTACTTTGTGCGGCCTTCGCCATTTCGATCTCCTAGAATTTTTAAATAGCCCATATACATAGGGGATTTCACTTATAATTGCTAGATATTTTTCTTCTCCTTGATTTTAAAGCATCCGCGCTATATTTTCTTATTCTATGTTTGACGAAGATTTACCAAAAACAAAATCAACAGATACTTTTCCCAGAAATTTGGAATTGCTCTCTGTTTCCGAATTAGAGTCCTATATAAAAGACCTAGGGGAAGAAAAACAGCGTGTCGAAAATGACATAGCAAAAAAGAAAGCCTCCCAAAACGCCGCGGCATCAATTTTCAAATCATAAGGACCCTCCATGCGTATAGAAGAAACTGTAAGACTAGATTTTAAAGACGTCCTGATCCGCCCAAAGCGATCGACTTTGCGCTCACGAAAGGATGTAGACATCACACGCGATTTCACGTTCAAATGGAGTGGAAAAAAATTTAAAGGTGTGCCAATCATCGCCGCAAATATGGACGGCGTTGGAACATTCGACATGGCCAAAAAACTCGAAGAGCATAATCTCTGCACGGCGCTTCATAAGCATTACCCTCTTAATGATTTGATTGAGTATTTTGAAAATAATGAGACATCAGGCACATGGTATTCCATCGGCATGGTCAAGGCCGATCAGGAAAAACTGGAAGACTTCATCAAAAAAAGCCCTGGAACAATTGATAAAATCTGTGTTGATGTGGCAAACGGCTACAGCGAGCATTTCGTCGATTTTGTGAAACAAATCCGCGACAAAAACCCTGAATTGACGATCATGGCCGGAAACGTTGTGACAGGGGAAATGGTCGAAGAACTTATCCTTGCCGGCGTCGATGTCGTGAAGGTCGGCATCGGCCCAGGCAGTGTTTGCACAACCCGCAAAATGACAGGAGTCGGCTACCCGCAGCTTTCCGCGATTATCGAATGCGCTGACGCGGCGCACGGCCTTGGCGGCTTGATCTGCGGCGATGGCGGTTGCACGGTTCCAGGTGATATCGCAAAAGCCTTCGGCGCTGGCGCAGATTTCATCATGCTCGGCGGAATGCTTGCAGGGCACGACCAGGCCGAAATGGAAATCGTGGAAGAGGGAGGCAAAAAATTCCTCAGCTTCTACGGCATGAGCAGTGATACCGCGATGACAAAACATAAAGGCGGCGTCGCCGAATACCGCGCCAGCGAAGGTAAAACCGTAAAAATCCCCTATCGTGGAGACGTCGAAGGCACATTGCAAGACATCCTCGGCGGCGTTCGCTCTGCCTGCACATATGTCGGCGCGCGAAGGTTGAAAGAGATGTCAAGGCGTACAACCTTCATTCGCGTCTCACAGCAACTCAATACAATTTTTGGAAATGAATAACTTGCACGCGGCAAGCCAACTCTATAACATCCGAATTCAGTTTCAGGAATAAAGGACAAATGATGAGCGAAGAACTAGACATTCAAACACGTTTAAAAAAGACATCACAAGATTGTTTGGACGCACATAGTATATGGGAAAAAGATAAAAAAGATCAAAAATCTCAAGAGGGTTTACACGCCTCAATCCATGAGCTTCGCAAGGTTTCCTCTCGTCTTGAAATCGAACTCGCTGTCAGCGAGCGTGAAAAAATAACATCAAAGCCTCTCCCGATTCCATCGCATCGATCAACCGCAAAAGGCGGTGATAATACGTCGATTCTGGAAGACAAAGGAAACACTGAAGCACCCGTTGTCCAAACAAAGCCAAAACGCCGCCGCTCTGGACCCCGAAAAAAGGCAGATGGATGAGGTTAAAAGTAATCTTTTAACGTACGAAGCGCGGCAAACTCGTCCGCGCTTTTTGCTTTCATGAACGCATTTGTTGCTTTTTCTGTACCGAGCGAAACTGGAATCGTAGGCTTGCCCGCTGCGCGCAAAGACTCAATCTCCACCGCACGCGCTTTTAAAGATTCATTTTCAGGATCAACATGCAAACAAAACGTCGCATTACTCTGCGTATATTCATGCCCACAATAAACCAGAACATCATCGGGCAAAGCGTTCAGCTTCTCAAAAGAGCGGAACATATCCGCTGGCGTCCCCTCAAACAAACGCCCACAGCCCAAAGAAAATAAAGTATCACCTGAGAAAAGTACTTTATTCTCTTCAAAATAATAACAAATTCCGCCCATTGTATGACCCGCTGTTTCAAGTATATGAGCCGTCGCGTTCCCAAATTTAAAACGATCACCTTCTGATAAAGAAACATCAACAGCGCCAATCTTAGACGCCTCCGCCGCAGGCGCCACAAGCTGCGCGCCATAACGCTCCAGAAGCTCACGATTCCCTGCAACATGATCGCCGTGATGATGCGTATTCAAAACATAATCCAGCGATAAACCCTCGCGCTCAAGCGCCCCAATAATCGGCCCAGCTTCACCCGGGTCAACAACCCCAACCACATCGCCAGAGCGAAGCAGATACGCGTAATTATCTTTCAATATCGGAATGATTTGAATATCGAGTGTCATAAGAACCTCTTTCGCACAAATCCTAAACCACACCCTTCATAAGCTATTGTTTTAAATGAAAAATACAACTTCTGCTCTTTTTGTTTTTGATTTTCAGGGGGGAGGGGACCGCCTCTTATCCTGAAACGTTAAGTATCATAAGATACTCAAAAAAATAATAGGAAAATAAGCATAATTTGTCAAGTTATATGTGCAGATGATGTTGATGACGTCCCCTTAAGGCTCCGCCTTTTCCCCAAGCTTCACCTCATGTCCGCCAAGTGCCTCAGCGAGACTATGCTGCGCAGAGCCGGGGCGGAGCGGTTGCTGCTGAGAGGAATGTGGCGACCAGCCGAGCAGGAAAATTATTTCGAACGATGCCACAATTCGTCCATCCTCCTCTGAAAATTTATCTTGATACTCCTGCGCCACGCGCATAAAAAACTCTTTCGTCACAGGCACTTTACTCCGCGCCGCCAGCGCATTACTCTCCCCCATCCCGCGCAAATCTTCCATCAATTTGAAAACATTATCATATGTCACAGTCAGGATATCAGAATCCACAACCGGCAGAGCAAAGCCTGCGCGCTGTAATAAATCCCCCATCTGCGGTTTATCGGCAAATGGCGCCACGCGCGGCGACACACCGCCATACATCTCCAGCTCAACCGCACTCATAACACTGCGCAATTCATGCAAAGTCTCCCCGCCCAGCATACACGCCAGAAACAACCCGTCTTCCTTGAGCGCATGTTTGACCTGGATCAGCGCGCCGGGTAAATCATTCACGGTATGGAGGTTCAAAACACTCAGAGCGAGATCCAGTGATTGCGCCTTAAACGGCAAAAATTCTTCTGAAGCGCAAACATCGTAATCACCAGCCATATCCATCGTAAATAGCTGCGCAATTTTATCATGGGAGACAAGTGCTCCTCGCGTTCCGATTTGCACCCCGCATCCAAAGTCACGATTAATATCAATCAGTCGATCAGAAAGATGCCGCCGCGCCCAATCAAACAGAAAATCATGTTCAGAAAAGCTGCCCGCAACCTGCGAGCGCCGCCGCGCCAATAACGCTCGGTCAAAGACAATCGCATCACTTACCATTCTTCTGGCTTAGGCTTAGGAAAGTTATCATCCTCATCAAGGGCTTTTTTGATCTCGTTAATTTCATCTTTAAATTCTTTAATCAGGCTAATTTTTTTCTTATTTTCTTGATTCTGATCTTCGACATTCTCAGGATCATCAAGGTCTTCATTAACCTCTGAATCACTTTTAGCATCTTTTCCGCGCAGTCCTATTTTTCGCTGACGACGCTTATCTTTCTTGGCTTTTTTCTCTTTACCCTTGCTGCTTTCTGGAGCTTCGGGAGAGTCTTCTTGTTTATTTGCAGCCGTAGGTGAAGGCGCAACCGCGACAGGCAGAGAGAAATCAGGTTGGGCAGATTTAAAGACATCATCTAAAATAGCCTGAACATCACGCTTTTGTTGCAAACGCATATGGTCAGGCAATAGGCGATACGCCCTCGCAATCGTCGTCATCAAAGCCTGATCACGCGACAAATGCATCCATAAAAGAAGATATTGATAAAATGGAATAAACTTAGTGTCAGGATCTTTAAACGATATAGGTGGCGCGGCCACAGCAAAGGGATGAATGCGCTGCGGGGTAATGCCGACATGCGAGAAATAGCTCTCCCCAAGTTTTAAAATCATATTCGGCGTAACACCAAATTTTTCTGCCAAAAATTGTTTCAGCATACGGTAATTGACGATTTCTTTAGGAATATTAAAGCTTGGAATAGTCACATTCTTGCTCTGCCCTTCAAAACGCTGAAGAACAGGCATGTTTTTAACAATAACCCCCGCATGCAAATCCCCGCGCATACTTCTGGTAATGGGAAGAACCACTGCTGTATTAACCGTAGTTTCATCAGAAAGCACAAAATCCAGATGATCAGAGGCAATTCCCGTCGGCCCACCTTGGCTTTGTCCTTCTTCCACAAAAATCGAGTTAATCGTCCGAAGCTGCCCTGCAGAACCTTTAACCTCTTTGAAGCGCCCGTCATTATGCTGCGCTTGACGCAAGAACTCACGAATATCGAATTGCTGTGTAATTTCACCTTCGGCAATTGAGATATCTTTACTAATCCAGTTTTCTGCCTTGATGTTCAAATGTTGCATAAGAGACAAAACCTGAAGCTCCAGACGCGAGTGGGGCACAAGCCCTACTGCAATAGAATCCAAAACACGCTGCGCACTATATTCACGGATCAGGCCTTTAGACTGAAAACGTTGATTTTCTAATATTTTACGCTTAGGGGAGATTGCATTTTTTATGTCAGTGACGCGCAAAAAATACGTATTCATACGCTCATCAATATAATTCGGGTCAGGATAGTAAAACGACCCTTTCTCCAAGGTTGCCTTCGGGTCAGGTGTTAAACCAATATAGCTACGCGCAAATTTTCGTGCCTGTGCAGGGGATATATTTTCACCCATCGCGGTAACCTCACCAATATCGGTAAAAATAGGCTCCAGCATATGCCCAGACCATTCTCGCCCATCAATATTAACACCGCTACGGCGCACTGAATTAGCGATGCCTCTGATAATACCATCATGCAAATAAATATAGAGACGGCCTTTCTCATCGACGCGATAGGGCAAAATTTCTGCGAGCTCTTTATCGCGTGTAACGACATCAATCAGGTTGCCATTCTTTGTGTCACGCAAGGTTTTGACTTTAAGAATGCCGTCTTCCTCATCATCAATGCGGCGTTCTTTAATGCTCAGACTTGAACGCTCGGGCAGCTTACGCGCAACGGCAATATAGCTGGTCGGCGGGTCACCGATTGTCTCACCTGCCGCATTAAGAAGCCGAAAATGCCCTTCGAAATTATTGCGGATATGGTCCTCATCCCAATGTGGCGCAGAATATTGCATCCGCGCACCAAGCCCGCCAATCTCGCGTTTGAAATCCTCCACCGTATAAAACGTATATTCAAATGGCAGCTCCTCATCCCACTTCTTGCGGTCATCCTTACGCATAATAAATTCGTATGCCCATTTGTAGGGCAATCGAAATAACCGCGTTTTAGGAAAGCGAGGAGGGAGCTCTTCAAGAAAAAAGCCACCACAGCCAGGATCCTGCTTGGGCTGTGCATGCTCCGAAAACCAAATCAATAAATCAACTTCAGAAAGCTCCTGAATACTCTCACCCTTACTCATCTTGTCATGCATTTCAATTAACACGAATTGATCTTGCGCAGGCTTCGCAAAATCACGAATGAACATAAGCCCATCATCCTTCAGCATCGTAAACTGCTTGGCCAGTGTGTCGGAAATAATACGCTCATTATACCGTGCCTCGGAAAACACCTCATGCAGAGAATATGAATTTATGATTGCATCGAGAGAATGAGGGTCAAACATCTCGCCAGACACGTCACCAATCTTGAACTCTAAATTATGAAGCTCATATTTTTTAATGGCCTCTTTAACAACTTTCTTACTTTTATCAACGCCGATAAATTTCAAATCTGGGTTAAGGACGGCCATTATATAGGTCAATTGACCATCGCCACATCCCATATCAACAACCCTCGCACCATCAGGAACCAGCAGGTGTGATTGCGTAAACCAAGCTTTGCGCACCGTCGCATAGGGAATATCGCGCAATAGATAATTCCGTTCTTCGATATAATTCACCGCCTCCGGTTCGAAATCTTCAACGCTATCGTCTTTATCTGTCATAATACCCTAAAGTTTTTATCTCTGTTTTTATATCGTGTTTCTTATGTTTTTCCAAGAATTTACGCTATAATCTTCAATATGAAATATAGAGAACGCGCTTTGAATATCGCAGGGAAAGGTCTGGACATCATTTTGCCCCCGCGCTGCCCCGTCACAGGTGAGTTAGTTGGGCATCAAGGCGCCGTCGCACCAGGCGCTTGGGCAAACCTGCAATTCATTATCGATCCCTTCTGCAAGAAATGCGGAATACCTTTTGGTTTCGGCGAGGGGGAAAGCGAGATAGAGTGCATGGCCTGTATCGAAACTCCGCCAAACTTCGATAGCGCCCGCGCCGCGATGATCTATGACGACGCCAGCCGCGATTTGATTCTTGGCTTCAAACATGGTGACAAAACCTTTATGGCGCCGAGCTTCATCCCATGGCTGATAAGGGCAGGGGGGGCGATGTTAGAAGAGGCCGATTACCTCATACCCGTCCCACTTCACCGCACGCGGCTGTTCGTAAGGCGCTATAACCAAGCGGCTCTCATCGCCGATGAATTGAAAAAAGAAACAAAAATACAGCACCTTCCAATGGCGCTCAAACGTATCCGCGCCACCCCCAGCCAAGGCCATCTCAAAACCGAAGAGCGCCGCAAAAACGTAAAAAAAGCGTTCGCCCTCAATCCAAAATACGAACCAACAATAAAAGGGAAAGCCATCATCCTAATCGACGATGTCTACACCACGGGAGCCACCGTTCAGGAATGCTGCAAAGTCCTCAAAAAATCTGGCGTCTCACATGTTCATGTTTTAACAATTTCACGGGTGCTGAAGGAATAAAACTAACGCGCATCTTCTAATGGTAAAGGTGTAAAGGATTTTTTTAAGCGTTCCTGTTCAATAATGCGCTTCCACTCATCCATCGTACGGATTTGTGGCTGGCATACAGGGCATTGATGAGCCTGAAATCGTGTTGCCCTAATCTCGCGCTCATGATGGCGGTTATCAAGCGCCATTAAACCAGGAACCGCAAACGTAAACGTAAATAAAACACCACTTAAAAAGCCAATCCCCCCCCCTGCAAGAAACGGAAAAAATTTAAAATAACTACGCTTTTTTTTTGCTGTATCGTCACTCACAGTGCCTCTCCCATTGCCAATCTGCCCTGATCAAGCGTCGGGGCGAGCCCATGCTTCATGGCAAACGCCTTGAGAGCAGGTACACGGTTCAGCACACGAAGCCCCAAACGCCGCGTATCCTTAATCGGGGCAATGTCATTGCGCACGATCTGGTTCATCCCGTTTACACCCATCGTGCGCGTCGCAATATCAAGTCTACGCCGAGACGCATATGTCTCAAGCACGCTCACACTACCAAAATCCTGCCCAAGCCTCAGCGCATCAACAATAACCTCACACAGCGTCGCCACATCCCGCAGCGACAGATTCAACCCCTGCGCTGTAATCGGCGACATCACATGCGCGGCTTCTGCGATAAGGGCGATATGAGGCGCAATCAAAGACTTCGCAGTGATCGCACAAAGCGGCCAACTTTTCGGATTACTCGCAAGCGTAACCCCGCCCAAAATATCATTTGTTGCCGCCTGCAAGGCGCGTTCAAAAGCATCTTTGGGCATCGCCATAAGCGCATCAGCCTTCGCGGTTTTCTCCACCCAAACAACGCTGGATTGATTACCACGCATGGGCACAAGCGCAAACGGCCCGCCGCTGCGGTGAAACTCGGTTGAGGTGAAATCATGGGCACGCGAGTGATTAATAATACATGTCACTGCGGCCTGATCGTATGTTTTCTTATTCACGCCAATAGCGGCAAATTGCCGAACCACAGATTCTCGCCCATCCGCGCCAACAATTAAAGTTCCCGTAATTTCTGTGCCGTCCTCTAAACGCGCTGTGCGAGCATTTAAATCATGTAAGGCGCTCTGATGAATCGTAACACTCTCAAGAGCCTGTGCGCGTTCATACAATGCAGCACGCAGGGAAGAATTCGGAATATTTTTGCCAAAATACTCAAGGCCAATATCAAAGGAATCAAAGTCTGAAACCAGCGGCTCTTGATCTTGAAAGCTGTCATCAATAATGCGCATCTGACGCATTTCCGTACCATATTCATCGATAAATTCAGATAACCCCGCCGCACGTAAAATATTAAGCGACCCCTGCATTAGAGCAACCGTTCGTCCCGATGGGTCAGTCTCTTTCAACGATTTCGGCGGATAAGGCTCCGTAACATGAACATTCAGGCCTTTTTGCCCCAACAGTACCGCACACGCAAGTCCCGCGGCGCCACCGCCCACAATCATAATATCGGCACTATATTTTTGTGTTTTGCTCATGTTAAGATCATGTGTAACATTTCAAAGGGACTTCACACAATGGCGAATGTAGAGATATATACCTGGACAACCTGCCCGTATTGCATGCGCGCAAAGGCACTTCTGAAATCAAAAGGGGTTGATTATGTGGAATATAATATCACAGGCAACGACGCTGCACGCGCAAAAATGGTAGAGCGCACCGGCGGCCCGAAATCAGTGCCGCAAATTTTCATTAATGATATTCATTATGGTGGATGCGATGATCTGCACGCACTCGACTCTGAAGGCAAGCTGGACATGATCTTAAAGGGCTAGGCGTATGAAAGTTGCCTGTGTCCAAATCACCAGCAGCCCAATAATAGAAGAAAATCTAGATCAGGCGGCGCGGTATATTCGCTCAGCCGCAGAGCAGGGCGCGCAGTTTATAGCAACCCCCGAAAACACGTGCCATCTGCGCTATCCCCCTGCCGAAAAGCTAAACAGCGCATACCCAATGGAAACGCATCCTGCAATTCCTCTCTTCTCCGCGCTGGCAAAAGAACTCAATATTACAGTGCTCATCGGCTCCATCGCCGTCAAAACCGAAGGCAAACTCTGGAATCGCAGCCTTCTCTTCGCACCAAACGGCGAACTTCAAACCACATACGACAAAATCCATCTCTTTGATGTCGATCTGCCAACAGGGGAGTCGCACAAAGAAAGCGATATCATGAAACCCGGTGAGCGCGCCGTGATCGCAAAAATCGACGATGACTTTACGCTTGGCCTGAGCATCTGTTATGACCTGCGCTTTGCATATCTTTACCGCCAGCTTGCTAAGGCAGGGGCGAATATCATGTGCGTGCCCTCGGCCTTCACAGTGCCAACAGGCAAGGCGCATTGGGAAACACTGCTGCGCGCCCGCGCCATCGAAACAGGCTCATACGTCATCGCCCCTGCCCAAGTCGGCACTCACGAAGGCGGGCGCCAAACTTACGGGCATTCCCTTATCATAAGCCCCTGGGGCGAAGTCCTGACTGACGCGGGCGAGAAACAGGGCATCGTCCTCGCCGATATCGACATTAAACATATCAGCCAAGCCCGCGCAGCTATCCCTGCACTAACCCACGATCGAGAGTTCACCCATGAGTAAAAAAGACCACAAATTTGAGACCAGAATGGTCCATGCAGGCCGAAACCCAGACGAATATTTCGGCGTTGTTAACACGCCAATCGCCCGCACATCGACAATTTTATACGAAAATTTTGCAGCCTACCTCAACCCGGATACAAAATACCGCTATGGCCGCGTCAATAACCCGTTGGCACAACATTTCGAAGAGGCCGTAACAGAGCTAGAGGGCGGCTTCCACGCCATTTCAACCGGCAGCGGCTTCAGCGCGGTGACAACCTCTATTCTGTCCTTTGTCAAAGCAGGCGATCACATCCTCATCGTCGACAGCGCCTACGCTCCAACGCGCATCTTCGCAAAGCAAGAACTCACAAAACTCGGCGTAGACGTTGAGTTCTACGAGCCGGATTTAGACGCAGGCATAGAAGACCTCATCCGCGAGAATACATCCGTGATCTACATGGAATCTCCTGCATCCTACAGCTTCACCACCCAAGACGTCACCGCCATCACGAAAATCGCCAAAGCGCGAAGAATCACGACAATATTGGACAACACCTATTCGGCAGGAATATTGTTCAACCCCATCAAACACGGTGTAAATATATCCGTACAATCCGCCGCAAAATACATGAGCGGCCATTCTGATCTCAATTTAGGATTCGCCGTCGCCGACACCGAAGCAAACTACAAAAAGGTCAAAAACACCGCCGTAAATCTAGGCGTATGTGCAGGCGCCGAAGATATGTTTCTCGCCCTGCGTGGCCTGCGCACTCTTCAAATGCGCATGGAAAAAGCGGGGGAGAACGTCAAACCCGTGCTGGACTGGTTCAAAGACAAACCCTTCGTTCAAAAACTCTATTCACCCATGCTGGAAACCAACCCCGGACACGAAAACTGGAAACGCGACTTCACTGCAACAAATGGCCTCTTCAGCGTCCTGTTCAATCCAAATTACGATTGGACAGATATCGGGAAATTCGTCGACGCGCTGGAACTCTTCCCCGTCGGCAGCAGCTGGGGCGGCTACGAAAGCCTCATCCAACCAAGCGACATGAAGAAATGCCGCGAAAACTGGCCCTTCGACGGCGTACTCCTCAGGTTCCAAGTCGGAAACGAACACACCGATGACTTAATCGCAGATTTAGAACAAGCGGCGAC
>CAYGSA010000007.1:0-22999 GCA_964352375.1 uncultured Micavibrio sp.
TTTTTTGTTCCAGATAAATGGCGCTTTGATCTTTAGCGTGTTCCTGCGCATGATAGCCATCCCATCGCCAATAGCTGCCGTCTTTTGAAACGATGGATTGGCCAGGTTTTAGCCCTGTCTGCAGTTTTTCGCCGTCTTGTATCGTTTCAACAACGCCGATTTGGGATAACGCGGCGTGTAAAGCTTTGGGGGCTTTGATGAGGGAGAGGAGCGGCTTGGCGTTGCTCGGTAATTTTTGCGATGGCGAGTTTGTTTCTCTCCAGCTTGTTGGGGCGGATGTATCGAGGGATGCGCTGAGTGTATCACCCATAGCGCGTGCGAGGGCGGTTTCGAACCCTGCTTTTGCCTCGATTTGGCTGAGGACTGTTTCGAATTTTGTGTCTTCGGTAAATAGTGCCTCTAGGACTGAGATTTCAGAAGTTATATGTGCGTGTGTTTTTTCTGCTGTGGAGAGTTTTTCGCGTGCGATATTTGTTTCTTCTTCTAAATTTGTGATTGTATCATGTGTTTGCGCGGCTTGGTCTTGCAGGGTTTGTATAGTGCCTTCTAGGGCTGTAGTTTGTTTTTCCAGTTTTTCGATTTCGCTGCGGGCGTTTTTATTAATGACTATCCCATCTTTTTTGTTTTGCATTTC
Source organism: uncultured Micavibrio sp. (assembly GCA_964352375.1). GTDB lineage: Bacteria > Pseudomonadota > Alphaproteobacteria > Micavibrionales > Micavibrionaceae > UBA1672. The sequence continues at coordinate 635 of CAYGSA010000007.1, forward strand.
GATTTTTCGGGCGTGCAACGTTTCTAGCTGTGCCGTGTGACGTTGAATTTGGCGTCCTAGTGATTCCTTGCGGGCATCTTGCGCGGCGGCGTTTTCTTTGAGAGATGTGTATTCTTCTTCTAAGGATTGGACTTCGTTTTTTAAAGTGTCCTTTGTTTTCTCTTTTCTGGTTTTTGTATCTTGATCTGTTTCTTGTTCTTTTAGCAAAGCTTGGTGTTCATCTTCTGTGTTTGCGAGAAGCTCCGATGATTCTTCCAGGCTTCTGGCTTCATGCTGGGCATCGATGGATGTTTGGTGTGCTTGCGTTTTTGAATCTTGGAGGTCGTTTTTATAGCGCTCAATCTCTGCGCCTTGGTGTTCAAAGTCGAGTTTGTGTTTTTGTAGGCGGGCGGCGATCTCTGTTTCGAGTTTGCGCAGATTTGGCAAGTCTTCTAATTGTGTGTTTTGCGTTTTTGTGAGCTGAGTGACGCTGGTTAATTTTTCTGCTACGAGGCTTTCTGCGGCGGCAAAGATATTATTGTTTTCTTGCTGTTTTTGCTTTAGTGCGTGCCATTCAAGATAGGTGATGATGAGTTCAAGTTGGCGTATTTGCGCACTGAAATTTTTGTATTTTGCTGCTTGGGAAGCCTGGCGTTTCAGGGCATTTAGTCGTGATGCCATACTTTTAGTTATGTCTTCGATGCGTTCTAGATTTGCATCGGCGGCTTTGAGGCGGAGTTCTGCTTCGTGGCGGCGGGCGTAAAGGCCCGCGATTCCGGCTGATTCTTCGAGGATGAGGCGGCGGTCATGGGGTTTCGCGTTGATCATGCGCGTCACATCGCCTTGGGACACGATAGAGGGGGAGTTGGCGCCTGTGACGGTATCGGCGAATAGCATCTGCACGTCGCGTGCGCGGGCGTTTTTTCCATTTATTTTATAAGCGGAGCCCTTGTCACGTTCGATTTTGCGGATGATTTCTATTTCGTTGGAATTGTTATAGATGCTTGGGGCTTGGCGGGTTGTGTTATCCAGCATAAGGGAGACTTCTGCGAATCCACGGGCGCTTCGTTGTGACGTGCCTGCGAAGATAACGTCTTCCATTCCGCTGCCGCGCATGCGTTTGGCCGAGGTTTCTCCCATAACCCAACGCATAGCTTCGACGAGGTTTGATTTGCCGCAGCCGTTTGGGCCGACGATGCCGTTTAGGCCAGGGCCTATGTCTAGCTCTGTTTTGTCGACGAAGGATTTAAAGCCGCTTAGCCTGAGTTTTGTGAATTGGATCATGTTTCGCCCTAGCCTTTACTTTTTTCAGTATGTTGCTTTGCGCTTGAACTCTTCATTAACGCTGGCGGTGGCTGAAAAAATAAAATTAAATGACGATACACAGTTTGTTTCTTTATTGGTGTTGGGCTAAAGCTGATTCAATAGCGGTTTGGATATCTTTATATGGAGATAGTCCACTGATTGTGACCTTATCGTTGATAACCAAGGTTGGTGTTGATCTTACGCCATAAGTTTTGCTTGCGTTGTCGCGTCGCTCTGCCAAAATTTTATGGAGCTTTTCTTCTTCGGCACATTGATTGATTTTGTTTTGATCTGCACCTGCGAAGACGGCTGTATTTTTAATGTTTCCGATATATTTTTCTCCTAATACTATCCAGTCTTTTTGTGTTTCAAATATGACCTGGACGAAATTGAAGTAGCTTTTTTCAGGGACGCATCGGGCTATAGCACCAATTTTTATGTCTTCTGCATTACGAGGGAAGTCATCATAAACGATGTAGGCTTTGCCTGTGTCTATATACTCTTTTTTGATTTTTTTGAAGTTATCTCTGTGGAATGCTGCGCAGCCGCCGCATGTGAAGGAGCTGTGTTCGGAGATTTTAACAGGTGCGTTAACATCGCCAAGAATTCTAGGGGTTCCAAGAGATTCGATGTCGAGATCGAATTTTTCTGCTTGCCCTGTATTGTATGATGTGGCGACTTGAGGCTCTTTTTGTATGTCTGCGATGGTTTGGGATGCCGCTTCATTGCTTCGCTGCATAAAATTATAAGCAATCACTGCACCGACAAGGCCGAGAATTATGAGGACAAAACTTAATGGTGATTTTTTGTTTTCTGACATTGTTAATCTCCTTGATTAATTTTAATTTTTAGAGGGTTTCATTTGAAATATCAATGAAAACCAAGTCTATGCGATCATCGCTATTGTTATTTTCATTCTGACCAAGCGGTGAGAGTTTAATACGGCTTGGCTCTATGTTGTTTGTGAGTAAGAATTTGCGAACTTCTAGTGCGCGTGCAAGGGCAATTCTAATGCTAGCGTTTTGCGTATCTTCTTTGCTGGTCGCGTAGGCCTGAATATCAAGTTTTAGGTTTTTATTGTTGCTAAATAGGTCTAGCGCATGATTTTTCAGGAACGATTCGAGGTTTTGGTTAAGTTTTATTTGTTGTGGGTGCAGGCTGAAGCTGACTAAACGATGTTCTGTATTATTGTCTTGTTTTTTTAAGATTGTTTCAAAGGCAGGTTTTCTTTTCGGTACTGGTATTTTTTCAAGACTGACTTTTGTGATGTGCTCAGTTTCAGAAGGCTTTGGTATTGATGAATTTGTTTGATGTTCTAAGAGGGTAATGATATCTATTTTTTGGTTTTCTTTAGCTTCATCGCTTAAGCTTACTTTGCCTGCGGATGGTTCAATGTTTTCTATATCGTCGAAATACAGCTCGGGTTCTGGGTTGGAAGGGGGAGTTTTTCCACGATTTTTTAGCTCCTCTATATACGCAGGAGAGACGCTTAGAATCGCTGGTCTTTTTTTGGGTATTGGGATTATTTCTTCGGCATAAGAAACGGTCGGAGAGAATAAAATTGCGACAATTATCAGTTTACGCATTTCATTCTCCTTGATTAAGTAAAATTACGCTTTCTTTAATATCTTGCTCAATGGATCGAACATGTTTTCATTTGCTGCAAGAATATTTCCAGTATCTACTGGATTCTTCCTAATGTCATCAGGGTCTGAGATAAAACCCCCAGCTTCTTTTACGATAATTATTCCTGCGGCGACGTCCCATGCGCCCAGATCGCGTTCCCAAAAGCCTTCGCAGCGGCCTGAGGCGACGTATGCGAGATCGAGAGCGGCTGCGCCGAAACGGCGCATTGAAAAGCCAGCGTCTTGCACAGCCTTGTATTCACGGGCAAATTGGTCGGCGTTTCCGACTGCGCGACGCGGCGCACCTGTTGCGATCATGCTGGCTTCGGCGGTATTACGACCTGATATTCTGAGGCGTCGCCTGCGCATATATGCGCCTTTGCCTTTTTCTGCATGGTAAATTTCATCTTTCACAGGGTCGTGAACAAGGCCTGATACGATTTCCCCTTTATATTCAAGTCCTATTGATATGCACCAATGCGGAATGCCGTGCAGGAAGTTAGTTGTGCCGTCCAGCGGGTCGATAATCCAGCGGTAGTCTGATTCTTTACCATCTACTTTACCGGATTCTTCCATAAGAAAGCTGTAATCTGGGCGTGCTTTTTTGAGTTCTTCGAAGATAATTTCTTCGGAGCGTTTGTCTGCGGCAGAAACGAAATCCCCAGGACCTTTGCGGGAGACTTGTAGGTGTTCAACTTCGTTAAAATCGCGCAGGAGGGAACGCGCCGCCTTTTCGCTGGCGCGCATCATCATTGTCATGATTGGTGAGGTTATTTGAGCCATGTGTGTTTAATTACCTTTTTTATGGCGTTCTATGTAAGTTCCTACGCCGTCTTCGAGTTTAATTACAATTTGCGTGCCGACTTCTATATGGGGAGGAACCATTACTTTTTCGCCATTTTCAAGGATAGCAGGTTTGTATGATGTTGTGGCAGTTTGACCTTTGATGACGGGTTCGGCTTCGGTGATTTCCATGATAATGCGATCAGGAAGGGTAAAGTTCAGAGGTTCGCCTTCGTGGCTTTCGACTTCTATGATCATATTTTCTTGAAGGTAGGCTGCTTGCGGACCAATAGATTCTTTTGAAACTTCAATTTGATTGAAGGTTTCGCTGTTCATAAGAACAACCTCATCTCCAGCCTCATAAAGATATTGGTAATTGGTTTGCTCTAGGCGTATGCGTTCAACCGTTTCTTGCGTTCGGAAACGAACGTTGTCTTTGTTGCCTGTGCGGATGTCTCGCAGTTCTATTTGTGATACTGATGCGCCTTTTCCAGGTTGCTGGATATCATTTTTAACTACTACGCAGAGTTTTCCGTTATATTCGATGACGTTCCCTGACCGGAGTGTTATTGCGTTTACTTTCATTCTTTTTGACCTATTGCTTTTTGATCTTGGTAGAAGGCTTTGCCGAAGCTTTCGAGCTTTTGTCTGAATTCTTCGTCTTCGACGTGTTTAAGCAGCTCTGATAAATCGTTTTTTTCGGCTTTCGTCAAGGGGCTAGGCGTTTTTTTAATCTCTGGTGGAGCGTTCGGGAGTGCCGAGGTGACGAATTTTATCTCTGTAATATAGTTATTTCCAAAAATTTGGTTGATGCGTTGCAGGATGAGGTCTTTGCGGTAGGCTAATATTGTTGAATAGGCGGCAGATGTTGCAATGTCGAGACGCACTGTTTGTTTATCTTTTTTTTTGCGGTAGTGCATTTTTACGGGTTGTGCGAGCCCTGCGAATTCTTCCCCAATGATTTCTTCCCATTGATTGACAAGGCGGCCAAGGGCAATGTACTTCTTACTGAAGTTTTTTGAGGAGACGCGGGATGTGGCTTCGGACAGTGGGCGCATATGATATTACCTAACATAAAGCAGTGCGAAGGGGAAGCGCAGTCGTTTCGGCATAAGATACTTGAATGGTATGATCGGCATAAGCGTGATTTGCCTTGGAGGGATTGTGGTGACCCTTACAAAATCTGGCTTTCCGAAGTTATGTTACAGCAAACGACTGTGGCGGCGGTGATCAAATATTTTCTGAAATTTACAGATAAGTGGCCAGATGTACATTCTTTGGCAGTTGCGGATAATGAAGAGGTTATGAGCGCTTGGGCGGGGCTTGGATATTATGCTCGGGCGCGGAATTTGCATAAGTGTGCAAAAGTTGTTTCGGAAGAGCTGGGCGGTGTTTTTCCATCTTCGCAAGAGGAACTAAAGAAGCTTCCAGGGATTGGAGATTATACGTCTGCGGCTATTGTTTCTATTGCGTTTGATCAAGCGGCTGTTGTTGTGGATGGAAATATAGAGCGCGTGATGGCGCGGTATCATGCTTATAGCGGCGAGAAGCGGGGATTGAAAGATGTGGCTGCGTACTATGCGGAAGGGGTTGAGGATCGTCCTGGTGATTATGCGCAAGGTTTGATGGATTTGGGGGCGACGATTTGTTCGCCGAAATCGCCTGCTTGTGCTTTATGCCCAATTCATGATGGGTGCGCTGGTTATAAAGGCGGGACGCCGACGTTTTATCCTTTGAAAGTGGCCAAGAAAGAAAAGCCAAAACGCTTTGCTCGTGTGTATTGGGTGACGAATGACGAAGGGCAGGTTTTGCTAGAAAGGCGGCCTGACAGAGGGTTGCTTGGTGGTATGGTTGGTTTGCCGACGACAGAGTGGGTTGAGGATAAAAAAGAAGCTCATTTAGGCTGTTTTGAGCATGCTGTTTGTCTAAATCTTCAAGTTCTTCATGTTTTTACACATTTCCATCTAACTTTGGACATTTACAGCGTTGAGAATTATAATGCGCGCAATTTTGAGACGGCTTTTTGGAGTGATCTTGACGATATCCATTCTATTGGTTTTCCAACTGTTTTTAAAAAGGTTGTTGTGTCTGTTTCTTCTTGATGTTTTTACTGTGTTTGCAATATAATGGGATTATGTTCTTTATGAAAAAAATATTATTTATTGTTCTTGTTATGACGTGCGTTGCTTTGCCTCAAGTTTCAAGAGCCCAACTAGAGTTTCTTGATGGTTATGAAGATAAGTATATCGCCCAAGACATTGGGCCAAGCGCTGAAAAAGAATTTAGTTTTGTTGATAATAGTACAGCCAGTTATGTTTACGAAACACCGACGGTAAAAGCACTGTCTCATCTTTTTTGGGCTGTTAATTTGTATAGCCTTGATGATGATAAGGCTGTGGATGAATTTATGCATCATAATGAGTGTGAAATTTATCGTAATTTCTCTTCGGATGAATTTGAGTGGTCTGAAATTCGGAATGCTACACGTGATTTTATTCGGGAAAATAAAAATGACTTTCCGACGCGTTTTGAATTTATTATTCCTATAAAACTTGAAGATTATGATTCAAAGCGAAAAGCTTTTGAGGTTCAAGAAAAGTATAAGATTTCATCCATAAGACGTTTTGAGGTCTATGCTACGAATTTTAGACAGAAAGCTTGTGCGGAGGATATTAGAATTCAAGAGGGCTACCCAAGGTCGCTTGTCTTAGAATTTAGCCGTCCTTTTTCGCTATCACATGTTCCTATGTCAGAAGACCTTGCGAATGAGTATATTAAGAGCAGTATAGAAAAACTTAAAAGGTATGACCCTGGCGCGCGTGTCAAAAGTAGGATGTATAGTTTGCGCGATGCCTATTTGGTTTTGAAGGTTAAAATTTTTACACATGGTAAGTTTTTGGGGTTAACTTCTTATAAAATGCCTGCGGTTCAGATGCTCTCTATTCTTGAGGGGTATGAGGTTTACGAGGATCGTTATAAGCAGAAATTGTTTTATGCTGAGAGTTATGTGACTAATAAGGATAAGGGTAAGTTGAATGTTAAATTACAGGATGAATATGATATTCTGATTGAACGTTCAAAAGGTAAGGGTTTGCTTCACAAAGCTATTTAGCTCTTTTAATCATTATCCCTACTGATTTTGTTTGTTCAATGATGTCTGGTTTTTCTAACTTTACTGTGACTTTTATAGCTTTGTCTTTTTCCAAGCATATATCTGAGATTTCTTCAGCAAGTTCCTCCAGAAGATCAAAATGCTTTTTTTCTGTTAATGCTTTCACTTCATTTGTTATGTCCTCGTAGGATACCACATCATTTATTGATTGTGGCGCTGTTCTAGTATCTACATCGATAATGATATTTATGATGACGCGTTGTTTCTTTTCTTTTTCATGGTCATAAATTCCGACTGACATTTCGAGTGTTAGGTCGTGAATGAATATTTGATCAGACATGTCCTTGCTCGGCGCGGATTTGGCTTCGTAGGTTGTCTATTGGCAGGGTTTTTCGTCCTTCTTTATAGTGCCAGAATGTCCAGCCATTACAAGATGGGGCGTCTTGGACGACCGCACCGACTTTGTGAATGGAGCCGCGGGTTTTATCAATGCGGTTTTGCGCAATTATGGAGCCATCTGCGTGGACTGTGGCTTTGTGGCGTTTTTGTGAGTCGGTCAGGACTGCGCCAGGCTTTAGAAGGCCGCGCTCTACGAGAGACCCGAAAGCGACACGGGGCTGTTCTCGTTTTGGCTGTGTTATTATCAGATTGTCTTTGAGTGTGTTAATATCGGCGATGCGTTTTTTTGCATGCTTTGCATATGTTTTGTCTTGTTCTAAGCCAATGAAGGAACGGCCAAGTTTTTTGGCTACGGCGCCTGTTGTTCCTGTACCGAAGAAGGGGTCGAGGATTGTCTCTCCGGGGCGTGTGGAGGCTGTGATGACACGGTGTAGAAGGCTTTCGGGTTTTTGTGTTGGGTGCGCTTTTTTTCCATCTTCATTTTTGAGGCGTTCGCCGCCTGTGCAGAGCGGGAGATACCAGTCGCTACGCATTTGTAAATCTTCGTTTAGTGATTTCATAGCGTCGTAGTTGAAGTAATACTTCGATTTTTCAGATTTTGAGGCCCAGATCAGCGTTTCATGTGCGTTTGTAAAACGGCGGCCACGGAAGTTAGGCATTGGATTGGATTTGCGCCAAATGACGTCGTTTAAGATCCAAAACCCTAAATCTTGCATGATGTATCCAAGGCGGAAGATGTTGTGGTAGCTTCCGATCACCCAGATTGATCCGTCATCAGTGAGTGTTTCATGTGCCGCGCTTAGCCATTCTTTTGTGAATTTGTCGTAGGCTTTGAGGCTGTCGAATTGATCCCAGTCATTATCGACGGCATCGACTTTTGAGTTGTTTGGGCGGTGGAGGTCACCGCCGAGCTGTAGGTTATATGGTGGGTCTGCAAAGATACAATCTACAGATTTTTCGGGGAGTTTTTGCATTTCTTTAACGCAATTTCCGACAATGATAGACTCTGTGAGTAACTTTTTATTTTGACTCGACATTCATAAACCTTTCTGAAATTAGAAACGAATCATGAGTCATTTGGAGTCGTGGGTCAAGGTATAAATTTAAATATTTTAAATGTTTATAGAATGTTCTTCACAGGTGCGAAGCTTTTGCGGTGATGAGGAGTGATGCCGTGATTTATGAGGGCTGAGCGGTGCTGCGCTGTGGGATATCCCGCATTTTTATCCCATCCATATTCAGGGAATTCTTTGGCTAGGTCTTGCATGATACGGTCGCGGTGGACCTTGGCGATGATGGAGGCGGCGGCGATTGATTTTGATTTATTGTCCCCCTTGATGACAGTTGTCAGGGCGCAGGGCAGGTTCGGTGCTTTGTTGCCATCCACAAGGGCGTGCTGGATGCCTTCTATTTTTGTATAGGCGCGGCGCATGGCTTCCAAGCTGGCTTGGAGGATATTGAGTTCGTCTATTTCTGCTGGTGTTAGTTCTGCAATGGCGAAGGGAAAGTGTTCGGTTATTTTTATGTAGAGTTCATCACGTTTTTTGGCGCTGAGTTTTTTGCTGTCTTTGATACTGTCGATAAAGTCGAGGGTGCGTTTATCTTTGGGGATAACAACGCAAGCGGCGACGACTGGCCCTGCCAGCGGGCCTCTGCCAACTTCATCAAGGCCGCACACGATGCCTTGATGTTGGTCTTCGAGTGAGAAATCAGGCGCGGTGTGTTCTGGTTTCGACATAGTCATCTATGATGTGGTCAAGTTCGTCTATGAAGCGGAGGACTTCGGCGCTGAGGCGTTTAATGTAGGATTCATCGCGGTAAATACGTTGTATCATTGTATCGCGTTTGAATTCAGGGGCGTAGCTTACAAAATCCCACCATTTACGACCTGTGACCCAAAGGCTGCCTTGGACTTGGGGGACGTATATGCGTGGGATGTGGCCTTCGGTTAAATACTTTTCATGGGTGTGTGGCAGGGGGCATTTGATTTCCAGCCCGCCTTCTTCTGCGATTAAGCCATCAGGGGAGGCTGCTATGCGTTTGTTTTCGTCTAAATAGGCAATTCCGACTTCGCTCACTGTTAGCCCTGTTTGTTTTTGGTATTTATAGCGGGCTTCGGGTTCTAAATTATTGCCGCGCTGCATGGCGGCGCTCTCGAAAGTTTGTGGGGCGATATGGCCTGTTATGATTTCGTGTGCGAGTTTGCGCATATAGTTTGCACGGGTCTTCCCTGAGCCTTTGGTGATGATGGCTTTGAAGTTTGAGGCCGTCACAACACCAAGGCGGGCGGCGTACCATTCGTCTGACCCTTGTTTTATAGAACTGATAATCATGTTTTGCCCAAGCTTTTGCTGGCGATTTCGAATATATCGGGAGCGATGTTCTTGATATTTAAAATTTCTTTGAGCGTTTCTTGCATCTTTTCCTGCCTATCTGGATTGTAGCGACGCCATTCACGTAGTGGTGTTAACAGGCGTGCGCCGATTTGCGGGTTTATAGTGTTTAGTTCGATGATGGCGTTTTTCAGGAAGTCATATCCCGCTCCGCTTGTGTCATGGAAGCAGACGGGGTTGTTCATGGCGAATGCGGAATATAGGCTGCGGACGCGGTTCGGGTTTTTGATGTTGAAGTCTGGATGTTTGCGAAGAGCTGTTAGGCTTTCAATATAATCATCACGCACGGCTGAGGCCTGGACGGAGAACCATTTATCAATTACTAGCGGGTAGTCTTTGAAACGCGTGTAGAAATCGGTGAAAATTTCTTCTCGCTCTGGGTTTTTGTTGGTTGAGAGCGAAACAAGCGCGGCGATGCGATCAGTCATATTTTGTGCGTTATCGTAATGCTCTTTGGCGCGGCGGGCGCAGCCTGTACCATTTGTTGCAGTTAGCTCGGAGAGCATTTTGTTGCGCAGAGAGCGATTTGCAATAGATGCGGCGTTGGTTGAAAATTCTGTTTCGGCACTGATGGCGTTGTAGATTTTTTCCATTGTAGATTTGTGCGTGCGCTTTACTGATTTTCTGACGGATTCACGTTTTTTATGGATTTTATCAGGATCGACAATATTTTGTTCTTGGCCGATGCGGATGATGTCTGGCAAGGATAATGCGCGAGTTTTTAATGCTGGATCGAGGTCTGATTCGAGGAGTGCACCATATATATCTAGGAACTCTTGCGGTGGTTCTGTTTCATTATTCATCATCATGGATTGTATGATGCCTGAGTAATATTTTTGGCCAGCTTCCCAGCGGTTAAATCCGTCTGTATCGTGTTTTATCAGGAATGCGAGCTTGTCATTTGATAGGCCATGCTCCAGCTTTACGGGGGCGGAGAAATTGCGCAGGATTGATGGGGTTGGCGCGGATGGTACGTTTTTGATTTCGAATATTTCATGCGTTTCGGTGAGGTGTAGCGTTTCCTCGGTGATTTCGTTGCCGTCCTTATCTAGCAAGCCGATAATAATCGGCATGTGCATTGGTTTTTTGTTGCTCTGCCCTGATGTGTCGGGAGTTTTTTGCGAGAGTGTGATCTTGTAGCTTTTGGTGGTTTCGTTGTATTCGCCTTTGAATTTTACCTCTGGCGTGCCAGCTTGGGAGTACCATAGACGGAATTGGGTTAGGTCTTTGCCGCTAGCGTCTTCTAGGGCTTTAACAAAATCTTCGCAGGTTACGGCTTGGCCATCGTGGCGTTCAAAATACAGATCGGTGCCTTTGCGGTAGTTTTTTGTGCCTAAGATTGTGCGCAGCATGCGGATGATCTCTGCGCCTTTTTCGTACACGGTCATGGTATAGAAATTGTTGATCTCGATGTAATTATCTGGGCGGATTGGGTGCGCGAGGGGAGATGCGTCTTCGGCGAATTGGAAGCGTCTAAGATGCGTTACATCGTCGATGCGTTGCACGTCGCGAGAGTGAGTGTCGGCACTGAATTCTTGGTCGCGGAAGACGGTGAGCCCTTCTTTCAGGGAGAGTTGGAACCAATCACGGCAGGTGACGCGATTGCCGCTCCAATTGTGGAAATATTCGTGGGCGATTACACTTTCGACGCGCATGAAATCTGTGTCCGTTGCAGTGTCTTTGTGCGCGAGGACGAGGGCGGTATTGAAAATGTTAAGGGATTTATTCTCCATCGCGCCCATGTTGAAGTCGCTGACAGCAACAATATTGAATATATCGAGATCGTATTCGAGGCCATAGACCTCTTCATCCCATGTCATGGAGCGTTTGAGACTGTCCATTGCGTGATCGCATTGTTTTTCATCGCCATCACGAACGTAGATATAGAGATCGACTTCACGGCCTGATTTTGTAGTGAAGGTATCGTGGATATGTGTTAAATCCCCTGCGACGAGGGCGAAGAGGTAGCAGGGTTTGGGGAAGGGGTCTTCCCAGATTGTGAAATGTCGATCATCTGAGAGTTCCCCTGTGTCAATACGGTTTCCGTTGGAGAGGAGTACGGGGTGTTTTTTGTCGGTTTCTATGCGAACGGTGAACGTTGTTAGAACGTCTGGGCGGTCGGGATAGAATGTGATGCGCCGGAAGCCTTCGGCTTCGCATTGCGTACAGTATGTGCCGCTGGAATTGTAGAGCCCCTCTAGGCGCGTGTTTTTTTCGGGGTATATTTTTGTTTGAATTTCGAGGGTGAATGTATCAGCTGGGCATGGGATACGAAGTGATGTTTCTGTTTTTGTGTATTCTGTTATGTTTGTTTCATCGATCTTGATGCTGAGGATTTCGAGGTCTTCGCCGTTCAAAAAAATATCTTTTGCAGCGGGGTTTTTACGTTTGAATTGGCTGGTCGCGGTTACTATTGTATGCCCATCGTGAATGTCGAAATTAAGATCAACGGATTTAATTTCGAATGGGTAGGGTTTGTAATCTTTGAGATATACAGTTTTAGGGGGGGCGGTACGCATAGGAGATTATTACTCTTTGTGATTCGTAATAAAGATTATAGCGGCTTTGGTTTTAACCGTACCGCATTAATTCGTTACCATGGCGTTTCATCCAGCTTTTTCCGCCCTTGTAATTCATGGATAGTTTTTCGCAAACATCCCAGAATTTTTTGCTGTGATCCATATGTTGTAGATGGGCGACTTCGTGCGCGACAACGTAATCTATGGCGTCGTATGGGGCGAAAATGAGGCGCCATGAGAATGATAGTGCGCCGTCGGTGGAGCAACTGCCCCAGCGGCTTTTTGTGTCGCGGACGGATATTGATGATATGTGTTTGTCGATCATCTCGGCTTTTTCGTTGGCGATGTCGGCTAGGCCAAAGCGGGCAGTTTTTTTGAGGTATGTTTTGATGCGGTTTGCGTAGTCGTCGTGATATGTTGTGACATTTAAGAGATTATTGTTAACAGTTACTTTAGTCCGTTTTTTTTCTGTTTTTTTTATCACATTAATGGTGATGTCATCGCCGAAGAGTGTGAATTTTTGCCCATGTGTGAATGGGACGGTTTGGGGGAGTTTTTCGAGTGTTTCTCTGACCCAGTCCTCATGGCATTGGGCAAATATGTAAGCCTGTTTGAGTGGCATTTTTTCTGGGACGACGAGGTTGATGATACGCTCTACTGGATCTAGTCTGAGTGCGACACGTTTGGCGCGTTTACTGCGCTTAATCGTAACCAAGTCTTTGATCACGCTTTGGTCTTTTCCTTTTTGGTTTTTGTTTTAGCTTGTGTTTTTGCCGTTTTTTTTGCTTTTTGCTTAGGCTTGGGAGTTGTTTTGGGTGATTCGGCGGCTTTGGCTTTTTTTTCTATAGCTTTCTTTTTTGACGCTGGTTTTTGAATTTCTTTTTCCTTTGTTTTTGGTTCTACAAGCTCAGCTGTAATTTTGTGGCGCGGTTTGCCTATCTTTGGCATAGGGCGCGCAGCGTTCGAGTAATTTTCAGGTTGATTTTCTTTTAGCCAGCGTCTGATTGCGATGATTCCGTGTTTGTCGTGATCAAAGCGCTCTGGTGCGATGTCAGGTATCTTTTCGAGATCTTCTTTTGGAATGGGATCAACATTTTTATCCTGCATTCTTATAAAATTGCGAATGCGGGGCATGATTTGTTCGCGCCAGCGCCCACCGTTAAATATGCCGTAATGTCCGCATTGAAGCTGGAAGTGATGATATTGTTTGCGTTGTGGCAGTGAGTGGCAGAGTTCATGTGCTGCGGTGGTTTGGCCGCGGGCGGAGATATCGTCTAATTCCCCTTCGACAGTAAGAAGCGCGGTTTTTTCGATATCTTGTGGGCGCACATCGTTTAGCTGGCCAGTATGTGGGTCACGCCATTTCATACAGCCACGCGGGAGTGAGTGTTTTTGAAAAACTTCGGCGACAGTTTGTAGGTAGAATTCAGCGGGAATATCCATGACGGATAGATATTCGTCATAGAAATTGCGGTGTCTCTCGGATGATTCTCCATCTCCGTCTACAAGGTGCTGAAAGAATTTCATATGTGATCCAACATGTGTATCAAGGTTCATGGACATGAAGCCTGAGAGTTGCAGGAAGCCCGGATATACGCGGCGGTGCGCGCCTGGATAATGGAAGGGCACGTTATAAAGCACTTTGCTTTCAAACCATTTAAGGGGCCGTGTTTCGGCGAGCTCTGTGACTTCAGTTTTTGAAACGCGTGTATCAATAGGGCCGCCCATGAGGGTCATTGAAAGAGGTTGGTTCGGGTCTTTTTCACTGGCCATGAGAGATACGGCAGCAAGGACGGGAACTGCCGGCTGGCAGACTGCGATTAAGTGCGTGTCAGGGCCAAGAAGGCTCATGAATTCACGCAAGTATGTTACGTAGTCATCGAAATCAAAGCCGCCTTTGCTCATGGGGACTTGGCGGGCATCTTCCCAATCTGTTATATAGACATCGTGGTGCGGCAGGAGTGCTTCGACTGTGCCACGGAGTAATGTTGAATAATGGCCTGACATGGGAGCAACGAGAAGAACTTGTGGGTCTTTGCGTTTGATTTTACGTTTAAAGTGCATGAGGGAGCAGAATGGTTTTTCTGCGATTACTTCTTCTTCAACTTTAATCGTTTTTCCTGCGATTATAGTGGTGTTTAAACCAAATTCAGGACGGCCAAATCGGCGAGTTGCACGTTCTATCATTTCTGCGCCTGCACCGAGTGTTCTGCCTAATGGTGTATAAGATATTGGGTTTAAAGGATTTTGAAAGACTGTGCGCGCAAGTTTTGCTTGTAGTCGCAGTGGGGCGGCTATTGCGTGTTGAAGTTCATGAATATGATAGAGCATCGCGGAATCCTTTGAATTTATTGCACTGCACAATGTTAAAGTAAAAGTATGGTTTATTCAAGATAGGTTGTTATTGAACTTAAGCTGATTTGCCTTCTCGCCACCATAAAAGCAGCGCGAGAGATGTTAGTATGAGCAGTAGCAGCCATTTTGGCAAGAGCGCGATATCTTTAATTCCAGTTACGGTGAAGTCATTATTGCGTTTGAGCGCCAGCCAGTTTGTTCCCCCGTAGCGTTGTGAGTTGCTCATGGTGCGGAGTTGCGGAAGGGGGGTGTCTGCAAGCCATATGCTGGTTCCTTTTGATGCGATGATGAGGGGAGCAAGCTTTTCTGCAGTTGTTTTTACGTCGCGCAGTTCTGGTGGGTCGAGATCGCCGATAATTGCAAATTTGCGCGTTCCATCTTTGTCTTTGAAGGCGAAGATGCCAAGCTCTTTTGCTTTGTGTTTGTGCCGAAGCATACCATCGTCTTCGCGTCTTAGGTCGATTGTTATTGTTTCGCCGCTTGGCGTGGTCATGGATATAGCCTCTTCTTGCGTTTCGAAGCCTTGTTTTTCGATGGTGATGACGTCTTTGTTGGTGCTTACTTTCATGGCGCGTTCGTCTAGTTCTGGTTCTTTCATCAGCCAGTGTACAATGCGGCGCAAGAGTTCAGCGTGCGGTCCACCTCCATCGTAATTTCGTGACCATAGCCATATATGATCGCTGGCAAGTTGTGCGACACGTCCTTCGCCAAGCCGGTCAAGAACGAGCAGAGGTTTGTCGTTTGGGCCGTTCATTAGGACGTCTCCGCGTGATGGGTTAATTTCTACATAACGTAGCCATGCCCCCCAATGTTCCTTTTTGTTGGGCTGAATGGTTTCATTCTTCCAAACGAGGCTTTTGGTCACAGGGTGGGCGTGTCCGCGTTTTGAGATTGATGGTCTATAGCTTTGTTCTGTGGTGTTGTCTGTTGGTTTTGCGGGGATGATTTCTTTTAATGGGGTGTCATAGATTGATCTTGCTCCTGAGAATTCTGGGCCACTTGTGACAAGGAATGCACCGCCTTTCTTGACGTAACGGACAATGTTGTTGAAATAGCGGCCTGTTAGGATTCCGTGTTTTTTGTATCGATCAAAGATGATGAGATCAAAATCATATAATTTAATTTCGAAAAGTTCACGATAGGGGAAGGCGATGAGTGATAAATTACTGGAAGGGTA
Organism: uncultured Micavibrio sp.; assembly: GCA_964352375.1. GTDB lineage: Bacteria > Pseudomonadota > Alphaproteobacteria > Micavibrionales > Micavibrionaceae > UBA1672. Next base: position 16,282 of record CAYGSA010000007.1, read on the forward strand.
AAAGCTGCTGTGTTGATTTTTTTGTTCTCTCAGGATTGTGAAATGCACCAGATCAACACCAGGGTCAGATTTGAGCAAGTCGCGCCATGTTCGTTCTCCTGAGTGTGGAATGCCTGAGACAAGAAGGACTTTCAAACGGTCGCGGACGCCGTTGATGAGGATCGGGGCTTGGTTATTGGCCTCCGTGATTTCGTCTTTTACGGCCTCAACAGACAGGGTGAAAATATTTTGGCTGGGGTGTTCAAGGGGAAGTTCGACGGAATGTTCGCGCCCTATGGGCACTGTGAATCTTCGTTGCGCTCCGTTATGGAGATTGAGAGTGACTTCGGCGTTTGCACGGCCGATGTTTTTTGTGTCTTCGATTCGATATTTAATGGTGACGTTTTTTCCAACAAGGCCGTATGCAGGAGCTTGGGTGATTATAATTTGGCGGTCTTTCTCAGCCTTTTGGCCTGAAAGCAGCAAGTGGACTGGGCCGTAATTTTGGAAAATTGTTTCGTCTTGCGGGGCGTCGTGGATTTGCCCATCACTCAGTATGATAACACCAGCACGGCGTTTAGTCGGGATGTCGACGAGAGCTTGATCTAAGGCGTTAAAGAGTTCTGTTTTGTTTTCTAGGCTACCTTTTTTGGGAGCTTGGATTATTCGAAGTTCGAAAGCTTCTGTTTGTTCGATTTTTTCTTTGAGATGATTTAGTGCGGCCTGGGAACGTTGGCTCCGTTTTTCGATGTCCTGGCTTGCGCTTTGGTCGATTATAATTGCTGCAACGTCGCGGGCGTAGTTTCGTTCTTGCTGCAGAACTGATGGGTTGAGTAGTCCGATGATGAAGGCGGCTAAAAGTAAGGCGCGGAAGGTTAAGGCGCGTTTATAGGTGGTGAGACTGAGAATGAAAATGCTTGCGCTTAGGGCTAAGATTGCCCAGAACCATGGCCCTTCTAGTAAAGGCGAGAAATGCAGGCTGGTGGAGAGTGCGTTTTGTGTGGCCATTTATTTTCCCAACCTTTTTAAGATATGCGGAATATGAACTTGGTCGGCTTTGTAGTTTCCTGTGAGCGCGTACATGACAAGATTTACGCTAAAACGTAAAGACATTTCGCGACTGCCTGATAGGCTATTTTGCGGTGCGCTCGCCCATGCGCTCGCCCAGTCGTTGCTGCCGATAATCACGGAGGATACGTCATCGCGTCCTGCTGCACTTTGTTGCTCAACCCATAGCGTCCCCGCATTATATTTTCCTGGATAATCTGTAAGTAAATAGAAAGAGCGACCAAGAACGTGGTCATTTGGTATATGCATGATAGGTGGTATGTTTAGACGACGTGTTATGTTTCTCAGCATTTGTGCATTTGGTGTGTTTTGGACGCTGGTGGTTGATCGGTTTTGGTCGCGGGTGTCGAATAATATTGTGCCGCCGTGATCAAGGTAGTCTTGGATGTTCTGGATGGCTTTGTCCGAATATTTTGTTTGATTTGCGCTCATGGGCCAATAGATCAGCGGGAAGAAGGCGAGTGTATCTCTCTCTGGATCAAGGGCGGCGACGCCTTTCGGTTCGATGGATGTGCGTCTGCGGAGTGCTTCTGCTACGGTTTCTAAGCCTTGTAGGGAGAGTGTGTCGAGCGCAGTGTCTCCTGTCTTGATGAAGGCAAGGTGGAAGCCACTGGCATATTGGATATCGCGTTGTGGAGTTTGGGCCAATGTGCTTTGCGCTGAGAGTGAACATAGTATGAGTGATGCCGGGATGGTTTTTTTGAAGAAGGATGCGGCGGAGCCTAAAAGGAAAATCATAATTAACCAGTCAATCAGAAACAGGCAAAGTGCGGCGTATAGTATGTAGGGCATAAGGTCGAGTTCGTAATCTGCATCATATTGGTTTTGATAGACACCGAGGGGGAGGTTCTCTGTTTTTTGCAAGCGTGGCAGGGCGCTTCCTAAATTTAAGGCATATTGTTTGGTTCCGCTGCCATATAAGCCGGGTGGGTTGAGGCTGTTTGGTTTTATTTTGTCTAATTGGTCAGTGTGTAGCGGTTTGATGCTTGGTGGAGGGGGGCTGAGGGCGCCAAAGCCATCTATGATTAAAGCGGGCTCAAGGTTTTTGTAATTTGCACTTACGTTACTTGATGATTGGCCTGCGAGGCCGATGATTTTGCGGAGGACTGATACATAAAGGCCTGAGAGCGAGAAGTTTGACCAGTCCGTGTTCGCGGTTGTGTGGATCAGGACAATAAGACCTTTTTCTTGTGGTGCAGCTGTGATGAAGGGAGTGCCGTCTGTTAATTTTGCCCAGATTTTTCCTTCAAGCTCTTGCGAGGGATCGGCGAGGACTTGTTGCTGTATTTCTAGGTCGCTTGGGATTTCCAGTCCATAGAAGGGGCTGCTTTCGGGGAATGTTTCGATGTTTTGTGGCTCATCCCATGAGAGTGATCCTGATAAAGAACGCCCGCCTGCGCGCAGGGTTACGGGCATGAGGAAAGGCTCGGTGATGGTGTCTGCGAGATTTGGGCCAGCGAAGCGAAGTAGAAGGCCGCCTTCATTTACCCATCTCTCAAGATTGTTGAGAGTGTCTGTAGGCATAGCAGCGATGTCTGGCAAGACGATGATAGCGGCGCCATCGTCGATCAGTTTGTTGATTTCGCCTGTTGTGATGTGTGCGAAAGGTTCTAGGGCGCGGGTTATATAGTAGCTGGCCTCAATCAAGGGGGCTCTGTCTAAGTCCTGTTCAGACGCAGCGATACCGATTTTACGCTTTTTGGTACGATCATCGAGGAGGTAGAGGCCCCCTGCACCGTATTGTCCGGTGATTTTAAAGCGTGAGATGTCATTTTTGAGGGTGCCCAAGATTTCGAATGAGATCGTTCTGGGGAGGTCTTGTGCAGTGAGAGTTGCTGATTGGATGTCGAGGATATTGCCGTCTTGTGAGAGAGCTTGCGCGGTTAAAGGTCGTGGAATGTCTAGGGGAACGGCGGCTTCGACGTCTATGCGGATGTCGGTTTCAGAGGTTTTCGTGGCCTTGGTGCTGGGGCGCAGAAGAAGCGTGGTTTTTTCTTCTGATGGTCTTATATATGTGACGCTTCCTTTGGTTTGGGCGGTTGTGATGACGCTGCGGATATTTCCTTCGTCTAATCCGTGGGATAGCCAGATGCTGTTGATTGATTTGCTTTTTGTTTCAGAGTCTAAGGTTTTGAGCATAGCACTGTAATCTGCAGGCCAGCTGTTTGGTTTTAGGCCGCGAATGATGGCGAGGGCGTCGCCCTGAGATAATGGCCCGTGCTGTATGATTCTCGTTTCACCCAGAGCGGGGGTTGTTGGCATTACATATATTTCACGGCCTTCGCGTCCAGCTTGGGTGATGATTTCTTCTGCTGCTTCGGTTTGTTTGTTCCAGATTGGCGCGCTGGCCCAGCTGTTTCCTATGATGATTCTGACCGCGCCGTTTCCTGCCAGATCGTCGGCGGGATTTATCACTGGACGTGAGAGGGCGATGATCATGAGCGCTATGAGGAGCATTCTGAGGAAGAGGAGCCACCATGGTGATTTATTGGGTGTTTGCTCATCAGCGTTTAGGTCGTTGAGAATGCGCGCCGGAGGGAATATTATTTTCTTTGGTGCGGGCGGTGTTATCCGCAAAATGTACCATAGGACTGGTAGTGCGAATAAGCCTGAAAGGATGATGGGCTGGGTGAATACGATTTGGGAGAGAAGGGCGAACATCTATTGCTGGCCTCTGTTTTCAAGGAGCATATAGATTTCGTTGAGAGCGGTGTTAGGCGGTGTGTCTGTGGTGCACAGATAATGTGTCCAGCCGTTATTGATGCTTTGGATTTTGACCATGTCGCACTGGTGTTTTATGCGCTCTTGGTACTTAGCCCGAATTGTCGGGACGTGGTTGATGAGATGTTTGTTTGCCTGCGACGAGTCATAAAATTGAACTCGGCCTGTGTAGGGTAAGTCTAATTCTGCTGGGTCGAGGATTTGCAGTATGAAACCGTTTTCTGTGCGCTCTGATAAATGTGCAAAGGACTTATTGATGTCTTCTATGGGGGAGAGGAAGTCACCTATACCTATGAAATAGGCGTCTTTGGGAAGTGTTGCGATTTTGCTGTTTGGGAGGGCATCTTTATTCATCTCGAATAAATCGTGCCCTATGGTTTCGATCATTTTTTCGCTACGGCCTGATCTTGCTTGTCCGTAGATTCCGATTTGTTCTTTGTTTTTTTGTAGAAGAATAGCGAGGGCGAGTGTCATGATCTGGGCATAATTTTGTTTACTGAAGTGCGCCGTGCTGGATTTAAAATCCATTGAGCTGCTTTTGTTGCACCAGAAATAGGTTTTGCGTGTGATTTGCCATTCTTTTTGTTTGACGAAAATGTGATCGGTCTTTGCAGATTGGCGCCAGTCAATGTCTTGGGGGCGATCACCAGGGACATATTCGCGGTATTGCCAGAATTTTTCACCTGCTCCCGATTTACGGCGGCTATGTTCGCCATGGAGAATTGTATCTGCCAGTTTTTCTGCGTGCGTGATTAGGCCCGGCAAACTCATCGTGGCATGTTCTGCTTTTTCGCGAAATTTTATGAAGGAGGGCATAAAACGCATTATGGCTATAATGACTCTATTGTTTCTGAGATAACGTTTTCAAGTGTGATGCCTTGTGCGCGTGCTTTGAAATTCAATGCCATTCGGTGCCGTAATATTGGTGGTGCAAGTGCGAAGAGGTCTTCTTCGACGGGGGCTGCGCGGCCTTGGAGCATCGCGCGTGCTCGAACTCCGAGCATAAGGGCTTGGGCTGCACGCGGGCCTGGTGCCCAACTGACGAATTCGTTGACTATGTCGGGTGTGTCTTCGTTTGGCCGGAGGTTGCGGACGAGGGCGATGATCATGTCTACAACGCTTTCGCCGACGGGCATATCGCGCACGAGATATTGAATGTCCATTAGGTCATTGGCGTTCATGACGCTTTTGATTTCGGTGTTTTGGTTTGTTGTTGTGTTGATGATGATGTCACGCTCGGCTTGTTCATCTGGGTAATCGACGTTTATTTGCATCATGAAGCGGTCGAGCTGTGCCTCTGGGAGGGGGTATGTTCCCTCTTGTTCGATTGGGTTTTGTGTGGCGAGAACGTGGAAGGGTTCGGGCAGTTTTTGAGGTTGGCCGCCAACGGAAACTTCTTTTTCCTGCATGGCCTGAAGCAGTGCGGATTGTGTTCGTGGGCTAGCGCGGTTGATTTCATCTGCCATAAAAAATTGTGAAAAGATCGGGCCTTCGATAAAGCGGAAAGAGCGTTTGCCTTTGGCGTCTTCTTCGAGGACTTCGGAGCCGATAATATCGGCGGGCATCAGGTCAGGTGTACATTGAACGCGGGCGGCGTTTAACCCCAAAACATGCGCTGTGGTTTCCACCAGAAGGGTTTTTGCAAGGCCAGGAACACCCATTAGGAGGACGTGCCCGCCTGAAGCCAGTGTAATTAATGTTTGGTCTATGACTTCGTCTTGGCCGATGACTGTTTTTGTAATTTCTCTGCGCGCTTCACCCATTTTAAGAAATGCAGAGTCAAAATGAAGTGGGGTGTGTTTCTTATTGGGAGCCGATACCATCGAATAAAATCCTTCTTAAGTCAGAATAAGTCGCTTATGATAGGCTGTTATTTAACCAATTGCATGCTTTTTTTACAATGATTTATAGTCAGAAAAATTTAGGGAAAATTGCGCGTCATATTGTGCGTGTGGATTGGATGTTGGCAGATGAAACGCAACGTTTGCATAACCTTTTGCCTGAGGCTCTGTTTGTGGGTGGGTGCGTTCGTAATGTTTTGTTAGGGCGTGATGTGCAAGATATTGACTTGGCCTCACCGCTTGATCCTGAAGTGGTGGTCGAGCGATTGAAGCCAGAGCAGGGTGTGAGCGTTATTCCTACTGGGCTTCAACATGGCACAGTTACAGTTGTTATTGGTGATTATAGCTATGAGATTACCACTTTGCGGCATGATCGGGAAACAGACGGGCGGCGCGCGGTTGTATCCTATACTAAAGATTGGGTTGAAGATGCGAAACGACGGGATTTTACAATTAATACGTTCTTGATGGATGTTCAAGGGAATGTTTATGACCCGCTTGGGTGTGCTTTAGATGATCTGGATGCGCGTCGCGTCGTGTTTGTTGGTGATGCGACGCAGCGGATTGAGGAAGATCACCTTAGGATTTTACGGTTCTTTCGGTTTTCTGGGCTGTATGGTAATGGGTTTGATGCGGCGGGTTTGAAGGCTTGCCGTGCGGCGGCGGAGACGATTGATAAATTGTCGCGGGAACGGATTACGCAGGAATATTTTAAAATTGTTGCCTCGGATAAGCCGTATGAGGTTTTGGATTTGATGTTTCAAAATGATATTTTGAAGGCGTTTGATTTCGAGGAATATGATGCGGAATTTTTTGAGCATTTTTGCACGTTTCAATCGCGATATGGTTTGAATGCTTTGCCGCCGCGCTTGTTTGTGGCTGCGGGGATGGATTTTGCGAATGTAAAAGCCATGGAGCGTTATATCTTATTCCCGAAAGTTTTTGTGCGCGATATGCAGGCGATTAACGGGTCATTGACCCTTGATGACCTCTCATGCGACTCTTCTGTACGGGAGAGTTTATATAGGTTTGGCCGCGCTGCGACGGCGCAGGCGCTTATGATTGAGCTGGCGCAAGATCGGGTCATGAACGGGTATGCACCGCAAGCT
>CAYGSA010000007.1:23099-39013 GCA_964352375.1 uncultured Micavibrio sp.
ACTTCCGGGGGCATGGACATGAGGATGGCTTCGATGTTGCCGCCGGTTTTTAGGCCGAATTGGGTGCCGCGGTCGTGGAGGAGGTTGAATTCGACATATCTGCCGCGTTTGATGAGTTGGTGTTCGCGTTGCTCTGCTGTCCAGTCTTTATGCATAGAGCGGCGGACGAGGTCGCAATAGATGTCCTTGAAGGTTTTTCCAACATCTTGGGTGAAGGCGAAATCATCGTCCCAGCCTTTGCGGTCGAGATAGTCATAAAATATGCCGCCTATACCGCGTGGTTCGTTGCGGTGGGGGAGGAAAAAATATTTATCGCACCATTCTTTGAATTCTGGGTAGTAGCCCTCATCATGTTTATCGCAGCAGGTTTTTAAGGCGGCGTGGAAATCGTGTGTATCCGTTTCGTCTTCATACGTGGGCGTCAGATCAGCGCCACCGCCAAACCAGCATTTAGATGTTGCGATCATGCGGGTGTTCATATGTACAGCGGGGACGAGGGGGGAGGCCATATGCGCGACCAGAGATATGCCGCTCGCCCAAAATTCACCGTTTGATTCTTCTGCGCCGGGGATTTGTTTTGCGAATTCTGGTGAAAACGTGCCGTGAACTTCTGAGAAATTTACGCCGACTTTTTCAAATATTTTTCCTTTCATCATAGAGGTGCGCCCGCCGCCTTTCAGGACAGATCCTGATTCGCTTGGCGCACTGTCGCGATCCCAGTTGTTTAGTGTAAAGGATGCATCGCTGTCCATTGCGCGCTCTATGTCTTCAAACGCTGCGCAGATCTGTGTTTGCAAGTCTTTGAACCATGTGGCAGCAGTTTTTTTCTTATTGTTTAAGTTCATTTGTTTGTTTGCCTTAAGGCTTCTCCTAGAATCATGGATGTTGCATTGACAACATTGAGTGAACGAAAATTGGCATTCATCGGTATGTAAATGCGAGCGTGGACTGATTTGTGAATATCTTCGGGAACGCCAGCACTTTCCCGCCCTGCCAATAGGATGTCATTTTTTTCAAACTTAAAATCAGTGTAAGGGGTACTTGATTTGGTAGACATAAGTATAATGCGACGGTTTTGTTCTTGATACAAATCAAAAAAACTTTGCCAATTTGTATGCTTATTTATGGTTATCCCGTCAAAATAATCCATGGCACTGGCACGAATTTTTTTCTCGTTCCATGCAAAACCACAGGGCTCTATGATGTCCAAACCCACGTCCATGCAAGCACACAGACGCATGGCTGCGCCTACATTTTGCGGGATATCGGGTTGGTAAAGTGCGATGTTCATGGAGCCTTTAATATAACTATTGGTAAAAAAACACAATTTTCTTTTTAGACTCTTTAAAACATTGGCTTGATCTATTATAAGGATAGGGGTAAATACTGCCTCGAAAATATTTTCACAAAAGAATTAGGGTTAACGCGTATGTCAATTGATGCGACTTCAGAAAAAGAACAAAATGGTGAAACACGCCGTGATTTTATGACTCTGCTGGCGGGCGCTTTTGGCGCTTTTGGTGGGGCTTTGGCGATTTGGCCGATGGTGAATTCATTGAACCCCGCAAAGGATACGCTGGCTTTGGCTTCTATTGAGGTGAATATTAGTGATATTGCGAAGGGGCAATCTCGCACGGTTATGTGGCGCGGTAAGCCTGTGTTTATTAAACACCGCACAGAAGAAGAAATCGCTGCGGCCAATGCGGTTGACGTCTCGTCTTTAGCGGATAAAGAAACTGATGAAGATCGTGTTCAAAAACCTGAATGGCTTGTGGCTGTTGGGGTTTGTACGCATTTGGGATGTGTGCCGACAGGTCAGAAGACAACAGAGTCACGTGGAGATTATGATGGATGGTTTTGTCCTTGTCATGGATCGCACTATGATACATCTGGGCGTATCCGTAAGGGGCCTGCCCCGAAAAACCTGGTGGTGCCTCCATATGAATTTGTGAATGATACAACGATTAAGATTGGGTAGAAGACATGGGAAGCGGAAACAGAGAGCCTTTTGATAATCAGGTTGTAGAATGGATTGATTCACGTCTGCCGATTGTTACTTTTTTGAATAAGGAATACGGTGTTTTTCCAACACCAAAGAATTTTAATTATTTTTGGAATTTTGGAGCGATTTTGATGTTTATGCTGGGGACAATGATCCTCACAGGCATTATTCTTGCGATGCATTATACTGGTGACACATCTAAAGCTTTTGACAGTGTGGAGCGTATTACGCGTGATGTTAATGGTGGGTGGTTGTTGCGGAATCTGCACATGAATGGTGCATCATTCTTCTTTATTGCTGTTTATATCCATATGTTCCGCGGGATGTACTATGGGTCGTATAAGCGTCCGCGTGAGCTTTTGTGGATTTTGGGTGTGGTCATTTTTCTTTTGATGATGGCGACGGCTTTTATTGGGTATGTTTTACCTTGGGGGCAGATGAGCCTTTGGGGAGCGACGGTGATTACAAATCTTTTCTCGGCCATTCCGTTTTTTGGTGATTCTATTGTGATATTGCTATGGGGAGGCTTTTCTGTTGATAACCCGACACTTACACGATTTTTTGCTCTGCATTACCTATTGCCGTTTGTGATTTTTGCAGTTGTGTTTTTGCATGTTTGGGCATTGCACGTGACGGGCTCTAATAACCCGCTTGGAATTGATGTGAAGGGGCCGCAAGATACATTGCCATTTAATCCTTATTATACATCAAAGGATATATTTGGTCTTATTGTGTTTATTATTGTTTATGCGGTGTTTGTTTTTTACATGCCTGATGCGCTTGGGCACCCTGATAATTATATTCCTGCTAATCCGCTAGTTACTCCTGCGCACATTGTGCCTGAATGGTATTTCCTGCCGTTCTATGCGATTTTGCGCGCAGTGACGTTTAACATTAATGTTTATATGCTGGCAGGTCTGGGTATTTTAGGGGTCTTGATGGTTGAATTCGTTTGGCGTCATAAGCCTAAAGGTATGAATAACACTGCTGGTATTGCTCTGTTTGTTTTTGGATCAGGGCTTGCTGGTTTTGGTTTGTTGGCTGATCTTAATCAGAGCTGGGGACTTCCTATGACTGCAGCAGAGTATGCTCCTATTTCTGCTAAGCTTGGTGGCGTTCTTGCGATGTTTGGCTCTATTGCTCTCCTTGTTATTTTGCCTTGGCTCGATAACCATCCAGTTCGAAGTGCACGTTTTCGTCCTTATTACCGTGTCTTTATTTTGATGTTTACGGTTAGTATGTTCATTCTTGGATATGCGGGGTCTCAGGCGGCGGATAAAGTTTACTTCTCAGCGTGTCTTGGTGATGCGGTTGCCTGTGAAGCGCTTTCTCATGGTGGTTATGGTGGAGCGGCAGAGCTTCATGGTGAAGAGCCACTTGTGCTTAAGTTCGATAATACGATGTTGGCACAGGCCTTTACAGGGTTTTATTTCTTGTTCTTTCTTATTATTTTACCGCTTTTGAGCCGTTTTGAGCCAGTGAAGCAGTTGCCCGCATCTATTCATCAGGCTGTTCTCGATAAGAAACAGAAAGCAGGAGTTTAAATTATGTATAGGTTTTTTCTAGTTTTTGCTTTTTGTTTGAGTTTTCCTTTCGTGGCTATAGCCGCGGGGGATGCTCCTAAGTCGCCGTCGCAGGATTGGAGCTTTAATAAGGGCCCGCTTGGTGCTTTTGGAACATATGATAAAGGTTCTCTTCAGCGTGGTTTTAAGATATATCGTGAAGTCTGTGCTGCTTGCCATTCTATGAAAAGTATTCATTTCAGAAATCTTTACGCACTTGGTTATACTGATGCGCAGATAAAGAATATAGCTTCGGAGTATACTGTTGAAGATGGCCCGAATGAAGAAGGTGATATGTTTGAGCGTCCAGCGGAGCCTAAGGATAGGTTCCCATCGCCTTTTGCGAATGATAATGCGGCAAAATATGCGAATGGCGGTGCCTTGCCCCCTGATCTTTCCCTGATAACGAAGGCGCGTGCGAATGGTTCCAATTATCTACATGCTTTGATGGTTGGCTATGTTGAGCCACCTCACGGTGAGGTTTTATCAGATGGGCAATATTGGAACAAATATTTTCCTGGGCACAAAATTTCTATGGCTGCGCCTTTGTCTGATGGTCAGGTCAGTTATGAAGATGGTAGCGCAGAGACTTTGGATCAGTATGCTCATGATATTGCACATTTCTTGACTTGGGCGGCTGATCCGCACATGGAAGAGCGAAAGAAGGCTGGTTTTCGTGTTATTTTGTTCTTGATTGTCTTTGCGTTTATCATGCGTGCTGTTAAGAAAAAAACCTGGAAGGATGCTCACTAAGGTGTTCTTTACGCATTAGGGACGTTATGCGCGATACAAAACAAGAAGTTTTAAGTTTCTGGTTTGATGAAATAGATCCTGTTCAGTGGTTTCAAAAAAATGATAATTTTGATGCTGAAGTTAGGGATCGCTTTCTTTGTACTTATGATATGGCGCGAAAAGATATGTGCTCGTCTTGGAACAAGGATGCGGATGGTGTTTTGGCGCTCTGTATTGTTCTTGATCAATTCCCTCGAAATATGTTTCGTAATTTGCCAAAGTCTTTCGAAACGGATGCTAAGGCGATGGCTGTTTCTAATGAGGCGATTCATAAAGGGCTTGATCAGGTCTTATCACCTCAAAAACGGCGTTTTATTTATATGCCCTTTATGCATAGTGAAAAATTAGAAGATCAGAGGACATGCGTTTCTTTGTTTGAGGGTGTTAAATCAGATGATCCGCTTAGCCATGAATATGCGATCAAACATCTTAAGGTTATTGAAGAGTTTGGGCGGTTTCCTCATCGCAACGTGATTTTAGGGCGCCAGAGCACACCAGCAGAGGAAATCTATTTGGCGAGGACCGATTCGGGGTTTTAGATTTTTTCCTTTGGGCTGTTAAGGCTTTGGAATAGTTCCTTTATCCAGAATTTTTTGCTTTCTTTTGAAAAGTTGAATATGCTGGTGTCACAATATAACATTGTGGAGGATTGCTATGACTGTTTATGACGTGTCTGGAGTAACTGTTAACCCTCATTTGGATTCATTGAAAGAAAAACATAAAAAACTTTCTAAACGTATAGATGAAGCGCGTAAGAGGATATCTATGAGTGATTTTTATCTCAGTAATCTCAAGAAGCAAAAGCTTTTGATCAAAGAGCAGATTGCAAGCGAGACGCGTGTCAGCTGAAATTTTATAGATTGAAAAAAGATGGAATTATCTGGCTTTTTTCTTATAAATTGCGGCCATATTGTAGGAATTTGGAGCGACGCTGTTCTATTATTTTTTTTGTATCCCAAGGGGTAAGGTCTTTGAGGCCTTTTTCGATTTGGTCGGCAACGGATTGCATTGTTTCCTGTTTTTTACGATGTGCGCCTCCAATGGGTTCTGCGATAATTCCGTCAATCAGTTTTAGCGCGTATAAATCTTGAGCGGTCAGCTTCAGTTCTGCTGCGGCCTCTTTGGCAAAGTCTGCGCTGCGCCATAATATAGATGCACATCCTTCGGGGGAGATTACGGAATATATTGAGTGTTCCAGCATATAAACTTTATCAGCTACGGCAATTGCGATGGCGCCGCCAGACCCACCTTCACCGATGATGACTGAGATAATTGGCGTTGTTGTTCTGAGGCAGCTTTCGATTGATTTTGCGATGGCCTCAGATTGTCCGCGTTCTTCTGCGCCGACGCCAGGGTAAGCTCCGGCGGTATCGACTAGTGTTATGACAGGAATTTGGAATTGATCTGCCATTTTCATCAGGCGCTGTGCTTTGCGGTAGCCTTCTGGGCGCGTCATGCCGAAATTGCGTTTAATGCGGCTTTGTGTGTCGTGGCCTTTTTCGTGTCCTAATACGACACATGATTGGCCTTTGAAGCGGGCGATGCCAGAAATAAGTGCGTGGTCTTCTGCAAAGTTTCTGTCGCCTGCGAGTGGGGTGAAGTCTTCAAAAATCTCTGCAACATAATCCAGCATATGCGGGCGGTTTGGGTGGCGTGCTACTTGGACTTTTTCGGCAGGGCTCAGTTTTGCATAGGTTTGTTTTAGAAGCTTGTCGGCTTTACTTTGCATCCGTGTGATTTCTTCGGCTATGTTGATTTCCGAATCACTGCCAACATGTCTGAGCTCGGCGATTTTACCTTCTAGTTCAAGAATTGGTTTTTCAAATTCTAGCTGAGACATATTTCTGACGTTATCCTATAAAAATTATGGTGCATCCGAGAATGCACCATAAAAGTAATTTATCTGTAAGAAAAGCTTTATTTTCCTGATGCTTTAGAAAGCGGGTGCTTTTCTTCGACAGTCTTTTTTGCATCTTCACCAAGTATGTGCGTGTAGATTTGCGTTGTTGCAATATCTGCATGGCCGAGCATTTTCTGTACTGAGCGTAGATCAGCGCCATTGCTGAGAAGGTGTGTTGCAAAAGCATGACGAAGAACGTGCGGGCTGACGCGACCATCATCGATTTTGGCTTCTTTTGCTAAATCTTTGAGGATTTGTGCAAAACGTTGACGTGTCAAGTGACCGCTACTTGAGGTTTTTGACGGGAAGAGCCATGTGTTGTTTTTAACATCGGTCTCTAGGGGGACATGTTGCTCACGAACATCCAGGTAAGTTTTTAGAGACCTTTGTGCCGGAGGTGTTAATGGCACCATGCGCTCACGTCCAGCTTTGCCTGCTACGATTAGAGATTCATTCTTATCACCGAGTGCGGAAAGTGGAAGCCCAACAAGTTCTGAAACTCGCAAGCCCGTTGCGTATAGCATTTCGATTAAACATACGAGACGAACACTTTCTGCGTTGCCTTTTTTCCCGGCCGTTTCTATGAGGAGATTTACCTCATCTTCAGAGAGCGTTTTGGGGAGGCTTCGGCCTTGCTTTGGGCTTTCTATTGTTGATGTCGGATCGTCTTCGCGTACGCCTTCGGAGATTAAATAGCGATAGAACTGACGCATTGCGGACAAGCGGCGTGCAATTGTACGTACGGCTGTTTTACCTTTTTTGGGGTCTTTATTATTTGCTTTTTCCGATAGATCTTTCAAATAGTCTTTTAGTTGATCTGTTGTTGCAAAATCGATGTCGTTTTTAGCGTTTTCTTTTAAGAAAAGCGATACATCAGCAAGATCACGCCAATAGGCTTGGCGAGTGTTTAACGCTGCGCCGCGCTCAGTCGTTAGCATATCGAGAAATGAGTCGATTAGCGGGTTTAAATTCGGTTTAGGTTTTGCTGGACGTCCAGGTCTTGCCATTTTATGTGCTCCTTTTATATTATTGCTTTTAGTCAGTTTCAAGTATGGCTTGTGCCAAAATACCATCAGATACTCTGTTTAAACCTGCACGAGAAAGCGCAGACACGCTTTCCGCCAGTGTTCCCCAATACAATGCTTTTGTCTTGTCATTGGCGTCGAGCGCTATGGAAGTCAAAAGCAATGTTATACTTATGTTTTGATTTTTACTCGAGTGTTCTAAAACTCTTAGAACTTCATAGGGAGGCAATGTATACTCCTTATTATTTCTTAAGTCAAAATCATTTTCATAAATATACATGAAGTTTTTAACATTTTCACGTGAATTGTCAATATTTTCTATAATGTTTCTTATGATTATGTGTGAATTATAAGAATATTTGACTATTTCATGCCTTTTATTCTGCATTAAATTCAAAGTGATCAAAAGTTTTTCTTTTAGGGCACTCTCTTTTTTATTTTTTGGATCGTATATTTCAATCTGTTTTTTCCATTTTGGTGGGGGAATGTCTTCTGAATATAGAAATGATTTCAAGAGTGTGTTCGCCTCCTGAAGTGATAAATCAGTGCCCATTTTTAGATTATTCATGTGTGGAATAAAGGGGAGCATGGAGGCCGCTCCATATTTTTTAGCTAAGATGAATATGCGTTGGATGTCTGTTTTATCTTCTTTCTTTAGGGGGTTCCATGTGTTTTTTTCAAAGTCGTCATAGATTTTTATGATCTCAAGGGCACTATTTTCTGATTTTATGATTAATGATTCTTTTGCAATTTGTTTGTATTTTTTTACAAGTTGCTTTTCAGTAATGATATGTTTTTTTGCGGCTTGTATATATATGAAAAGACTGAGTTCTGGAGTTAAGTCTTTTTGATTGAGCAGGGCGCCAATATGTTGTGCCGGCATGCTATTGTATGCGGTTGTGTCATTTAAGGAAATTGTAATGCGATTCTCTGAGACTAAGAGCGCTCTTTGTTGGAAATTTAATCTTGAGAAGGCAATTGGTTCGTATTCGAATCGGTATTCTTTGGATTGTATTATTGATTGAAGCACGGTGTTTTGTGATTCCATAATTTTTTTCATGGCCTTTGGTTGTTCTGTCCCTGAAATTAATATTGTGCAGTATGCGTTTAAATCTGACCAAAAAGATGAGTTTTTATATCTTGAATAGAATGTTTTGGTTTCTAAACAGGCTTGTGCTTTTTGTTGATTGAGGAGCATGGCAAGTGTGCCAAGCCGTGCGAGTTGTTCCGAGATAACTTGGTTTTGTATTGTGTTGTAAAGTTTCAGCGCTTGGGCGTTCATACCGTTTTGGAGCAAAACATTTAAACGCAATGATAGAATATCTTCGCCTTCTTTAATCGGGATGTTGTCTTGTATTAATCTTGCATCAGCGCTTGCCAACATCAGTTCGTTTATTGTCTTGTCGAGTTCTATCCATCCTGAAGGCTTTACATCTTTTATTAATTTGACAAGTGCAGAGCGTTCAGTGTTTTGGTATATGCTGTTTCCGAGTGCTTTACTTGTCCCTAGAGATTCAAGTGCAACGTAATCCTGTGCTTTGGTCTGTAATGATATTGTGCAGAGTAGCAAAATTAAAAGGGTTCTAATCATCTAAATATTGCTTTTGTGGGATTGTTTTTGTGATTGTTTCCGGAGGGATGTTCACATCACGAATCATAAGTAATGTGCCACTGCCGATAACAACGAAAACGATTGCTGCGAATAGTATTTTTAGTAGGAACGACATCGGACTCCTTGAAAGGCTGTTGTAAAGTGTTACCTATCTCTTTAAAGCTTATGTTTATAGCAAGAATGGATGGTTTTTGAAAGAATGGATACGAATTTAATCAAAGAAAAACTGAAGGGGCGTCCGATTATTTTGGTTGGCATGATGGGATGCGGGAAAAGCCATGTAGCAAAACTTCTCGGACGTGATTTGGGTTTTGATGTGTATGATGTGGATTCTGTGATTGAGTCCGAGGAGGGCCGTTCTATTACTCAGATTTTTGAAGATGAGGGGGAGGGGTTTTTTCGTGATCTTGAGGCGGAAAAGATTTTGGCGTTATTAGAGCGGGGCGAGTGTGTTATTGCTTCGGGAGGCGGAGCGTTGATGCGGCCTGCAACTTTGGATGCGGTTCTGGATAAGTCTTTGTCGATTTGGATTAATACAGATGTGGATGTTTTATTGGAGCGGGTTAAAGATGATACGACGCGCCCTTTGATGGTTGGTAAGGACTTGCGAAAGAAATTGCTTTTGCTGCTGGCGGCGCGTTTGCCTTTTTATGGTGAGGCGGATATTTATGTTGAAAATAATGGCAGCGAAGCAGACGTTATGGATGAAATAGGTCACGCTTTAGAAGAGTTTTTGTGATATAGAATATCCATGAGTGATAAGACTTTAAAGATAGATTTAGGTGAGCGCAGTTACGATATTATAATCGGAGCTGGGGCGCTCAATAATATTTCGGCCCATCTGCCGTTTGCGCCTTTAGAGCGTAAATGTTTCTTTATTGCTGATGAAAATACGGCGCGCTATGTGCCTGAATTTGGGCGGGATCGTTTGTTGGTCTTACCTGCTGGAGAGGCAACGAAGTCTTATGAGCAGTTGATTAAGGTTCTTGATTGGCTGCTCTCGCTCAATGTGCATCGTAACTCTGTTGTATTTGCCGTTGGTGGCGGTGTGATCGGGGATCTGGCGGGGTTTGCTGCGGCTAGTGTTTTACGTGGTGTGCCTTTTGTGCAAATTCCGACGAGTTTATTGGCGCAGGTTGATAGTTCAGTTGGCGGGAAGACAGGTATTAACACCTCTCATGGTAAGAATTTGGTGGGTGCATTTTATCAGCCAGAGGTCGTGCTTATTGATACAAATACATTGAAGACACTTCCGCAGCGTGAGTTGCTGGCGGGGTACGCTGAGATTGTGAAATACGGCCTGATTGGGGATGCTGAATTTTTCACTTGGCTTGAGTCGCATGGCGATAAGGTTATAGCGCTCGATGAGCAGGCAATTTCTCATGCGATTGAGGTGAGTTGCCGTGCCAAAGCCAGAGTTGTTGAAGCGGATGAGCGAGAAGGTGGGGTACGTGCTCTTTTGAATCTGGGGCACACATTTGGGCATGCGCTTGAGGCTGCGGCAGGTTATAACGGGTCTTTGTTACATGGTGAGGGGGTTGCGATTGGTACGGTTATGGCTTACCGCCTATCGGAGACACTCGGTTTATGCAGCGCGGCGGATGTTGCGCGCGTTATTCAGCATTTCCAAAAGGTGGGTTTGCCTGTGCATGCGGGCGGAAGTAGTGCAGAGGTCTCTGACCTTATAAATACGATGAAGCGTGATAAAAAGGCGATGGATGACGGAATGGTGTTTATCATGCCGCGTACAATTGGCTCTGCGTTTGTATCTCAAGATGTTCAAGAAGCGGATGTTATTTCTGTACTTGAGCGATCGCTTGCCGGGGAGGCATAAGTTATGGAATGGGATTTTATTTTTTCGATCGGTGCAATTATTGTACTTTTATTGCTATCGGGGTTTTTCTCTGGTTCTGAAACGGCCTTTACTGCGGCATCTAAAATTCGCCTGAGTGCTCGTGAGAAAGAGGGAGATAAGCGGGCAGCGATGGTGAATCGTATCAGAGAGAGAAAGGATCGGATGATCGGCGCTCTGTTACTGGGTAATAATATGGTCAATATTTTGGCTTCTGCGCTTGCTACGAGTGTTTTGATTAAAATGTTTGGTGAGGCCGGTGTTGTTTTTGCAACGTTGTTGATGACTTTGCTTGTTTTGATTTTTGCCGAAGTGTTGCCAAAGACCTATGCGTTTCATCATGCTGAGAGTATGGCAATGCGTGTTGCGCCAGTGATGAGGCTTGTTATCAGGATTTTTGGTCCTGTGACTGAAACGGTGACCTGGATTGTGCGTCAGGTTCTTAAGGTTTTTGGCGTCGATATTTCAAAAGTTGGTGCTGGGTCGCATTTGGAGCTGTTGCGTGGGGCGATTGATATGCACGAAGGGCCAGAGCAGGAAACTCAAGAGCAGCGTGCGATGCTGCGATCTATCCTTGATTTGGCGGATGTGGATATTGAAGAGATCATGGTTCATCGTAAGAATGTCACGATGATTGATATTGATGACCCGATTGATAAAATTGTGGATGAGGTTTTAAGCAGCCCATATACACGTCTGCCTTTGTGGAAAGATAACCCTGATAATATTGTGGGAGTTATCCATGCCAAGCAATTATTGCGGGAGCTTATGGATGTGGCGGGAGATGTTTCGAACTTAAATATATCGCGTGTGTCTATGAAGCCATGGTTCGTTCCTGAGACGACGGATCTTTTTGATCAGTTGCAAGCTTTCCGTGAGCGTAGGGAGCATTTTGCGCATGTTGTGGATGAGTATGGCTCGTTTATGGGCATTGTGACGCTGGAGGATATTTTGGAAGAGATCGTGGGCGAGATTGATGATGAACATGATGAGACGATGCAGGGGGTGCGCAGTCTTGCAAACGGCTCTTATGTTGTTGATGGCGGTGTTACGATTCGCGATTTGAACCGTGAGTTTGACTGGAGATTACCCACGGAGGAATATGCAACATTGGCGGGATTGATTTTGTTTGAATCGCAGATGGTACCCGATGTGGGACAGATTTTTCGTTTCTTCGGCTTTCAGATGGAGGTTGTTCGCAAGCAGCGTAATCAGATTACAATCATAAAGGTTACCCCTTTAGATTAGTTGCCATTTCTGCATTTTGCCTTAAATGCTCAGGATTGATTGTGCCGATGATTATGCTGTCTACGGCTTTTTGGTTATAGGCAAAGCGCATTGCATTTTCTATGTTTGAGTTATGGCCACTTGAGAGCACTTTTTTGAGGATAACGCCTTTTTTTTGCGCTGCGGCGTAATCAAGAACGGGTTTTTCGTCTTGATATTGTTTCGTATATGTCGCCATGACGATATCCATCAATTCTAATGTTTTTATTCCGCCTTCAGATGTTTTGGTTGATGCACCGATGGTTTTGACGAGACCTTGAGATTTAAAGTCATGCATTGTTTTGATGAGTGCGTCGTTGTGTAAGATGTCTAAATCATTGCCATCTGAATGGATGAGAAGGGCGTCAATATAATCTGTTTTGAGGCGTCTGAGGGAGCGTTCCAAGCTGTACTTAAAATGATCGGGTGTGAAATTGTATGATGATATACCGTTTTCGAATTCTTCGCCGACTTTGCCGATGATGACCCAGTCTTTGCGTTGGTCTTTGAGCAGGCGGCCAAGGCGTTCTTCGCTCTTGCCGTAAGAAGGGGCGGTGTCGAGTATATTTATTCCTAGTGATTGAGCAAGAGTGAGGAGCTTGGCGAGTTCCTCTTCGCTCGGAAGATCGAAGCCTTGAGGGTATTTTATGCCTTGGTTTCTGCCGAATTTGACTGTGCCTAGGCCGATGGGGGAGATGCGTAAGTTTGTTTGCCCTAGTTCAATTTTGTCCATTTCGCTATGTCCCATGGGGTTTGTGCGTACTCTGCGTTTGGAAGGTCGAGAAGTGTTTGCGTGGTTGATGGTTCGAAATCAATTTCTTTAAGGATCATATCGCCGAGCAAGGGTGCGAAGGTTAGTTTTGTTGGCCAGCAATATATCGTATTTCCTGCTCGGTGGATGGTGGGCGTGTCAGGCATCCAGCCATCGGTGTTTGATTTCCCTTCGATACGATTGATGGGGAGCGATGCCCACTGCGCGTCTGAGATATTTATATTTGGCAGGTATTTTGTGAGGGCTTTGAGGATGTCTTTGTAGAGGTCTTCTGGGGGAGCATCTGTGGAACGTTCAGCCACTCCGCCACCGAAATACCAGACTAATTCCTCGGAGGTGGTTTTATGAGTTGTAATGGAGGCGATGGGTTTGTCTGTTTTTCCCACCAAATGTCCATAGAGGGGGAAGGGAGCTTTTTTCATCATAGCTTGCAGGAGGGGGCGTTTTTGAGTTTCAAGGCCTTTATCGTGGGCGAACTGTTTTGCGATGGCATGGTTCTTTGCCGCGCTAGTGAAGATTGTTCGTTTTGGGCTGATCTCATTCAGGATGGTTTCGTCAGCGCGTTTGATGTAATCGCGATAGGGATCGGCGAGAGAACGGATGAGGCTGGGGACATCAAGAACGGGTTCGTCCATATAGATGAGGGAGCCTTTGAAACCTGAATTTTTGAGAGAGACTTCCCAATCGACTTGGTCAATTTCGTGGACATTATTGCCCAAAGCTTTTTGCGCGACCAGCTTTGTTAGGCCACCAAAGAAACCATGTGGAATGAGGAGTTGATGTGAGTCTGCGCTGATTTTGGTGTGTTTGAGGTCAGTGTGTAAATGTTCGCGCCAACGGTCTGGCATGGCGCTGATTGATTTTGCCAGTGTGCTGACTTTTCCTGCGAGGGAAAATTTCAGGCCAGAATGAATTATGCCTTGCGCGGCGATGGTTTGGCCGCAGCCGATCGTTTCGCGTTCGAATAAGACAACATCGTATCCGCGTTGTTTGAGGGTGTGAAGGAGCCAGAGGCCTGCTATGCCCGCGCCGAAGATGGCAATGTCGGGGGATTTGTTCATTGGTTAAGCCAGTTCTCAATGACTGCTATTTGGTTTGGCGCCATAAGAGAGGGGACATGACCACATCCTTTGAATGTGTGGGTGCTGAGCGTGAAGCTTGTCGCTGTTTCTTGCATTTTTTCTAAAATATCTTTTGTCAGGATCATAGAATTTTCGCCGCGTAATACCAGCGTGGGGCAGGTAATTTTATGCCATGATGGCCATAAATCTGTAGGGCCTGTTGGCTGTGTTTTGAATATGGCGGCTATTTTTTCGTCATAGGCGTAGGTGAGTTTTCCTTTGGGCAGATGCCTGTGATTATGCTGCGCCATATGTGCCCATTGTTCATCGGTTATAGGCCCCCATGTGAGGCCGCGGGTTTTGCGCAGGCGTTTTTCAAACGCAGCTATGGACTTGAATTTATATGATTTTTTGATTACGCGATAAATGAATTTAAGAGCTTTTGTGGGGACTTCTGGGCCTACGTCATTCAGGATGAGGCAGCGGATGGGGGTGTTTTCAAGTCCTGCCATGTATATCCCCAGAAGACCGCCGAGGGAGACGCCGAGCCAGTTAATGCTTCGCACCTCTGTAAGGTTTAAATGTTCGAGCAGGGTTGTGATGTCGCGGCAATATTGATCGTAATTATAGTCCATCGGGTTTTGGAGGAAGTCGCTGCGCCCGCGTCCAGCCAAATCTATGGCAATGATGCGGTAATTATGCTGCACAAGGCTTTGCGCGAGATCATCGAAATCGCGTCCGTTTCCAGTTAGGCCATGAATACAGAGGATGATGTTATCGTTACCCTGCCCCCAATCGCTATAGGCGATTTTGTGTGTGCCAGTGCTGTTTTGGCATTCTATATAGTGTGTGTGTTCTAACGTATTCATGGCGCTATTTTGCTTTAAGAAGATTGATTAAAGCTTTGTCTTCGTTGTGGAGCGCGATAAAATTTGGTCCAGAAGTGAAGTCGTTTAAAGGGTAGCTCCAGGGGATGAAATCAACACGGCCATTGCGCAGTTTTCCGATACTATATCCGTGGTCTGAGAAGAACTTGTAAAAATCACGCATGAGGAATTTCGCATCGCCATTTGTATAACCATATTCAAATTGAATTATTCGGATTTTTTGTGCGGCGATTAGGCTTGTGAAGCCTCTTAGAACACTGTCTTCAGCGCCCTCAACATCGATTTTTAGAAAGTCGATATGATCTATTTTTTTGTCTTTGCAGTATTTTTCGCCTGTTTCTATTTTTGCGGTTTTGATGGCGGGTTTTATTTTGTGGTCATGGTAGTCCGCGTTTAACAGCACCGTGTTCACGGTTGAGTTTGAGCCGTAATCTTTATACTCGAATTCGCCTGTTTGATCGGAAAGGCCGATATTGTTGAGCATGCATCGGTCGGATTTAATGTTTTCTTGCAATGTTTTGAATGTTGCTTCTGATAATTCGAAAACATGAATATTTGCGTTTTTATGCGCGTTAAGGGCGTTATGAGTCCAGTTTCCAATATTTGCTCCAACGTCGAAGATTGTTGAGAAATTAAGATCAGCTGTGGCGTCCAAGATCCATTTTTCGCCGTTCTTTTCAAAATTGTAGGAAAACCCGTCTACGCGTTTTATGAATCTTTTGGCTTTTCGGTAGATGAATTTTTTGAGCATTAAATCTTTCCGTGACACTGTTTGTATTTTTTACCTGATCCGCAAGGGCAGGGGGCGTTACGTGCGATTTTCCCCCATGTGTTTGGGTCGTTTTTATCGAACTCGCGTTTTTCTTGTGGAAATTGTGAGACTGTCGCGGTTTGTTGTTGTGGCACGGATTGTTGTTCGTCCATTGCTGGGTCTTGGCGCGTTTCGCGTGCGCCGCCATACACGTTTGAGCCGATGGATAGGCTGGATTGCCCGTCATTCTCGACATTGAATTCAACCATGCATAAAGTTTGCGTGATGGTTTCGCGCATGGCTTCCAGCATTTCCTGAAACATTGCGAATGCTTCTGTTTTGTATTCGTTGAGCGGGTCTTTTTGCCCGAATGCGCGCAGGTTAATGCCTTGGCGGAGGTGATCGAGATTGAGAAGGTGCTCTTTCCAGTGT
>CAYGSA010000007.1:39023-45393 GCA_964352375.1 uncultured Micavibrio sp.
GTGTTGATCGAGCATTTGTAGTACGATGGATTTTTCGATTTTACGCCAAATGTCTGGCCCTATGTCGGCCGTTTTCTTGGCCATGTTTTTATCGGAACCTTCGATTAGGCGGTCTATGATTTCGGTGTCGGCGATGCCTTCTTCTTTGGCCCAATCTTTGATAGGGAGTTCCATGTTGAGGAGGCGGAAGACTTCAGTTTCTAGCGTGTCTGTGTTCCATTGTTCAGCATAGCTGCCTTGTGGGATGCAGAGCGAGACCATGTTTTCGATTACGTCATGGCGCATGTCTTTGACCATTTCTTCGAGACTTTCGGAATCCATTATTTCACGGCGTTCTTCGTAGATTTCTTTGCGCTGGTCATTCATAACATCGTCGAATTTAAGGAGGTTTTTGCGCATCTCGAAGTTCATTTGCTCAACCTTGCCCTGGGCGCGTTCCAGCATTTTTGAGATCCAGGGATGTTCAAGTGCCTCGCCTTCTTCGAGGCCGATGCGTTTGTTGGCTAGAAGGCCTTCGAGCTGCTGTCCTGCAAAAATGCGGATGAGGTCGTCTTCGACGGAGAGGAAGAAGATGGATGCGCCCGGGTCGCCTTGGCGGCCTGATCGACCGCGCAGTTGGTTGTCGATGCGTCGTGATTCGTGGCGTTCTGTACCAATGATGTAGAGTCCGCCTGCTTCGAGTACGCGTTTCTTATCGGCTTTGACTTCTTCGATTATTTTATTTACAGCCTCTTTTTGTTTTGCTTCGTCCCACGCGCCGTTGACCTCTTGTTCAACGCGCATTTCTGTGTTTCCGCCTAGCTTAATGTCCGTTCCGCGCCCTGCCATGTTTGTAGCGATTGTGATGGAGCCGGGGCGACCTGCCTGAGCGACAATATAGGCTTCTTGTTCGTGTTGACGTGCGTTTAGGACGTGATGCTTGATTTTAGCTTTTTTCAGGCTGGCGGAGAGTTGCTCGGATTTTTCAATGGATGTTGTTCCAACCAGAACGGGCTGTTCACGTTCTTGGCATTCTTTGACAAGCGCAACGATGGCGTCTCCTTTTTCGCGCAGGGATTTATAGATTTTGTCATCATGGTCTATGCGGGCGATGTCTGTGTGTGTCGGGATTTGCACTACGCCGAGCTTGTAGATTTCGTCAAATTCTGCGGCTTCGGTCATGGCTGTTCCTGTCATACCCGAGAGTTTGGGGTAGAGGCGGAAGTAGTTTTGGAATGTGATTGATGCCAGTGTTTGGCTTTCGTTTTGGATATCAACGCCTTCTTTGGCTTCGATGGCTTGGTGGAGACCTTCGGACAGCCTTCTGCCCTCCATCATGCGACCCGTGAATTCATCGATGAGCATGACTTGACCGTCTTTGACAATGTAGTCTTTTTCGGCTTGGAATAACGTATGAGCACGCAGGCCTTGGTTTACGTGGTGTACGAGCGCGATGTTTTGCATGTCATACATAGAGCCTTCGGTCATGATGCCGTGTTCGCGCAATAGTTCTTCGACGTGCTCTTGGCCTTGTTCGTTTAAGATTACACTTTTGTGCTTTTCTTCAAGGTCGTAGTCTGCTTGTTCGAGGTGCGGGATGATTTTATCAATGGATATGTATAGCTCCGTATCGCTTTCGGACGGGCCGGAGATGATAAGCGGTGTGCGGGCTTCGTCGATGAGGATTGAGTCCACTTCGTCTACAATTGCGTAATTGAAGGGGCGCTGTACCATTTGGTCGAGGCTGAATTTCATGTTATCACGCAGATAGTCAAAGCCAAATTCGTTGTTCGTGCCATATGTTACATCACATGCATAGGCATTGCGGCGTGCGTCTTCACTGATGTTGTTGGTGATGCAGCCTGTGGTGAGGCCGAGAAACTCATAAACTTGTCCCATCCATTCAGAGTCACGGAAGGCGAGATAATCGTTAACGGTGACGACATGGACGCCTTTGCCTGAGATGGCGTTTAGATAAACAGGCATTGTCGCGACAAGGGTTTTTCCTTCTCCTGTGCGCATTTCGGCAATTGTGCCATCATTCAAGACAAGGCCGCCGATGAGTTGGACGTCATAGGGGCGTAAGCCGATTGAGCGTTTTGCTGCCTCGCGAACGACGGCGAAGGCTTCATGTTTGATCTGTTCAAGTGTTTCGCCTTTTTCGAGGCGTGTACGGAATAGATTGGTTTGGTTTTTCAGCTCTTCATCGCTCATCGCTTCATATGTCGGCTCGAGTGCGTTGATCGCAGGGACGAGCTTTTGAAAGGCCTTCAAGGCGCGATCATTGGATGATCCGAATATCTTTGTTGCAAGTGATAGTACCATTTATTCCTCTTATTCACTATAAGTGTTTCATGGTATAAGCCTGTTGCTTGCCAAGGTCAATAAAGTTCGCTAGTGTCTGATTTTTATGAACTGTATTAAAGGATAATTGTACATATGAGACACTCTGAAAAAGGTGGCGCGTTAGGCGTTGTATTGGTTTTAATCTTATTGGTCGGGACTGCTGGTGTGTCGTTTATCGCGGGGCAGAAGAATAGCTCTTTTGTTATTCCTGGAGTGGACTCAGCGCCTCAGGACTCTGGGTATGAGACGCTCGACGTTACAGACGCCGATCCGAAGACAAACCCTGTTTTAGCCAAGATTGATGGTAAAGAGATCAGACGCCAGGATGTTGTCAAGCTTGTGAACTCGATGCCTGCGCAAATGCAGCAAATCCCTCTTGAACAGCTTTTTCCAATGGCGTTGGAGCAGACGATAAGCAATGCTATTATTGATCAGAAAGCCAAGGATTCTGGGTTGAAAAATGACCCTGATGTTAAGAAGCAACTCGCGCAAGCAAAGGAGCAGTTGATTCGTGGTAAGTTCATCGAGAACGCTGTGAAGGCAAAATTGACGGATGAGCGTTTGCAGGAAAGCTATAAAGGCTATGTTGATGGTTTTCCGAAGTTAGATGAGGTTAAGGCTGCGCATATCCTTGTCGATGATGAAACGCTTGCCAAGGAGCTTGTGAAAAAGCTTGGTAAAGGTGAGGATTTCGCTGCACTTGCTCAAGAACATTCAAAAGATGGTTCTGCTGAAAATGGTGGAAACCTTGGTTATTTCGCAGAGAATGAAGTGGTTCCTGAATTTGCGAAGGCGGCGTTTGCAACTGAAGTTGGTGCTTATACGAAGGCGCCGGTCAAATCGCAGTTTGGGTATCACATCATCAAAGTTGAAGAGAAGCGTCAGCGCCCTCCTGCCCCTTTTGAGCAGGTTAAGGGCTTTTTGGAGCAGGAACTTCAACGCTCTATTGTTGATGATATCTTGACTGAATGGAAGTCTGCTGCGGATATTGAGCGTTTTGACATTAACGGTAACCCGTTGCCAGAGCAGACAGCGCCTGCCGCTGGTGGTGATGAAGCGCAAGCTTCACCTGTCGAGGATGCGCCTAGTCAGGCGGCTGAAACGCTTGGCGCTGAGTGATTTCTATGAATTGTGCTCAGGCCTTAGCATTACCGAGGCCTGAGGCTCCTTCTGGTGCACCGATTGTACTCGTAGCGGCTGCGGCCTTGGTTGATGATCAGGGCCGTGTTCTTTTGGCGCAGCGCCCAGAGGGCAAGTCTATGGCAGGGCTGTGGGAGTTTCCAGGGGGCAAGGTTGAAGCGGGGGAGAACCCTGAATTCACCTTGATGCGAGAGCTTGAAGAGGAGCTTGGCATTGAAACGCGGGAGTGCTGTTTCTCGCCGATCGGGTTTGCATCGCATGCGTATGATGACTTTCACCTTTTGATGCCGCTGTTTGTGTGCCGTGTGTGGCGCGGTGATATCCGTGCGATGGAGGGGCAAGCCTTTGAATGGGTAAAGCCTGTTGACATGTATGACTATCCGATGCCCGAAGCTGATATTCCGTTGATTTACCAATTGCGCGATACCTTATAGCGCGATAGCATAGAGGGATGCGCAGTACCATTAATGAGCTTCAGAGTTTCTACAACAGTGATATTGGATTGATTGTCCAAGAGCTGATTTCGATGCGGGTTCGTGAGTTCTGGCCTGATGTGCATGGGCAACGTCTGTTGGGGTGTGGGTATGCAGCGCCTTATGTTGGTTTGTTCATGGAAGACAGGCCGGAGCGTTGCGCGCTGATGATGCCTGCGGAACAAGGGGCGTGTTTGTGGCCTGGCGGTGCGGGCAAGAACACCGTGTTCATGAGCAAGGAGACCGAGATGCCGATTGAGCCTGCATCGGTTGATTGTGTGTTGCTGATTCACCATCTGGAGAGCTGTGTTGATGTGCGTGCGTCGCTGCGCGAGGTCTGGCGTGTTCTGAAAGCGAATGGCCGGGTTTTGGTGGTTGTGCCGAACCGTATGGGGGCGTGGACGCATGCGGATTGGTCGCCTTTCGGACGCGGATTGCCTTATACGATGACGCAGCTTTGTGGTGTGTTTCAGCATGTGCGCTTTGTGCATGAGCGCCATAAGGGGGGGCTGTTCATGCTGCCTATCCCAGACTCGCCGATCATGATGAAGGGAGCGCGGATGATGGAGCGGATGGGGCGCAGTGTGTTCCCGTTTGTTGCGGGGGTGCATATCGTGGAGTTTAGCAAGCAGATCTATGCGCGGGCAGGGGATTCGGGGACTGGCTCTGCGGTGGTTACGACGGCGAAGGCGGTGCTCGCGGGTGGTAAAGTGAAACCAGCGCCGCAGGGGTTTGAGGTCTGAGTCGTAATTTGTATAGTTCGTTCGTGTTTTTTTATTTTTTTCGTTATAAATATTCATCTATCTTATTGATTTTGCTTTGTTTTGTTTTTTAACTTTATTCTGTCTTTGCGGGCGATTGTTTTCATGTGAAAATTGTAGGATAATATTCTTAATTTGTCAAGGTTACGCTGTGCGTTTCAACCTTTTATTGACATAAATTAAAGCTTTATAGTAGACTTTGAAAAAGACAGGGTTGGTTTATGGAGCGTCCAGATTTCAGACGAGCAGTTGAGAATGTTTTAAGCGGGAGCAGCGCGATAGCTGGTGCTGGGCTTAAGCGGCCTGTGAATTTTAGTAATGACCCCGCCATGCAGGCTGTGTTGATTCAGGCATGCGATAATTTAGCTCGTAATATTGGTGTTGCATTTCAGTGGGATGATCAGAATTTGACGCTTTTGGTACGCAGGATGGCGGCGGGGGCGAATATGTATGAATGGGGGACTGCGGATTTGCTTCGTGAGGGGTTTGGTCATGTGTCTTCTAATCTAGCGGATGCTTTGATTGAGGACCCGAACGCCCTTTCCAAGCATCAGTCTCTTCCTGAAATTTTGAAGGCCCATGATGCAAATGCGGCGCAGCGGATTGCGGCGTTACGTGAGATGCATGTGATTGATACGAAAGCACCGCCGCCGGAGGTTTTGGCGGGGGGGAAGTATCGCCTGGTGGAGTTGAAAACGCCGCAGCATTTAAAGGATGAGGCCACGCTGATTGGTGGGGGATGCTGCATCGCTAATTTCAACACGGAGGCGTTGAGGGAGCATGGGCTTGAGGAAAGTGATCCGGGGGCGGATGATTATATGAATTATGCGATTAAGATGCGCGCAGGAGAGAGCCGGAATTTTTCCTTGCGCGATGCCGGTGGGGGTGCGTATGCGACGATTGAGTATAACCCAAAAACCAAAAGCATTATGCAGATTGAGGGAAATCCGCGTGTAATATCGCCCGATGCGGCTTTTTTCCCTGCCTTATGTGAGGCGCTTTGTCAGTTGCGTGAGCATATTGATTTATCTGGAGGTATACAGACAGGTCTTCCGAAAGAAGAGCGGCATGTTTTGATGCGAAGTGGTGCCTTTATTCCCTATGGTAGACATTTGGCGCTGGAGGATGTTCTTGCTGGTCAGGTTAAGATTACATCAGATATGTCAGCATCGGAGGTTCAGGCGCTTGCCGAGACGTCATCGCTTGAGCTGGATATTTCTGATTTAACGCCGCAGCAGATGAAGGATCTTTTGCCAGAGGTGATTAAGGAGGACTTGGTTTATTCTGGAACAGAACCACTCATTCTTGATCATGTTACAGAGATTTCTAATATTCAAGCCAATGCTGTAACACATGCTTCGTTTCAGGCTTTGCAGCGGGCGGAGGATATGTGGATGGATGCGCTTAAGCAGGGTGATTTCGGGTCTTTGCAGCGGGCGGAGGATATGTGGATGGATGCGCTTGAGCAGGGTTATTTTTCTCAATTTTTAGAATACAAAAGTTTTAAAGTTCCAGATTCAGCTGTTATTCGTTATGTGGATGCCGATCCGCATGATGGGTGGGATTTTGATGATAATGCTCTAGAGGTTTAACGGATTATCAGGATCAACACCATCCATAAATTGTAGCTTACTATCTGCGTTGGTGGATAGGAAGACGAGCCCAATCCAA
>CAYGSA010000008.1:0-42407 GCA_964352375.1 uncultured Micavibrio sp.
ACATATCAATAATATCCGTCGCGCTGTTATCGCAAAACAGTTGCCCGCGTGCATTCTCGTTGCCTGTCTTCTCATCAAACGCCTTTTCGTGATACGCAATGCTATGCGATTCCACGAGCGCGATAAAATCATGTTGGTCATAGCGGCTAAAGGCCGATTTACAAAAATGCGGATTATCAGAAAGGAAGTTATCAGGGCTGGAATAAAGGTTCGTAAAATTGCTCCGCCCACCGCCAGAAATCCTGATTTTCTCACCAATTTTCGCGGTATGCTCAATGATGCAAACAGAGCGTCCGCGTGCCGCCGCTTCCCCGCCGCACATCATCCCCGCAGCGCCCGCACCAATAATAATGACATCAAAATGTTTCATGACAAACTCTTAACACAAAAATCGGCGGGTTTCCTTTGCATTTTGTGGTTTTCCATGTATAAAAGTTTTCCAATCATAGATTTGAGGATAAACAGATGGCTGAAAACGTAATCAATATCAAAACAGGTCTCGCAGAAATGCTTAAAGGCGGCGTCATCATGGACGTTGTAACTGCAGAACAAGCAAAGGTCGCTGAGGACGCAGGCGCAGTTGCCGTTATGGCACTGGAACGCGTACCATCTGATATCCGCAAGGCTGGCGGTGTTGCCCGCATGAGCCCCCCTGAATTGATCGAAGAGATCATGAAAGTGTCATCTATTCCCGTAATGGCAAAATGCCGTATCGGGCACTTCGCAGAAGCACAAATCCTTGAATCAATCGGTGTTGATTATATCGACGAGTCAGAGGTACTAACGCCAGCAGACAATCACTATCACATCAACAAACACGACTTTAAAATTCCATTTGTCTGTGGTGCAAAAAATCTGGGCGAGGCACTCCGCCGCATCGGTGAAGGCGCAGCCCTCATCCGCTCGAAAGGCGAGCCGGGCACAGGAAACATCGTTGAGGCCGTCTACCACATGCGCACAATCAATGATGACATCCGCAAAGTTGTTTCTGCCGATGATCAGCAACTCATGACATTCGCTCGCGAGATGGGCGCACCGTTTGAACTGGTTAAACTTGTTCAAAAACTTGGAAAATTGCCTGTTCCAAACTTTGCCGCTGGAGGAATTGCAACCCCAGCTGACGCGGCGCTGTGCATGCAGCTCGGCGCGGAAACAGTGTTCGTTGGCTCAGGAATTTTTAAATCAGACAACCCCGAGAAATTCGCAAAAGCCATCGTGAAGGCAACAGCGCATTACGATGACCCTGCAATTGTCCTTGAGGCGTCAAAAGAGCTTGGCGGTGTTGCCATGCGCGGCACAGAAATCAGCGAACTGGACGAGCCAATGAAAATGGCAAACAGAGGCTGGTAAGCGCTGGTAGAATACGAAGCCTTGCAGCTCAGATGTAAACAACTTGTCCCGGGGATCATGGAATATGGGCAAAGCGAAGAAACAAATGTCACGCCAATTAGATCAGATATAAGCCATGATTAAAATCGGATGCCTCGCTCTTCAAGGTGCAGTAGAACCGCACCGCGCGCACATCAAGGCCGCAGGCGCGCACTTCATGCCTGTCAAAACGCCCAAGCAATTCGATCAGGTCGATGCCTTCATCCTGCCAGGCGGAGAGAGCACGACAATGCTCAAACTCATCAACCGCTTTGAGCTATGGGATGTGCTCGCCGAGCAATTCAAAACAAAACCCGTCTGGGGCATCTGCGCAGGCAGCATCCTGATGGCGCAAACCGTCACCGACCCCGCGCAAAAATCTTTTGGCCTGCTCCCTATGACCGTGCAGCGCAACGGCTATGGCCGACAGCTTGACAGCCACTATGCAGAGATAAATGGCTACACCGTATCCCTCATCCGCGCCCCCATCATCACAAAAATAGATGACACCGTTGAAGTTCTGGCAGAACATGACGGCTCCCCCGTCTGGGTCAAAAAAGGCAATAAAATCGCCAGCACCTTCCACCCCGAACTCACCCTAGACACGCCTTCACCCATGCACCAAAAATTCGTCGATTTGGTGAAATCACAAAAATAAGGGCAAAAAACGAGGCCGCACCTTTTCGGATACGGCCTCGCCTTGAAAATGGAGAATTCGATTATTCAATCGGAGAAAGCAACTCGGGTGCTGTTACAAGCTGACGCACACCATGAGAGTGACTTTCTTCAAACGGGTTGTTTTCCGCCCACGCATGAAGCGTTGAAATATTCAACTTCGCACATTGTGGACGCACGCTCCATGTCACTTTCAAGGGCGAGCATGTCTCCTGCGTAAAGCTCGGGCCAGTTGTTGATCCTCGGAATTGAATAGGTTTGCCCATATCGCTCGGAATAGCTTTAGCCTGATGAAACCCATCAACCTGACCGCCACTGTAAGCATAGTCATTAAAGTCAAGCGCATGCGCGTCATTCACAACCAAAAACACTTGTGTTTCAACACGGAGAAGCGGATCAGTACAGCCATCTGCCAAACACGCACCCAGTGTTGGCCCTGGCTTAACATCGCAAGAGCTATGCACCCAGTGCACTTCTATTGTGTCACCTGGCTTCACGCCTTTATATGCGCCCTGACCGTCTGTCGGGTCAGTCAGTTGCTCGGGCGTAAGTGAACTCGTCTCATTACACGCATACCCTCCATGTTTATCGTCGCCAACAAAAATGCTAAAATCTGGGCCTTTATGCTCTGCATTCGTGTGTGTGTGGATGTTACACAAGTTAAGCTGAGTATAGTCTGGCGCCATGGGAAAATCGTCCATATTACGTCCATCAACCATAGAGATATCTCGCGGCGTTTGTGGGCCGAATCCTTCACAAATTTTCGCGGTTTCACTTTGCGCAAAAGCAGGCTGTAAAGCCGTAGCGGCAAGTATGCCTGTGAACAGTAATAGTTTTTTCATTCGTCAATCCTTATCAATTAAAAATATCTATTGAAATGAATGATACACAGAAAACGAAAAACCGCACCCTTAATTATTGTTTATAAAGAAAAAGCGATGACTAAAGGCGTATTTACAAACGAGAACGACAAAAGCATCATAAAGCCATGACCCTGAAATACCGCCCTGAAATAGATGGTTTGCGCGCAGTTGCTGTACTTGCGGTGATCTTCTATCACGCGGAATTCATTATCTTTGACATCAATCCGTTTAAGGGTGGTTTCATTGGCGTCGATATATTCTTCGTCATTTCGGGCTATTTGATTACCGCGATTATTTTGCGTGAAATAAACGAAGGGCGTTTCAGCCTCGCGCAGTTCTACACCCGCCGCGCGCGCCGCATCTTGCCAGCGCTTTTGTTTGTGATGCTCGTCAGTCTACCCTTCGCATACATTTATATGATGCCCAAAGCCTTAAACGAATATGCAGGCGCATCCCTCTCCACGCTGGGGTTCGGATCAAACATCTGGTTCTGGCTGGAAGACAGCTACACCGCAGAGCCAAGCAAGCTAAAACCACTCCTCCATACATGGACATTGGCGGTAGAGGAGCAATTCTACATCCTCTTTCCACCCCTAATTATGGGCCTTATGGCCTTTGCTCGCCGCGCAATTTTGCCTGTGTTCATCATCGGCTTTTTGCTCTCCCTACAACTCGCACAAACCTACAGCGCATCTAACCCCGATGCGACCTTCTTCCTGCTCCATACACGCATATGGGAACTGCTGGCGGGGGCAATCCTCGCAAAATTAGAGCTTGATCGCGGGCGCTCACCATCACGGCACAGCGCATATATGCCGGCCATCGGCCTTCTCGCCATCGCCTATGCCATAGTGACATTTGAGGACACCATACTCCATCCATCCTACATGACCGCAATCCCCGTGATCGGCACAATGCTGGTGATTTGGTTTTCTGCTGATGGAAAAGCCGTCACAAAAATATTATCGCTGCGCTCGATTGTGGCGATCGGCCTGATATCCTACAGCCTATATCTGTGGCATTACCCGATTTTTGCGTTTGCCCGCATTGATATGGGCGAGCTAACGTTCGAAATAAAACTGGCCTGCCTCGCGCTGAGCTTTATTCTCGCAGGTATCAGTTATAAATGCGTTGAGCAGCCGCTACGCAGAGATGCAAAACCCGTGACCTTTGCGCTCTTCATTTTGATCGTCGGTAATGCCTTGGTTTTTGCCAATCTCTACTTTCATAAAACAGACGGCGCTAAGTACCGCCTCGCGGCCTATGACAGCTTATTTGACGTCAGCACGGGCGACATCATAGAAGGGCAGAGCTGCTTCAGCCCACGCCCAGACCTCGGCGCACATTGTAAATTCACGCGTGACGGCGCAAAGCGCACAATCATCGGTATCGGCGACAGTCACCTCGCAATGCTTGGTCCAAGCCTGAAAGCACTGGCCGATAAACTGAATATGAATTACGAGCAATTCCCGCATTGCGTGTTCATCAAAGATACAGAAATCCATAAAACCGATAAAACAATCGTGGCCAACCCATGCCCCGAAAAACAGCTCGCCGAACTTGCAAAATACGAAAACGCCATCATCGTCAAAGCATCACGCCTGACATGGCGTATAACAGGAAAAGATTCAGGCGGCGGCCCGTCCGATAAATACGCGCCAACACAACAAGGCGTAACAATCGAAAAAGCCCTGCAAGATACAAATGAATCGATCCTTGCGATTGGCCACACGCTCGTTCAAATATACCCCGTGCCAGAGTTAAAATTCAGCGCGCAATATAACCTCAAAAAACTACTCAAAGGTTATGAGTTTGAGTATCAGAAACGCCTCAAAGATATTGAACAAGATCCTAAAATGACGGGGCTTTTGTCTGAGTATTTGGAGCGCCATGACATAAGTTTAAAATCCCTGAATGCCGTTCAACACCCGAACTACATTCCAATTTATCCGCATAAAATCCTTTGCGATGAAAATACGAATGCTTGCGAGACGCTGCGCGATGGCAATTTACTCTATCGCGACATGAACCACCTTACCAACTCCGGCGCTGCCCTGATCATTAAAGAAATCGAATCCCAATTAACCCCTTGATAATGTTTTTCCTTTACGCTCATGCTCTGTATTTGTTAAGAATACATAATTCAGTAATTGAGCAAGGGTCAAGCCATGAATATTATAGATACTCTTTTAGTATACGCATTACCGATTTTTATCGGCGTTGTTGTTCTCACAACCATCATCGCGCTATTCTTGCGTCGCGTTGTTCCAACCAACGAAGTGCACATCGTACAATCAACCAAGCACACGCGCTCATACGGTAAAGATACACCAAACGGTAACACATATTATGAATGGCCCGCCTGGCTACCCGTGATCGGGATCACAAGAATTATCATGCCTGTCTCTGTGTTTGACCTGCACCTGACAGCATACGAGGCCTATGACGTTGGTCGCGTGCCGTTCGTTGTGGATATCGTGGCCTTCTTCCGCATCAACGACAGCAACATCGCCGCCCAGCGCGTCGAAAGCTTCCGCGAGCTGGAAGCGCAGCTTCTTTCCATTGTTCAGGGCGCGGTCAGAACAATTCTGGCCTCACACGATATTGACCGCATCATGCTAGAGCGCAGCGTCTACGGTGAACAATTCACCGAAGCTGTAAAAGACCAACTCACCAGTTGGGGCGTTGTCCCTGTCAAAAGCATCGAACTGATGGATATCCGTGACGCCGCCGATAACCGCGTCGTGCACAACATCATGGAGAAAAAGAAATCCTTGATCGAAATGCAATCACGTCAGGAAGTTGCGGAAAACATCAAAAATGCGGAAATAGCCGAAATCGATGCCCGCCGTGAACGCGACATCCGCGATGAACAAGCCCAACAAGCCGTAGGAGAGCGTACAGCCGAAAAAATAAAAATGGTTGGGATCGCCGATGAACAAGCACAGCAAGACATCAAAGAACAGCAACGCGTGACCAAAGAAAAAGAAATGGCTGTTATTAAGGTCAACGACGTCAAACGTGCCGAAATCACCAAAGACATGAACGTTGTTAAGGCCGATGAAGATAAGCAAACAACTATCCTGCGCGCAGAAGGGGATCTACAAGCTAAAATAAAAGAAGCCGAGGGGATCAAAGTCGAAGGGAATGCGCGCGCGGAAGCTGAGAAAGCCATGCAGCTCGCCCCCGTTCAAGCGCAAATCGTACTCGCGAAAGAAATTGGAGAAAACGAAGGCTATCAGACTTACCTTCTGGGCGTAGAGAACATCTCTGCCTACCGCGATGTTGGTCTCGAACAAGCCCAAGCACTCAAAGCCGCTGACGTGAAAATAATCGCAAACACAGGCGAACCTGTGCAAGGCGTCGCAAACGTCATGGACCTCTTCTCTGCCAAAGGCGGAACAGAGCTCGGCGCAATGCTGGAAGGCCTCGCCCAAACCGAATACGGTAAAGGCATGCTGAACAAGATGAACCTTGAAGTGAAGCCGAAGCCAGTTAACGAAACTTAAGCTTCACGCTTCACGTTGAAAAAGAAATAAGTAGAACCTCCGTGAAAACGGGGGTTCACTTATATTGACTAACGCCTGAAAACTGCTAAAACCGCGAGTATGATTAAATATATTTCCACACGCGGCGGCGGCGAACCGCTCAATTTTGAAGACGTCCTTCTCGCAGGCCTCGCGCCTGATGGAGGTCTATATGTGCCCGAAACTTGGCCGCAAATCGACGTTACCAGCCTAAAGGGAAAATCTTACATCGAGATCGCCTTTGCAGTGATGTACCCCTTCGTTAAGGGCACAATCGAATCCGATGATTTCAAGGCAATCCTAGAAGAAACATACAGCCCCAAAACATTCCGTCATAAAGACGTAGCGCCGCTGCATCACCTCAAGGACAACATCTACATCATGGAACAATTCCATGGCCCGACTATTGCGTTTAAAGATGTCGCGCTTCAGCTCCTAGGCCGTCTATTCGATCACGTCCTAAAGAAAAAAAACGAGCGTGTAACAATCGTCGGAGCAACATCCGGTGACACAGGCTCCGCGGCGATTGAAGGCTGCGTCGCGTGTGATAACATCGATATCTTTATCCTCCACCCCAAAGGCCGCGTATCAGACGTTCAGCGTAAACAAATGACAACTGTGCATGCACCAAATGTCTATAATATCGCACTGGACGGAACATTTGACGACTGTCAAAACATGGTCAAAGCCATGTTCAACGACACTGAATTCAGAAATCGCGTGAATTTGTCCGCCGTGAACTCCATCAACTGGGCGCGCATCATGGCGCAAATTGTTTATTACTTCGCGACCAGCCTGAAATTCGATGAGCCATGCTCGTTCGTCGTACCCACAGGAAATTTCGGAAATGTGTTTGCCGCCTACAGCGCGCGGCAAATGGGCTTGCCCATTAAAACACTCTGCGTCGCCAGCAACAAAAACGATATTCTCACCCGTTTCTTCGAAAGCGGAGAAATGAAAATCGATGGCGCACACAAAACCCTCAGCCCGTCAATGGATATCCAAATCTCCAGCAATTTCGAACGCTACCTCTTCGATCTTGTTGATCGCGACGCCGATCGTCTTGCACACCTCATGACCACCTTCAAAGAAGACGGAGACATCGCTGTGAGTGCGGCACATCTGAAAAAAGCACGTACGCAATTCGCCGCCGTACGTACAGATGATGTACAAACACTCGACTTAATTAAAGAAATATTCGACAAAACAGGCTACACCCTCGATCCGCACACGGCAGTCGGCATGCAAGGCGCAAAAGACCTAGCGGGGCAGGGCGGCCCTGTCATATTGCTCGCCACCGCCCACCCGTCTAAGTTCCCTGACGCAGTCGAGCAAGCCATAGGCTCAAGACCCGCATTACCAGAGCATCTTAGCGATCTCTTTGAAAAAGAAGAAAAAATGATCGACCAGCCAAATAACCGCGAAATCGTCCAGAATTTCGTCCTCTCAAACACGCGCGCATAAAGACCATGACACAAACCCCGCAAAGGCTGGACTGGATTGACGCAACTAAGGGTGCGGCGATGATTGCCGTTGTGATCTACCATGTCATCCTCGGCTTTGAGAGCGCAGGCATGCTCGTAAACACAACGACACTCAGATACATCGAAGCCTTCCTTACAGCATTCGCAACGCCGCCCTTTTTTCTCATGGCGGGATATTTCATAGAGCGTAGCGTCACCAAAGCAGGCTATAAAAAATATATCCGTAGCGCAGTTAATTTCATCCTCTACCCCTATATCCTGTGGGCCATCATTCAAATGGGCGTAAAAATCCTGTTCGCATCCTTCGTCAATAAGGCAGAATCCTTCGACCCAACCATTCTTTTCTTCGCCCCCCCTGCACAATTTTGGTTCTTGCATGCGCTCTTCTTTGCGCAAATCCTGTATTGCGCAATGCATAAGTACCACAACAAAAATCATCTTCTAATCGCGGCGATTCTGTTCGTCGTATCCGCCCTGATCAACCCTATTTACTTTGCCGCTGATATCGTGCGCTCGCTCGGCTTTTTACTTATCGGCGTATATTTCGCCCGCACAGAATTCTTAACCAAAGCGCTCAACGCAAAAACTTTGAGTATGTCCGGAGCAGCGCTCTTTCTCACATTCCCAATCTATGTTTTCGTGGCCATGCCCTCAGGGTTTGAAGGCCAGTCCAACGTCATCGGCGGGATAGCAGGAACATTGATCCTCTGCGCCGCGCTCTTGAAATACGGCGCGCCAAAAATATTGCAAATTTTGGGAAAATACTCGATGTATATCTATGTCATGCACATCATGGCAATTGTTCCGTTCAGAGTAGTCTTAATGAAAATCGGCATAGATATCCCGCTCCTCTCTATAGCAATCTGCGCGTCGGCCGGACTTATGCTTCCCTTGATCGCTGCGATAATCATGGAAAAAATAAAAATCTCTAAATTCTTCGGCATCAAAGCCGTAAATCACTTTCAGAAAGACCCCACATGAGCGCCGCACACATGAAAACCCTATCTAACGGTATGCGTATCGTCACAGACGTTGTTCCCTCTGTCGAAAGCGTCGCTATCGGCGTATGGGCGGGCGTGGGCACGCGCAACGAAGACCTTAAAATTAACGGCGCGGCGCATATGGTGGAACATATGTTATTCAAAGGCACCAAAACCCGCGACGCGCTCGAAATTGCCGAAGTCATCGAAAATGTCGGCGGCAACATGAACGCCTACACCAGCCGCGAGATGACCAGCTATCATATTCACCTCCTCAAAGAAGACCTACCCCTTGCGCTGGATGTGCTCTCTGACATGGTGCAAAACTCGACCATGCCCGAAGAGGAAATAGAACGCGAACGCGGCGTCATCCTTCAAGAAATCGGCATGTGCCACGACACCCCCGATGACATTATCTTTGACCATTATTTCGAAACGGCATACCCGAACCAGGCGCTTGGCGCACCCATTCTCGGCACACCAGAAATTATAAAATCCATGAGCCGCGACGCGCTGATGGGTTATGTAGAGCGTTTCTATACACCCTCACAGCTCATCCTATGTGTCAGCGGCAATTTTGATCCGGACACTTTAATCAA
The DNA here is from genome assembly GCA_964352375.1 of uncultured Micavibrio sp. GTDB lineage: Bacteria > Pseudomonadota > Alphaproteobacteria > Micavibrionales > Micavibrionaceae > UBA1672. Next base: position 9,497 of record CAYGSA010000008.1, read on the forward strand.
AATGGCTGAAGAAAAATTCACCAATTTACCGCCCGAAAATCCGCACAAAGACATCACCGCAAACTATAAAGGCGGAGAATTCCGTGAGCAGCGAGATCTTGAACAAAGTCACATCATACTGGGTTTTAAAGGCGTCGCGCAAACCGATCCAAGTTATTACGCCGCGCAAATTCTGGCAACCATCCTCGGTGGAGGCATGTCATCACGCCTGTTTCAAGAAGTGCGCGAAAAACGTGGCCTCGTCTATTCCATCTACAGCTTCCACAGCGCTCACAAAGATGACGGTCAATTTGGCATCTATTCAGGCACAGGGCCAGATAAGGTGCCTGAATTGATCCCTGTTATATGCGATGAGGTGCTCAAAATCGGCAGCACAATCCAAGAAGACGAACTCGCCCGCGCAAAGGCACAGCTGCGCTCGTCCACTCTGATGGCAAGGGAATCCATGATGAGCCGCGCCGACCAAAACGCCAAAAGTATGATTTTACGCGGCCGTTTACGCACAGTAGATGAAATTATAAATGCAATTAAGGCCGTAACACCAAGCGATCTGGAAAAGGTAGCCGCCCAAATCTTCTCAAGCCAACCAACACTTGCGGCATTAGGGCCGCTAGAGCAATTAGAGGATTTCGGAAAAATTAAAGGTCGTTTAGCCGCCTAAGCCCGGCCGCTCGCACCGGAAAGCATCGCTGGGTCAATACCAAGTTTCGTAACCGCACGTAGCCACTTCTCGTCAGGATCACCGCCAAAAATTAGGTCAGGATCAGCATCCACCACAAGCCACGAGGCTTGCTGAAGCTCTTCATCCAACTGACCTGCATCCCACCCGGCATAGCCAAGAATAAACAGCAAATCCTTTGGACGTTTACCCCGCGCAATATCATGCAGCGCATCAACTGTGCCCGTAATGCCGTAATTATGAGCAATCTGCATCGTATCAGCGCGGTTAAAATCGTTGGAATGAAGCAAGAACCCGCGCGCGCACTCGACAGGCCCGCCATACATCACGGGCAGGCTCAGATTATCAAACGTCATGTCAGACTCAAATTTAAGCTGGGAAACAAGATCATCAAATTCAATTTCGGGCATTTCATGATTAATCATAAGCCCCATCGCGCCTTCTGCATCATGGGCGCACATGAAAATGACGGCACGATAAAAACGTGGGTCATTCATACTCGGCATCGCGATTAAAAGTTTACCGGTCAAATAGTTGTTTTCGGCTCTGGCCAAAATATGCCTCCTTGCTGAACTGCAGTATACCATTGCCGCACAAACAAAGTCACGAAATTACTGAGAAGCAACCCAACGCGTTGTTCGTTATCAATACAGTGCAGCAGTTTGCAGAGCGATTGCTTTAATATCAAATTCGGTGCGCGCTCTTTTATAGTTACATGCTTCCATGTCTTTGCGTCGCTGTGGATCATCAAGCAAAGTTTTTATTGCAGCGGCTGTTGCATCAGCATCTTGAATCGGTACAAGTAAACCGCCCTCACCATCAACGATCGCCTCACGGCATCCGGGATGATCGGTCGTCACAATCGCCCGCCCCGCTGCGCACGCCTCCAGCAAAACACGCGGAATGCCCTCGCCGTAATAAGACGGGAAAACCACAAGGGACGCCTGAGAGAGCAGTTCGGGCATATTCTCCACGCGGCCAAGCCATTCAACGGGACTACCTTTCAGCATCGCCGTCATTTCGGTTTCAGAAATACCGCTCGGGTTGTCTTTGCTCACTCCGCCCGCGATCTTGAACTGCGCATGAACGCCGTGCTCGGCTAAAATCTTCGCAGCCTCAATAAACACCGCCACACCCTTATCATGCACAAGCCGCGTCGGCATCAAAACAAGAGGCGTATCTGGGTCACGTCTATCTTCAAACCCTTCAAATTTCTCGAGTACAATCCCAGACCCGCGAATAAGCGTCGTATCCGCTGCCGCAACATATCCTGCATCAATCATAAGCGCCTGATCATCAGAATTTTGAAAAATAAGGAGCGTATTGGGTCGCTTTAAGGCATGTTTCAAAAGCGGAGCAATCGCAAGCCTAAGCAGTAACGGTCTTAACCCCTGCCCACGGAAAACATACCCCAGCCCCGCCAAAGTATGGATTTTGCGCATCGCCTTAAACCGCGCCGCCGCAAGCCCCACCATAAACCCGTATTTCAACGTTACCGTATGAACCACATCGGGCTGCTCTTGCTGAATCAGGACACGCATATCACGAATAAGGCGAAGCGTGCTTATCGGGTTCAAATTACTCCCCGTTTGCTCTAAAGCCGAAATTTTATAAGGGCTTTCGGGCATCACACCTTTCGGGTTGATCAAACCAATAACAATCTCCAAACCCATATCCTGCGCCGCATCAGCAACGGCTATGCGGCTCTCCCAATCTGCAGCATTAAAGAGATAGAGGATTTTCCTCATCCTGAAATCCACTCCCTGTACCACGCTTGAAACATAAGCACAGTCCAAAGCCTCTGCGCCTCGTTCCCTTGCCCTTTTTGATGGCGTTTCCAGCTCGCCTCAATCTGATAGTAATCCAGCAACCCTTGCGCCTTAATCTCATACGGATCAAGCAAATCTTCTGCCCAATCCTTAAGCTCGCCCCGCAGCCAATCTCCAATCGGAACGCTAAACCCCTGTTTCGGGCGATTAAACATCTCCTCGGGGACGTGCTTTTTCAAAACCTCCCGCAACAACCATTTCCCCTGCATGCCCTTAATTTTATCCTCCAGCGGCAACCGCCAGACAAAATCATAAATCCGCTTATCCAGCAACGGCGCACGCGCCTCAAGGCTCACCGCCATACTCGCGCGATCAACCTTGGTGAGGACATCCCCGTTCAAATACCCGATCGTATCCCAATACATCATCGTCTCGGCGAAGCTCAGCCCGTCAATTTGCATATCAGGATCAACCATCGGAATCATATCCTCGCGCCCATCCAGAACAAACCCCTTGGGTTTCGTCCATGTGCTCACAAGGCCAAGATAAACATCGCCCTCATGCTCTTTGGTCAAAATATCGCCAAACTTATGCAAATGAAGCCCAAAATGCGGGCGGTTCGGGCGAAAACGACCCCATGTTCTCGGCGACACAGATTTAATCAGCGTCGACATCGGCCCCCGCAAAGGCGCAGGAATATGATTTTGCACAATATGCCAGCCACGCGGCCCAGAAATATGGCGCACATAACCGCCCAGCATCTCATCTCCGCCATCGCCTGACAAAGCAACGGTCACATCGCCGCGTGCAAATTTTGACACTAAATATGTCGGAAGGGCAGAGGCATCTGCAAACGGTTCATCAAACAGAGCAGGCAACTCAGGCACAAGCGCAAGCGCATCGCGTGCGCCGAGAATAATTTCATGGTGATCCGTCCCCAGATGCTCCGCAATCGCTTTGGCATGCGCGGCTTCGTTATACTCCTTCTCACCAAACCCAATTGAATAGGTTTTGATCTTCTCGCTCGATTGCTTTTGCATCAGCGCCACAATTGTTGAGCTATCCAAGCCGCCCGATAAAAACGCGCCCAAAGGCACATCAGACACCATACGATCTTTCACACACGCGCTCAACAACTCCTCAAAATCATCAACCACAGTCTCACCGTCATAGGGGTGACTGCGCGCAGCCTCTAGCGCATCTTTCGGATTCCAATACCTCTCCATCAACGGCTTTAAGTCCTGTCCTCCCCGCAACATCCGCATATCCAGCGCCATAATCGACCCCGGCAACATCTGCACCACACGGTTATAAATACACATCGGCGCAGGCACATGCCCAAAGCGCATATAAGATGTCAGACTGGCACGATCAACATCACGGTTGAAATCCTCATGCGCACACAAAGCCTTAAGCTCCGATCCAAACACAAGGCTCGACCCCGCCCAACCCACATAAAGCGGCTTCTTGCCAAAATGATCACGCGCAAAAAATAAGGCCTGCGCCTTTCGATCCCACAGCGCAAAAGCAAACATTCCGCGGATTTTCTTCACCGCTTCGTGAACACCCCATTTTTCTATGGCGGCAAGTAAAACCTCCGTGTCACTTTCCCCGCGAAAATCGTGCGCATCCCCAATGTCTGCCCGCAAATCCCGAAAATTATAAATTTCACCATTATAGGTCAGAACATACCGCCCAGAGGCCGAATGCATCGGTTGCGACCCCGCAGGGGAGAGATCAAGTATAGACAACCGCCGATGCCCAAGTGCAATTGGAAATTCAGGATCAGCCCACACCTCACCACTATCAGGGCCACGAGCACGCAGCGCATCATTCATACGCTGAATCGCATGTGTCAAGATTCCACGATCAGGCCTTGGCTCAAAACTATATAATCCAGTAATGCCACACATGAGAAAGGGTCTTTGCTCTAAAAATCTTTACCCCCATTGATAAAACATATAATTTGCTGGGAAAAGCCCTTATGAGAGCTTAAGTGAGAGTTGCTTAATTTTATATTTGCAGCAGGCACAAGTGACGACAGGTATTTTTATTACCTTAGGAACGCGGAAACGCACTGAAAATATTAAAGGAAGTAACGACATGAACATTCAAGTGTTTGTATCAAAATCAGGAAAAGTAGCATTTACCTGTGACGGTGAGTTTCGGAAAAGAATCAGCCAGATCGTGGTCGATAGCAACACTGGCCGCACGCGCATCATTTTTCAGCCGGATCTTGAGATTTTAGAGCTAAACTGCCGATTAAGCCAAGATCTTTGCAATAAAATCAAAAATGAGCTATTTTGTGTTATGGGTTATTTTAACAGCGGTAAGCTGATAGCCACCGAATATGTAAGATTTATGTGCCGTTAATTTTAAAGGCATAGACGAAAGGAAATAAAGAGATGGCTTTAGACTCTATGAGAACATTAGAAGAAGCAGTAACTGAAACAGATATTGTTGAAACGGTAAATGATTCAACTATTGCTGCAATGGCAGATGCGGCGCGGCGCTTAGAAAGAACAGGCAGCACGTTAGCCGATCGCGCAAGTGACCATACTGCAGCAGAAATGCTCTACCAAACTCGCGCTGAAACAAGCGCGGCAGGAGCGGAAAATGCTCTAACTGAAGCAGGGTATAACGCAGACCTTACGAATATGAACCGCAGTGAAGTCGCGGCAGACAACCATAACACATTAGGCCATAGTGCAGCAGCAGGTGCGCAGGATGCTGCCGCAAAAGCAGACGCTCTCGAGAGTGTCTCAAGCATCCAGATTGCAGTACAAGAAGAAATTCGCCGCGTTGAAATGGGTACAAATGTGATTCAAGATCGAACAGATGCGGGTGTTGTCGAAGAAATGAAAGTTCTTGGTGCAGTCGAAGAAGATACAGCAAAAGTAGCTCAAAACTTGGAAGCTGAACTCGCTCAAAACGCCGAACTTGGCGGTCCAAAAGTTTAAAAAAACACGAACGAACTATACAGATATGAACATCGACCTGTTGATCACACCGCAGCATCAGGTGGGGCTGCTCAGTTCCGAGAACCTCATCAAAAAGGCCGTCGGCGTGCTCTTCGATAATGAAACAAACACGCTCAGCATAGAATATGTCGACTCCGACCATCTTGATCTGAACATCCCAGTAGAGCCTGAATTCTTCGGCATCTTGGACGGCAACGCCCTCATACAGCTCGGAGCGGTCAAAAACGGCAAAATCGCCCAAGCCTATCAAGTGCCGCTCATGTTCCTGAACGACCCCTACCGCGCCGAAGCGTTTGAAAAAATCCAATCCCCAAAACAACCACTGCAATCCTTCTACTATTTCGTGAAAAACTGCATCCTCGGCCAGCCCGTCCACCGCCATGACGCAGGCGACGAAGACACCGCAGGCTGCATTCTGGGTGACGCCGCCCCAGCATCTCTCGAATTCGCAAACCATCTTGCTCGCCGCCACGGCATGGAGGTCGGAAAACACGCCGCCAATACCATGAACGCCCCCGGCATGGGCTTAGGCTCTTCAGGGGGAGGCAGGTCATCACGCACATACACACCCCCACCAAACGAAGATGAAAAGGAGTAACCTTATACGGTCTTAAACACCAAACAATGCGTAAACAGCCCGTAATCATTGGCAGGATTCCATTTCACAATGATTTCTGCCTCAGGCCTGAAACTCTGTGATACGGCAAGGCTGATATCACGCACAAGGGGTGTATAGGGGCGGCGCGCGCGCATCAGGTTATCGGCCTGCACAACAACCAGAGCATTCTTTTTCATCACATGTTTGACCTGTTTGAAGATAAAGCCCAAGCGCTCTAAATATGCATCATATCCCTGATACCCCGGATGCCCTCCATACAAAGGATTCCATTTGTGATGACATGGCATATAAGGCGGAGAGGTGATACAGAAATCCATCTTGGGTAATGTGTAATCCATCATATCTGCACTGTCGGCATGGATGATGTTCTGCCAATTCGTAAGGCACCCTGCTGCCAGTGCAAAGCGCGCACCATCAGCCTCTATGCCATAAGGAATGCGCCCCAACTCTTCAGCAACACGAGCAGTGGTCCCAAACCCAAGAAAGGGATCAAAAACTTTGGCTTTTGGCTTGGTATATGTCTCGATGAAATAGCGCGGTAAACTCTCTGGATATTGGTCGCAATTATCATGCCCTTCAGGAGGCTTCGATTCTCGTATGAAAGGCAACTCAATAAAATCCTTACAGAGCATAGTCTATCTCGAATCTCTGATTTTACGCCATTTGGCAACAGCGCGGTTATGCTCGTCCAGTGTCTTTGAAAACACGTGACCACCCGTGCCATCGGCCACAAAATAGATATAATCATGCTCCTCAGGATTAAGTGCGGCCTCAATAGAAGCTTTGCCAGGATTGGCAATAGGAGTTGGCGGTAAGCCGGGGTAGAGATATGTGTTATAGGGAGAATCTATCTTCAAATCCTTACGCAGCAACCGCCGCCCAAGCGGGCCTTTGCCGCCATCTTGATGCTTCCCATTCGTCAGCGCGTAAATCACCGTAGGATCAGTTTGCAACAACATGCCCTTGCGCAGGCGATTTACAAACACGCCCGCAACGCGGCGGCGCTCAGACGCAACAGCAGTCTCTTTCTCAATGATAGACGCAAGCACAAGCGCCTCTCTCTTACTCGTAATCGGTAGGCCGTCTGCGCGCCTTTCCCATGCCTCATCAAGCGCCTTGTTGAGCGAGTCATTCATGCGCTCAAGAATATCACCCGTGCTATCGCCTAGAGCAAAACTGTAAGTTTCAGGCAAGTATAACCCCTCGCCCATAAGGTCGGTTTCTAACTGTTCTAAATCAGCCTGAGCACGTAATACATTTAAAACCTCAAAATTAGTGAGGCCTTCACGAATGGTGACGCTGCGCTTAAAAATCTTCCCTTCGGTAATTATCTTTAAGACCTTTTCCATCGAAACAGAAGGCTGGAATTGGTATTCTCCCGCTTTTATATCTTCGGCCTTCCCCTTAATTTTTGCCATATTTTTAAAGATCGGATAAGAGGAAATCACGCCCTTATAACGCAGCAGATCGGCAACCCCGCCAATATGCGCGCCGCGCGGAATCTGCACTAAAACAGCCTTGGCCAGCGGGCCGTTTTTTTTAAATTCTTCATGGACCCACCACCCTGCACCAGCCAAGCCAAGCGCACCCAGAAACAGCAGCGTAAACAGGAAGGAGAAAAATTTAGACACGGCGCATCACCAAAGACGCGTTCGTTCCACCAAACCCAAAAGAATTCGAGAGCACAGTGTCAATTTTCTTTTCCTTGGCCGTCTTCGCAACAAGATCAATACCCGTGCAATCATCTGATGGGTTATCAAGGTTAAGCGTCGGCGGCATAACGCCAGTTTCAATCGCCTTAAGGCTATAAATAGCCTCAACCGCGCCCGCAGCGCCCAAAAGGTGCCCTATCGCTGACTTCGTAGACGACATATGCAAATTATCTAGAGCATTCGCAAAGAGACGCTTCACCGCGCCAAACTCAATGCCATCGCCCATCGGCGTTGATGTACCGTGCGCGTTAATATAATCAACATCTTCTGGGTTAAGTTTCGCACGTTTCAATGCGGCTTTCATAGCGCGGAACCCACCATTGCCGTCCTCGGCAGGGCTTGTAATATGGTGCGCATCACCAGATAAACCATAGCCGATGACTTCGCCGTAAATTTTTGCGCCGCGTGCTTTCGCGTGTTCATATTCTTCAAGAACAACAATCCCCGCGCCTTCGCCGATCACGAAGCCATCACGGTCTTTATCCCACGGGCGAGAGCCCTCTTGAGGACGATCATTATACCCAGTAGACAGCGCGCGCGCCGCTGCAAACCCAGCTACGCCAAGGCGACAAACTGCGCCTTCCGCTCCGCCTGCAATCATTACATCTGCATCATCAAGCGCAATAAGACGCGCTGCATCACCAATGGCGTGTGTGCCTGTGGCACAAGCCGTAACAACCGAATGGTTCGGACCCTTGAATCCATATTTAATCGAAACATGACCAGAAGTCAGGTTAATCAAAGCCGCAGGCACAAAGAACGGGGAAATCCGTCGCGGGCCGCGCTCATTTAGGATCGTTGAGGTTCTGTAAATCTCATCCAAACCGCCAATACCAGAGCCAATCAAAACACCTGTGCGCTCTAACGCTTCATCATCTGTCGGCGCCCAACCAGAATCTTCAACGGCTTCCTGCGCCGCAGCCATTCCGTAAGTGATAAACACATCAACCTTACGTTGCTCTTTCGGGTGGAGGAAAAGGTCGGCATTAAATTCGCCGTTCAAAGGGTTTTCGTCTTTTGTCTTTGGGATAATCCCCGCAATCTGGGATGTAATGTCCGAAACATCAAAGTGTTCGATCTTACGCAGGCCGCTTTTGCCATTCGTAATTTCCGACCAGTTATGATCCACGCCCATTCCAAGCGGCGAAACCATGCCCATTCCTGTAACTACAACACGTCTAAGTTCACTCACAACAATCATTCCTCTATTTACCCAGGCATCGTTATTCGTATCCTAACGTATTAAAATACGTGTCGTCACTCATGCCTTGCCTAGATAAAGATATGAATGATTTTTTAATTTCAATCAATAGAATCACAGCCCGCATGGGCGGGCTGATGGTAAAGGTAATTTACGAACAAACGAGGCTTACGCTTCTGAATTTGCCTTAATGAAGTTAACAGCATCGCCAACAGTCTGGATGTCTTTTGCTGCATCATCTGGAATTTCGATAGAAAACTCTTCTTCAAACGCCATAACAAGCTCAACTGTATCCAGTGAGTCTGCGCCCAAATCATCAATGAAGCTGGCAGCCTCAGCAACTTTGTCAGCTTCTACACCGAGATGTTCTACAACAATATTCTTAACGCGTTCGGCAATATCACTCATGTTTAAATCCTTACCTTTTTAATTGAATTCACAAAATTTATATAGAAAGGATTAGCATATGACTAGCCCTTTTAATGTTATGGCATCGACTTATCATGAGGAACTTGAAAGATAAAGTGGTTTTTTTGCGCTAGATATGTTTATATCTGCTCGATTTTTACATTTACCACGAGGGAAACATGGTTCCAGTAATTTTATCCGGCGGCTCAGGCACGCGCCTATGGCCTCTGTCACGCCCGCTTTACCCGAAACAATTTTTGGCATTGCACTCTGAACACACGCTGTTTCAGGAAACGGCTTTACGCGTCAGCGAGATTGGCCTAGATGCCCCAATTATAGTGTGTAACGAAGAGCATCGCTTTATTGTGGCAGAAAATTTACGCGCTCTGGATACGCAGGCACAAGACATTATTCTAGAACCAGTCGGCAGAAACACCGCCCCCGCCATTGCAACCGCGGCCTATTCCGCCATGAAAGACGGCGATGATCCAATCCTTCTCGTCCTTCCTGCTGATCACGTCATTGAAGACGTCAAAGCCTTCGGTAAAGCCGCAAAAGCAGCAGAAAAGCTAGCGAAAAAAGGCCACCTCGTAACATTCGGCATCAAACCAAACGAACCGCACACAGGCTACGGTTACATCGAATCAGGCAAAGACATCGACGGATTAGCGTCCGAAATCAAAGCCTTCACTGAAAAGCCCGATCTAAAAACCGCCGAAAGATTCCTCAAAAGCGGCAAATATTCATGGAACAGCGGCATGTTCTGTTTCAAAGCCTCCGCCTTCCTAGAGGAACTTACAAAACACCATCCCGCAATCGCAAAACAAGCCAAGGCGGCCTTCACAAACAGCAAACGCGATCTTGATTTTGTACGATTGGATAAAGACTCTTTCGCAAAATGTGAAGATATCTCAATTGATTACGCCGTCATGGAAAACACAAGTCAAGGGGCGGTTATCTCGCTGCTCGATGCAAACTGGAATGACGTTGGCTCATGGGACGCCGTATGGCAAGTCTCTGAGAAAAATAAAGACAACACTGTGACAAAAGGCGACGTGATTGCCAAAAACACAAAAAACAGCTTCATCTATGGTGAAGACCGCCTCGTCTGCGCGCTCGGCCTTGAAGATATCATCGTCGTCGACACGCAAGATGCACTTTTGGTTGCCCATAAAGACAGCGTTCAAGATGTTAAAGACATTGTAAGCGACCTCAAAAAAGCAGATCGAAAAGAAGCCAAACACCACCGTACAGTCTATCGCCCATGGGGTCATTACGACTCGATATGTTTCGGCGAACGTGATCAGGTTAAGCGCATCTCCGTAAAACCAGGCGCAAAATTGTCTGTGCAAAAACACTTTCATCGCTCAGAACATTGGGTTGTCGTAAAAGGCACAGCCAATGTAACCAAAGGCGACGACGTCATAACGCTCGCTGAAAATGAATCAGTCTACTTACCGCTGGGCATTATCCACGCGCTTGAAAATCCGGGCAAGATTATGCTCGAAATCATCGAAGTGCAAACAGGCAGTTACCTCGGTGAAGATGACATCGTACGCTATGAGGACAATTATGGCCGAGCCTAAAAACACGTCAAAAGAAACAAAAGACCTAAAAGTCGCCGTCGTCCATGATTGGTTGCCTGTTCTCGCGGGCGCGGAAAAAGTGCTGGAGCAAATCATCAAGATTTATCCAAACGCGGACATTTACACGCTTTTCGATTTTCTTGATGACAACCAACGCAAGGTCTTCGGCAAAGCAAAAATCAAAACCAGCTACCTCAATCGCTGGCCGGGCGCGCGTAAACATTACCGCAAATTCTTGCCATTCTGCCCGCAAGCTATAGAAGATTTTGATCTCGCCGAATATGATTTAATCATCTCATCCTCGCACGCCGTCGCAAAAGGCGTCATCACAGGTGCAGAGCAACTCCACATCTCCTACGTCCACAGCCCAACACGCTACGCGTGGGATTTGATGCACCATTACTTACGCGAAAGCGGCATGAACAAAGGCATCAAGGGTATGATTGCCAAGCGCATCCTGCACAAATTCCGCATTTGGGATACGCGCACCGCAAACGGCGTTGACCATTTCATCGCCAATTCAAACTATATCCGCAAACGTATCTGGAAAGTCTACCGCCGCGAGGCAGAGGTGATCTACCCACCCGTAGACATCAGCACGTTCCAATTCAAAGAAGAAAAAGACGATTTCTTCCTGACTGCCTCGCGCATGGTGCCATACAAAAAAATGGATTTAATCGCCGCCGCTTTTGCGGGAATGCCAGACAAAAAGCTTAAAATCATTGGCGATGGCCCAGACATGGCAAAGATCAAAGACATCGCCAAAACCGCGCCGAATATTGAAATCATGGGCTTTCAGCCAACGGATGTTCTGAAGGATCACATGCAACGCGCCCGCGCCTTCGTCTTCGCCGCCGAAGAAGATTTTGGCATCATTCCCCTAGAGGCTCAAGCCTGCGGAACACCTGTCATCGCCTACGGCGCTGGCGGAGCGCTCGAAACTGTTGTTGGCTATGAACAAGACCCAAAAAACGCAACGGGGCTGTTCTTCGCAAGACAATCACTGAATTCACTGCGTGAAGCAGTAGAGCATTTCGACCGAATCAGCGCAGACATAAAACCACAAAACTGCCGCACCCACGCCGAAAAATTCGCTCCTGAGGTGTTTCGGAAAAATCTCAAAGATACAGTAAGTCGTGCGTTGAAGGGGCATTATGGTTAAGGAGAGCCTGAATGACGGATAGCAACAAGTTTTTTAAATTTATTTGGCGTGTTAATGGTTTGATAATTTTTGCAGTAAGCTTGTGCTGTGCAGTGCTGGCCATGATTGCTTTTCTTGGGGTTTTTAATAGTATTACAGATGAGAGAACCGTGATCCGTACTGTTAATGTAGAAAATACCGAAAAAATAGAGGAAGAACTTGAGTTTGGCTACGTGTCTGGAGTGAATAACACACCGTACCTCACCATCGCTTTGAATTCAGGCCAAAAATACGCGCAAGCTTATTTTAGCAAGGCATCTTCATCAACACGGAACTATTTATTCCTAAACACTGATACGAACCAGAAAAATTGGCTTTTAAAGCACAACCATTTTTTAGTCACTAAAAAAGACATTCTCACTTATAAAAAGCAAGGGCAAGACAAAATTTTATCCGTCGGGTATCTTTTTCAAATTGTTAAATCTGATACAAATTTAGATCAAAGGTTAAATAATAAAGACAAGATAACACTGGCATTATCAAAGCTTGATGGAAGTAAATACCAAGAGATCGCTATAGAATCTGACAGGGTTGTGGGTCATAAGGTCAATGCCACAGGACTGCTTAATTTGATTTATCAAAAAGATGCAAAAGTTTACTTAATAAGAGTTGATTTAAAAGAGTTTTCTGTTTTGGATAATAAAGTTATTAAAATTCAAACAAATGAACGATAAACCGCACTCACATCCGCATGCAGTCCATCAATCGTAAACTCACGTGTGATCTTCTCCCGCGCCGCTTCGGTCATAGCCTCTAAACGTTTTTCATCGCCCGTAATCTGTTCAATGGCATTCGTAAAGCTCTCAGTATCCTTCACCAAAAACCCCGTCTTTCCATCATCAATCATCTCAAAGATCCCACCCGCAGGATAACCGAGCACCGGAATACCGCGCGCCATCGATTCCATCACACTCCGTGGCAGCGGATCAGGCGTTTTAGATGGAACACAAACAATATCAAGCCCCTTATAAAGCATCACGGCGTTATCAATAAACCCTGTAAATTCAACGCGATCTTGCAAATCAAGCTCAGCAATCTGTGCGTCAATCTCGCTCTCATATTCAGGCGCATCTTCTGAATACGTCCCGCGCACACTGAGGCGCAGATTCATATCCTTCGCCGCTGCAATCCAGTCAATCAGCAAATGCAAACCCTTCGCGGGGTGAATACGCCCGATAAAACCAATCGTCAGCACATCGCTCTCAGTCTTCTCCCGCACCTCATCAATCAACGGCGTGCCATTGTGAATAACCACAGCCTTGAGCGGCAGGCTCTCGCCCGGCCATGTCGCATGCGAAACCAAAACCATCTTGTGACAAAGGAAATGCATAATCTTCCAAACTAGAATTTCAGGCTTGGTATAGGGGATATCACGAATATGCAGAACAGAGCGCGCACCAAATATACGATCAGATATAATGTTAATCATGTGCGCCTTAAGGCCATTGGAATGCACAACTTTTGCACCGTGTTTTTTCGCAAGTTTCTTAAGCGCAAACGCCGCCTTAAACAAATCAGAAAATGCGGAAATGCCCTTCACAAATGAAAATGGGCGGTGAATGGTGTTGATACTTCCAAAATCAAGCACCCCATGCTCCAGGCCAAGCTCGCGCGCCCTATCAAGGATCGGCCCTTCTTCAGGTGCCAGAATAATCGGCTCAATATTCGGGTTCGCAACAAGGTCAAACAAAGAGCGTTCAGCACCACCCTTGAAATATCCAACAGGGGAAAGGAAAATAATTTTCATGCTTTGGTGTTTAACACTTTAGCAGGCACACCTGCAACCGTTGTGTTGGCTTCAACATCTTTCGTCACAACAGAATTCGCACCAATTATGGCGTTATCACCAACCGTAATACCACCAATAATACACGCTCCAGCATAGATCTTAACGTTATTCCCAATCTTAGGGTAACTGTCACCGGTGCCTTTTCGTCCAAGGGTTACATGCTGGTAAATCGTCACAAAATTACCAATCTCGACTCCATCACCAATAACAATGCCAGTAGCGTGCGGCAATCTCAACCCCTTACCGATTTTGGCTTTAGGGCTCAAATAACACCCCGTGTTCTTGACAGTCTTGAGCCACAAAAACTTAGCAATGACCTTATAATACCCACCCTTAGAATAAAGCAACAAGAACCAGCGATAAAAAACAACGGCCTTATACTCCGGATGTGTAAAATAATAGATAATCGCCGTTTTCAGCGAAGGCTTATTAACGTCACACACAAATAAATCATCTTGAATGAGCCCCAACAGGTTTCCCCTTACCAAAAGCCCTGAAGATCAAAATCAAGAAAATGACCGACTGAACCATGTTCACAACAAAAATACTAATATACGCACCATGCATACTATATTCTTGTGTCATAATCCAGCCTAAAATGCAAGAAAAACAAAAGCCTATAACATAAACATAAAGCTGGGTTTTGGTGAGCTGACAGGTAATAACGGCCTGATTTAAGACAGCATTAAGAAAAAACGGCAATGCACAGACGCTCGCCATCACCAAAAGCCAGCCTAGCCCTTGGAAATCAGAGCCGAAAAGAAACGCCATGAGCCAATCTCCAATCAAATAGCTAAGACCTGCTCCCAAAATGACGCAGAGAAAAATAAACCCGATAATTGCGATCATGATTTTGACAAACCCCTTAATATTCCGATTTGCAAAATGTCTGGAAAGGCTGGGCATAAAGGCTTGCCCCGTTGCAACGATAAACAAATTGCCAATCAGCACAACTTGCAACGTGGTTGAGAATTGCCCCAAAATAGCGGGTCCATGAAATTCTTCAAGAAAGATACGAATAATACTAAGCTGCGCCGCACCGAGCAAAACGGACATAGCCATCGGTAGCCCCTTTAACGCCAACACCTTTCTCGCTTTGATCACTTCGGGACTGAAATCCATAATACGGCGATCCATGCGCACATATTTCAGGCACCACGGATATTCAATAGCAAAAAAATGAATAAACCCAACAAAGCCTAAGGCAAATAAAGCCAGAACCATATCTTCAGTCGCAATAAAAACACCAATAAAAGCAGCCATCAATAGAATAAGCCGCATGATCGCTGTTTTAGCAATAAACGATGGCTTGTCTGATTTTTGGATCACTCCAATCAAAATATCAATATAGCCGTCAAAAAATTTCACAAAGCCAAGCGCCAAAACCAAAAGCGCAATGAATGGACTTTCAAACACGAGCGCAACCAAGGCCGTCAAAAGAAAAATGCTGCTCGCCGCGAAGGTTCGCAAACCAAGATAATCTGAAAAATCAGGCTTACCCAGATCAATAAGATACTGAGTCTTTAACGCGAACAGCCCCAGGAAAAAAGCAGGCATGACATAGGATTGTGCAAGCGAATAATATCCCGCACCTTCGGCGCCTAGAATCCGCGCAATCAAAATAACGATTATAAGCTGGATCAAGGCATTCGCAACATTTTGAACCATGATAAAAGGGGCTGTTTTACGTCCACTCATGGTTCCAGCTCCTCTTCTTTTGGCCTAAGATGCAAAAAATGCAAACCCGAGGACAAAAACACCGCATTAACATAGGTCATGCAATATAAAAGGCCGAACAGACACAAAAATGCAATAAACAGCCCTAAAGCATGATGAACACGAAAACCCTTAACAATATTGAAAGCCATAATGCCAATAAAAACCATAAGGTAAAAATATCCCATCGTCCCATAGCGCAAATTAAACCAAGCCCAAGCATAATGTGCATGCCCATAGTTCTTAATATATCGGTGCGTAAATTGTGCTTCATAAACCCCGCCAAACCCTGCGCCGACAAGCTGCGCCGTCTGACCTTTACGCTCCAACATCTCGCGAATACTGTCATATTCCTCCTGTCGCTCACCCACAGAGCCTGTGCGTTTAGAAAAATCAATATCAGCAATACCGACAATGCGCCTGTACGTTTTGGAATCTTCCGGCAGCATCATCCAGCTCACACTGACAATAAAAACAAGTCCAGCCATCAGCAAAATACCCTTTGACGGGTTCTTGATAATCTCGATCATCGAGTACCCGCCCATCACCAGCCCAATAAACGCCAGAGACGTACGGTTAATCTCAGGCAGGGATAAAATAAATGTGAGCGCAAACAGCACTAATAAAAACTTGGGAAACGGCCGCATCATAATCAGGCCGGCAAAAAACAAAGGATAAAAAACAGGCCCAACAGGAACATTCGCGACCGAAGGCCGACCGATTTGCACCGCAAGAAAACCGATCAAACAGACCGCAGTCGCCACAATCGTACAAAAGCTGAGTAAAAAGTGAAAATTAATGGGCTTTTTCATCTCTTCATAAGATTGAAACCGCAAAATATTCAGCGCGATCATAAGGAGCGGAATTGTATCATTAATAATTTCAAACGGATGATTATGGCTCAAAACACCAACTGCGAAACCATGAGCAATCAAAATGAACAAAAATAGAGAAAACAGCGACATGACATTGACGGTAATGCGAATATTTATCACTTTTTTGAAAGAAAATAGATAATCCAGTCCTAAAAAAGCATAAAATAGCCACTGTTTGTGCTGTGATTGCTCAAAATACCACTGCCCAAGCGCAAGCTCGAACACGATCTTGACGATGAGTTCAGCCAAAAAAAGATAAATGATGATCCGCTCAAAGAGGTTCTTATCGAAAAACCTCAAAACATGCTGCGAAACTGCAACGTTCATAAAATGTCTCCAAAAACGTGGGGTACGTTCTATCATCTTCTTTACAAATGTGCGAACCAAAATATAGTGTGCACCATGACACTCAAATCCATCTTCATCCTCATAACCTTATTTTGCGCAGTTTTAGTAATTCTTCCCGCGCTGGGGATATCAGAGATCATAAGTGAACCTCTCGAACAGCTCCGCGTTTATAGTGTAATAGTCACATCTTTGATTGTATTGCTCTGCTTGCTGCAAAAATTTTGGCTCATCTCTGGCGTAAATATAGCGATGATAGCAGCACATCTTTATGTTGTGACGCAGGCTTATGCCCCCTCACGCGGCATAAGCGCATGCGATAGACAGGTAGGTAATATTACGATCATGGCCTATAATATATTTTATAAAAACCAAAACACCGACGCCATAGTCGCGAATATTCTGGCATCAGACGCAGATATAGTAGCGCTTCAAGAAGGCAAGAAACCATTCTTGGAAGACGCTCACGATAAACTCTCTAAAAGATATCCCTTTGCTTATCCCGACATCTCAAAAGGAGAATTCTTTAGTCCTGCAATCTTTTCCAAATATCCTATAATTAGTGTTGAAAAACCAAAGATGCCTATATCAGGCAAGCGCGTGTTACAGGTGCAAATCGACGGTGCGGGCACGACCCTGGAAGTGATTTCAGTTCATGCCGTCTCTCCAAAAAATCTCGAAACCATCAAAATCAGAAACATGTTTTTCCAAGACTTGGCAAATCACGCCCAAAACCTAAGATATGGTGGAAAGAAATTTGTCATCGCAGGAGATTTCAACAGCGTGCCCTGGCATCCTAACATGATTTCAATACAAAAACAGGGCGCGTTAACGGGCAACACATCTCTATGGAATTACTTCGGCACATGGCCAAATTGGGGTGCGCCTTTTTTGTCTGTCCCCATTGACCACATTTTCACATCTGAGGGGCTGAAAAAAACATCTTACCAAAAAGTGAATCAATCCGCGGGGTCTGACCATTTTCCTGTAATTTCAAGCTTTGATCTGTGCAAATAGCCTTGCATATCGACAAAATTACAGTAAAATCGTCGCGTGCTTTGCTTACTTCTCCTCTCAAACCTTGAGAAAAAATAATGTCTACAAGACTTTTAACAACGTTGTTTGTATGTTCTCTCGCTCTAATGGGGTGTGAGTTTATCCCCGCGTCGGGCCCGCAAGCCAGCGCCATAGAGCATGACGCTTCAGTCGCGCTTAATAAAACGCGACAAAGCAACACGCCCTACATTATGTTGAACATTAACGAAGATTTGGTAACAAAGCTGAACCAGCGTAAAAAGTATATCGATAATAATATCAATTGGCTCCCGCAAAGCGCGCCGCAATCTGTAACAGTGAATGTCGGGGACGTCATTCAAATCACAATCTACGAAGCACAATCAGGCGGCTTGTTCGTCCCACGCGAAGCTGGTGTTCGACCTGGTAACTTTATCTCACTGCCGCCACAAACAATTGATGCCTCTGGCTATATTACTGTTCCCTATGTAGGGCTTGTGAAGGCGGCCGGTAAAACGCCAAATTCCATTTCCAAAACGATATCCGTAGGTCTAGCCGATCGTGCAATCGAACCTCAAGTCGTTGTCTCTTTCACAAATCGCGGCGGCTCTGAGGTCACTGTTATCGGAGAAGTCCAAAATCCATCTCGTTTCTCCCTCAGTTTCAATGATGAACGTGTTCTAGATGCAATCGCAAATGCAGGCGGAAGCTCCTTCCCTGGCTATGAAAGTTGGGTAACTTTGCATAGAGATAAAAAGGAATACTCTATTAAGTTAGATGATCTGTTCCTCGACCCAGATAAAAACATCTTCCTGCAAAGCGATGACACACTTTATCTTTACCGTGAGCCAGAAACCTTCACGATATACGGCGCCGCCGAATTTCAGGGGCTTTTCCCCTTCGAGCGCCGCGAGATTGATCTTGCTGATGCGATGGCGCGTGCACAAGGTCTGAATACATTCGAGGCCGACCCATCAGAAATATATGTGTATCGCCGTGAACGTGTTGATATCCTTGAAACATTAGGAGATCTTCTTCCTGACACGCTGCCTGAAAACCTTAAATCACAAGACAGTATTGCGGTGATTTATCGTCTAAATTTACGAAAAGGAGATGGGTTTTTCCTTGCACAAAAATTCCCAATGACACATGAAGATACGGTTTATGTTGCAAATTCTGCCTCAGTTGAGCTATCTAAGTTCCTAGATATTTTGAACTTAGGGTCGACAACGACACGCAACGCTAAAGACGCCTTTTAAAAATGAGTAACTCATCTGATGCTTTAAACCTCTTCCGCATATATTCTTCACTGAAACGCGGCATAAAAATTATTGCTGTAAGCACGGTCACTTTATTTCTTCTTGGTCTTTTTTATGTCTTAACAACGACACCCAAATTCACGGCCGCAGCATCAATCTTACTTGATCGTACGCAGGCAGACACTGTGGCAGAACTATCATCTAATGCGCGCCGAAGCTTTGAGCACGCTGCAATTGAAAGCCAAGTTGAAATTCTAAAATCACGCCGTATTGCCGAACAGGCACTAGAATATTTATTCTCAGAGGCGGAACGCACGAATCTTGAAAATAATTACTTAGAGCGCGAAGCAATTATAAAGCGCCTGCAACGTAACTTACGTGTTCAGCGTGAGGGAGAAAGTTACGTTATCACGTTAAGGTATACTGACGAGGACCCCAAAAAAGCGGCCGATCGCGCAAACGCCTTTGCAGAAGCGTATATCTATGATCAGGTAAACTTTTTCTCTGAAGGCTCGGTCAAAACTGCGACATGGCTCCAAAATAAAATTAAAGCACAGCGCGAACAAAGTATCATCGCAACAAAAGCAGTTCAAAAATTTCGCCTTGAAAACGATCTGATTGACAGCAACGGCAGAACCATAAATGAACAACGCCTGACCGATATGAATGCACAACTGAGTGTGGCAAAAGCAGCCGTCGCCGCGGCAGAAGTGCGCTACAGGCATAGTAAAAGCATCGTGGACAATAATGATATATCCGCGGCGGTGGCCGAGGCATTTGATAATGACGTCATCAGCAGCATACGCGCAAAATACCTCGAAAACCAAGCGCGCCTGACTCGTTTGATCCAAAATTTAGGCGAAGATCACAGCGCCGTAAAAAACCAGCGCGCCGTACTTTCAGAAACACGAGAGGTCATTTTTGGCGAAATGAGAAGGATCGTGCAAAGCCAACAAAACGAGCTGGAAGTCGCAAAAGCCGGAGCTGCATCAATTGAAAATAGCCTCAAAGAATTAATTGATAAAAAAGTCCAGGGGGATGCCAAAAAATTCGAATTAGAAGCACTGGAAAAAGAGGCGGACACACATCAAAATCTATATGATGATTATCTAGAGAAATTCCAGACGGTGAATCAGCAACAATCTTTCCCTGTAGCGCAATCACGTGTCATCACATACGCCGTACCGCCGCTTGATAAAAGCCACCCTAAATCGACCATCATTGTGACGCTTTCTATCATCCTTGGCTTTGGAGGCGGTGCGTTCTTAGCGCTTCTAAAGGATAACTTCGATTCAACCATACGCCGCGCAGGCCAGGTTGAAAGCGCGCTTGGGCTTTTCTTCCTCGGGTTTCTGCCAAAGCTTGCCGCAACAGTTTCAACAGGCAAAGGCGCAAATAAAAAGTCACTCTTTAAATACAAGGCTTATAAACACTCTGTTGACGCGCCTCGTTCTCTGCACGCAGACACCAGCCGGAATATTAAACTCGGTATAGATAAAAAAATAGGAGCTGACCGCAGTAAAGTTGTTGGCGTAATTTCTGATACTCCTCATGAGGGTAAATCGCTAACGGCAAGTAATCTTGCGCTATACGCGGCCAAAACAGGGTCTGCATGCTTGCTTGTGGATGCGGATCTCCAACACCCGGTGCTCTCACGCAGCAACGCACTTCAAAAATCAGACAGCCTCGAAAATGCAGCCTGTAAAAACCTGTCTTTCAAAGACCTTCTCATATGTGATCCACAAACAAATTTATTCATACTCCCTTCAACGCCAGGTCAGGATATGGATGAAGAAGAAATGAAGCGTATGATTAAAGAAGCGCAAAATGTGTTTGACTATGTGATCGTTGATCTCCCGCCGCTCTCGGCTGGCTCTAGCACAGCAAGCATTGCGAGTGTAATCGAATCATTCCTCGTGACGGTAGAATGGGGCAAGACTCTACCAAACAGGCTGAAGTTCCATCTCAAACAAAGCGGCATCGAAAACCAACAAATTCTTGGCGCGGTCATTAGCGAAACCGACATGCAAGAAATGGAAGAGAATTATAGCCACAAAGTTTATTCAGAGTATCTGTCTGTATCTTAGAAAAAATAAAAAATTAGAAAACTCTAATTTTTGACATCCTCCCCCTTGGTTTAGACATAAAATAGATTTATGTTGTAATAATCCAATTATTTATTTACTGTCATTTCCATATCTGCATGTGTGAAAGAAAAAGGGGAATATTCATGTCACAAATTCTAGTATCTGTTAATGGGCCGCTCATAGAAGTCATTGAAACATTCATTAATCCGTACGACGCAAGTGAAATAGACGTCAATGGAATGTACAGCACGCACGGCGCTTTTGCGCAAGCAGGAAGCCCAGCGTTTCTGGACGTCATCACGGGCAACAACAATAATCAATTGATCCGCTTAGAAGACAGTGAAGGCAATGTGCTGATTGAAAGCTTTGAAATTATCCAGCCAGGCCGTGGCGATGATATCATCCTGTTCGCAAGCTTAACAACAATTCTTGGAAATCTTGAAATTCAGGCAGGCGACGGTAATGACATCGTTTGGTCAAACGCAGGAAATGACCTGATTGTGGGTGGACAAGGGGAAGACATCCTTCATGGCGGCCCGGGCAATGACAACATGTTCGGTGGCACAGAAAACGACACCGTCATCGGCGGATCTGGTGATGATAAAATATCCGGAGATGCAGGAAATGACTTCCTGTTCGGCGGATCTGGCGATGATGACTATCGTTTCGAAAGCGGTGATGGCATCGACACAATCCTCGAAACATCAGGATTTGACCAAATCGTCTTTGGAAATGGTATTAGTTTTGGTGATTTAATCATCACGCAAAATGGTGATGATCTGGAAATAAATTATGCTGGAAAAATTATTATTACCAATTTCTTCTCAGGGAATCGTGATTTCGTCGTTGAGGAAATTGTCTTTAAAGATGGGTCAACCTATGACCTCGTACAGCTCCTCCCGCCAGATATCCTCTTCGTCGGCACACCGATTCTAGAAGACTTCGTGGGGGCAGGCGGCAGCGACACCGTCGATTACAGCACCTCTGAAACACGCATCAAAGTCGATCTGGAAGCGGGAACGGGCACAGACGGCGATGCTACAGGCGATACATTCGTATCAATTGAAAACATCATCGGCTCAGACCTGTCAACATCAGGTGATTTCATCTACGGCAATGACGGCTTCAACACCCTTCAAGGCTTAGGCGGCCGCGACGTGTTAGAGGGCGGCGCAGGCGCAGACATTATCGATGGCGGCGTGGAGTTCGACTACGCCCGCTACACACGCTCCGACGAAGCCGTAGATATCGACCTCACGCGCGCAACCCAAATCGGCGGACACGCGCAAGGCGACGAACTGATCAGCATCGAGAATGTCACAGGCTCTGACTATGACGACACGCTGATTGGCGATGAAGGCCGAAACACCCTGCGCGGCGGAAACGGAAACGACACGCTAGGTGGCGGGCTAGGCAATGATATGCTGTTCGGCGATCGCGGCAATGATACTTTCCTCTATACTGGTGGTGTTGATCTATATAACGACCGCGATAATGGATTTGAACGCGTTATCTTCGACGCCGTATGGAGCGCGTCTGACGTGATTATCTCCGGCAATCAGCTCAGCTTCCTCAACAACATAGAAAACGAGATCACCTTCAACGACATCACATTGTTCGAAGAATTCGTCTTCGGCAGCACAGCCTATACACTGGCTGCGCTCCAAGCGCTCTCAACGCCCACAGGCGAAACAGGAAACGCGTCTGATGACACATTCCTCGCAACCCTAATCGCAGAAGATTTCGTAGGTGGGGAGGGTGAAGACACAGTCGATTATAGCGATTCCACAACTCGCGTGAAAGTCGACCTTGAAACGGAAACGGGAACAGATGGCTTTGCGGCAGGCGATACATTCGACAGCATTGAAAATATCCGCGGCGCTAATCTCTCAACATCAGGTGATTTCATCTACGGCGATGGAGGCGTAAACTTTATCGAAGGTCTAGGCGGACGTGACATCCTCGAAGGTGGTGCGGGCGCTGATATCATTGACGGCGGCGAAAAAGAAGATTACGCACGCTATACGCGCTCTGACGCCGCCGTTGATATAGACCTCACGCGTACCACGCAAATCGGTGGTGACGCAGAAGGAGACGAATTAATCAGCATTGAAAACGTCACAGGATCGGCCTTCAATGATAAAATATCGGGCGATGAATTCCGCAACACATTGCGAGGTGAAAACGGGAATGATGATCTATTCGGTGGTGGCCATAGTGATATACTCTACGGCGGTCGGGATGATGATATCCTGAACGGCGGCGCAAGCTCAGATGATCTCTACGGCCAAAGCGGCGCGGACACCTTCCTCTTTGATGGCGCAACAGCCTTCACAGGCATCGATAAAATCCGTGACTTCAGCCTCGATGATGGTGATAAGATCGATATCTCGGATGTCTTGATCGGCTATGAATCGGCAACGAATGCAATTTCAGATTTTGTCCAAATCACAAATAGCGGAGATAACTCAATCCTGTCCATTGATGCGGATGGCGGCGGAAATAACTTCATCCAAATCTCGACAATTCTGGGCGTAACAGACCTAACGAACGAAGACTTCCTCGAAGCCACAGGCACACTCATCGCCTAAGGTCAAAAAACCAAACCCGCGCCGTTAATGATGTGCGCGGGTTTTTTATTGGCAAAATCCATAAAATATATCGAATAAATCAACTTGAACTCGTTCGGTGCGGCTTTTACACTTGCGTACAAAGAAAAGGAAAACTAATGCTCGCACTTGTATCGCCCGCCAAGAAACTCGATTACGAAAACCGATCACCAAGCGCGGATTTCACCCAGCCGCAGTTTCAATCTCAAACGGCGGAGCTAACGTCTATCCTTAAGGGCTATTCAAAATCAAAAATCCAAAGCCTCATGCATTTGTCCGATAATCTGGGGCAGCTCAACTATGACCATTATCAGGGTTTTAAGGATGAATTTACACCAAATAATTCCAAACAAGCCGCCTACGCCTTTAAAGGCGACACCTATGTTGGCCTAGATGCCGAAACATTGAGCGAAGAAGACATGGAATACGCGCAAGATCATCTCGGGATTCTCTCCGGCCTTTATGGCCTCCTGCGCCCGTTAGACCTCATGCAGCCCTACCGCCTAGAGATGGGTACAAAGCTCGGCAATGCACGCGGTGAGGATCTCTATGATTTCTGGGGTGACTTGATCACCAATGCCGTGAACGCCGCGATCAAGGATCATAAAGACACCAGCGTCATTTCATTGGCGTCGAACGAATACATCAAGGCCGTCAAACCAAAAGGACTAAACGGAGACTTCATAACCTGCAATTTCAAGGAAATGAAAAACGGCGCGCCCAAAACAATCGGCCTGTTCGCGAAGCGCGCACGCGGAGCAATGGCAAGATACATCATCCAAAACCGCATAGAAACGCCCGAAGGCCTGAAGGGCTTTGATGCTGACGGCTATGTGTTTCTGGAAAATTTATCAGATGATAGTAACCTGACGTTTCTGCGCGATCAGGAATAAATATTGCACTGATTACCATAATGAAATATTGTTGTAACTATATACAAATTATAGAGGGTCGAATAAAATGTTAGTATTTACAGAAGTAAAAACTCAAGGGGGGTGGGGCAGTTTGGAAATAAAGTGAGCCCCGAAGGCGAGCTAGAACCAATTATATTCGTTCAACCACAAAAAATTGATATTGACCCCACGCAAATGGCTCATGCCGCTATGCTCAAACAAATGGTACAGCCGCATGATGCAGACGGACAAGCCGCAATTCGCAGACTGTTTTCCAAGCAAGCAGATTTGAAAACGCAGGCAGAACAAAGACAACAAGCAATTGAAATTTTTGGAACGCGCTTTACAGAAAATTTGCAGACCAACTGGGCGAATAGAAATGGGGTGACCATGCGAAGCCCAAGGCCTGATGACAATCAAATTGCGCGTGCAGAACATGACAGAATGTTCTTTTTCACCTCAGAAAGAAACGAACCAACGCTTCTAACAAACTCATTAGGCAACGATGAATATGGCTTTACATTTGAAGTATTTGACGCAAAAGGCGAAAAAATATTTAAAATAGAAGGCCTGGAAAGTGAAAACGACTTGCATAGAGTAATGCGAGAAACGGTTGTCCAGATAATCGCCGAACTTGATCAGCAAAACATGAAATCAATTTTCGATCAAATACAAGAAATCGGCAAACGCGGCCCAGAAGATGATGCTGCGCCAGAATAGCGCTAGAACCGATACCCTAAGCTCACCGCGCCAAAGACCGAAGCATCATCCTGTTTGTTAAATTCCTTGGTGCGATAAATAAGCGTATAGCTCAAGCGGAAATCATCATATGTGATGGCTACGCCCGCATTAGCATCGGCGACAAAGTGTTTTTTATCAACACTATGTGAGTCTGTGAAGCTGTTTCCATCAAGGAAAATATCTCGTGCCACGGCGCGCCCATCCACCCCTGCGAACACGTACCAACTCAACGCTTTTTCTTTGGGCGTTTCAAAAAACCCCGTCCCAGGCAGGGCAGGGCGTACGCGCAGAGGGGCATCTTGCCATTTTTCGCTCTCAGGGGTCAGGCGTAGGTTAAACCCCGCATTCGCAAATGTTCTCGCATTACCGAGTGTAACACCATAATGCGGCGCCCCTCCAATAGACAAACCAGCCATCTTAATGTCCTGAGCAATCGGATAACGCCGCACCCACGCAAGGCCAAGCGTCGGTTCGTTCTTAAGCTGATTATCCCACCCTAAAGGCTCTGGACTGCCAGAGATATATTCATGCACAAACTTCTGGATCGGCTCCCCAAGCGCCGCAGGGCCAATAATACCTATCGAAACCTCAACTTCGTCCATGTGATTGTCGGTAATACTCACTAGCCCCATAGAGCCATAAATATGAGACGCCCAGGGGCGATCATCCTCATCCAACGTGTCGCGCTCAATATCACGCGGTGTATAAAGATTGTGTCCTAAGGAATAAAACACGCTGGTCGTAGTATTAATGTCAAATGTTGGAATAAAATCATCAATCTTCTCAGAGATTTTGGGCATATTGGCATTCACATCAAAAAAACTCACCCGAACCCCGCTCGTATAATTCGCATCCGTGCCCTTGGTGCCGAACAGGTCGTTTTCAACAACCAGTGTCACGACTTTGTCCTTATCACTCTGTGAGATGTCTTTCGGAAATTGCTCTTCTACCGTTTTTCGCTCTTGTGCAAGTGCAGGAAAACTAAGCAACGTGCACAAGATAATAATATTTAGTGTTTTATTCATAACGGTTCATAGCACGAATAAGATGGCGTGATCTATACAAAAGATACCCCACATACAGCGAGGCCGCCCTCCCGGGGAGGGAGAACGACCTACACTTTCCGTGTGTGGGGAACTGTATCGCGGCTGACCCTCATATGTGTGTGGGGAATTCAGGCCAACCGCTTTTTATGTGACGAAGCAAAGCATCGCTTTGTTCGTTCTTATTATGCTCGAAGCAATACAAGGTATTGTTCGTTTCTTTTTAAGATCACCGCTCTTAATGTGTGTGGGGAAAGAGCAATAACCGTATTTATGAAAAAAGGTATAGCGCAGCTAGGAGAGCTATGTCAACATAAAAAATGCATTTTTGTACTAAAAAAATGTATTTTAGGCCTTTAGGATAGGTTTTTGCATTGAATATCTAATGCGCCTGCGCCCAATTAGCCCCTGCGCCTGCCTCCACATCAAGCGGCACTGATATTTTTATATCATTGATTTTAAATGAATTTTCCATCACACGGGCAACAAGATCTTTAGTTTTTTCAATTTCCGCATCCGGAACCTCAAAAATGAGTTCATCATGCACCTGCAAGAGCATTTTTGCCGATAAACCAGCCTCATTCAGGGCTGCAGGCATGCGCCCCATCGCAATTTTCATGATATCCGCCGCCGTGCCCTGTAATGGCGCGTTAATCGCCTGACGTTCCGCCCCCTTCACGCGCATCGGGTTTTTATCCTGAATGCCCGGAATAAAACATTTCCGCCCATACAGCGTTTTAACAAATCCATCACGCTTGGCGTCTTGCTTAATGCGCTCCATAAAACTCTCAATCTCATGAAACCGCGCAAGATAGCGCTTGATAAACGCGCCCGCCTCACCAACAGGGCAGCCAAGCTGCTTCGCCAGCCCAAAGCCCGAAATGCCGTATATAATGCCAAAATTCACCGCTTTGGCTTGTCTACGAATTTCAGGGGTAACATCCTCCAGCGGCACATCAAACACCCGCGAAGCCGTTAGGCTGTGAATATCAACACCATCCTTAAACGCCTGTTTCAGCGCAGCTACATCGGCCATCTCCGCCGTTAATCGAAGCTCAACCTGCGAGTAATCAACCGAAATCAAACTATGACCTTGATCCGCAACAAACGCCTCACGAATTTTGCGCCCTTCTTCGGTGCGGATCGGAATATTTTGCAAATTTGGATCAGAGGAGGAGAGTCGCCCTGTGCTTGTCCCGACCATATTATAAGAGGTATGTACGCGCCCCGTGGCGGAGTTAATCTGTTGTTGTAATGCATCCGTGTAGGTTGATTTGAGCTTGGATAATCCGCGATGCTCCAGAATTTTTGTAACACCATCATGCCCTTCAAGGCTGAGTTTCTCGAGCACATCAACGGACGTTGAATAAGCGCCCGCCTTGGTTTTTTTCCCGCCTTGCAAACCCATCTCATCAAACAACACCTCACCAACCTGTTTAGGTGAGGCAACATTAAACTCTCGTCCCGCCATCTCGTATATCTCAGCCTGTAAAATTTCAAGCTTCTTGCCAAAATCTTCGCTCATCTCATGAAGTGTCGCGGGATTAACTTTAATGCCCTCCAACTCCATCTGCGCGATAATCGGAATAAGCGGTCGCTCGATGGTTTCATAAACGCTGACCATTTTCTCGCGCGCAAGACGAGGTTTAAGAATGCGGTGGAGACGCAGCGTCACTTCCGCGTCCTCGGCGGCGTAATCCAGCGCTTTATCAATCGCAACCTTATCAAACGTGACTTGCGCCTTGCCCTTACCCGCGACATCCTCAAACTTAATCGGCTCATGCTCGCAATACATCTTGGAAAGATTATCCATGCCGTGACTATGGCTCGCCCCATCCAGAACGTAAGAAATCAGCATCGTATCATCGCAAGGGTTGAGGTGAATGCCTTCTTTGGCAAACATCTGCCAATCATATTTCATATTATGCCCAATCTTCATGACGGACGCATCTTCAAGCAAAGGCTTGAGTAATCCAAGGCATTCGGCCTTATCCATTTGCGGCGTCGCATCCGCATCATCAGCCGCGCCGAATAAATCTGTTTCCTGAGCATGCGCGAGTGGAATATAAGCGGCTTTGCCGATCATAGACGCAATCGAAATACCAACCAAATTTGCCTTGGCTGGCGTTAAGCCTGTTGTTTCCGTATCAATCGCCAGAACGCCAGTCTCATGTGCTTCTGCAACCCAAGCCTTTAGGGCTTCAGCGTCATTAATCAGCGTATATTCATTGTTAGAAACATCTGGAAGCGCCTCGTCTTCGTCCTGCGGTTCGGCATGTTTCGGCGCAGCGGGCGCAACGGTCTCTCCGCCAAGACGTTTAATAATCGAATTAAACGCATGCTTTTGCAAAAAGGCCATTAATTCTGGTTTATCGGGATCATGGCTTTTGAGGTCTTCTAGTGAAACGGGCGTAGGCGCATTGTCATCCAACCGCACAAGCTGTCGAGAAATGCGGGCATCTTCGGCATGTTCGATTAATTTCTCACGGCGTTTATTCTGCTTGATCTCGCTCGCACGCTCCAGCAAACTATCAAGATCACCATATTCATTAATCAACTGCGCCGCGGTTTTTATACCAATCCCTGGAACGCCTGGAACATTATCAACGCTATCCCCCGCCAGAGATTGCACATCCACAACCTTATCAGGTCTCACGCCGAATTTCTCAAACACCTCGTCCTCGCCAACCCATTTCCCCTTCATCGGGTCAAGCATCCTCACACCCGGCCGCACCAACTGCATCAAATCTTTGTCAGACGACACAATGACAACTTTCTTTCCCACCTCAATGGCTTGTTTCGTATAAGCTGCAATAAGATCGTCCGCCTCATAACCCTCAACTTCCAGCGCAGGCAAATCAAACGCCTCTGTAGCTTCGCGGATCAGCGCAAATTGCGGAATTAAATCTTCGGGCGTATCATCGCGGTTGGCTTTATATTTGGGATAAATCTCGTTCCTAAAATTTTCACGCGCAGCATCAAAAATCACCGCCAGATAGGGTGCGTCGTAATCCTTGAGCATCTTAAGCAGCATGTTCACATAGCCATAAACCGCACCGACCTCAATGCCATCAGGGTTGGTCATGCCGCTCTGACGGGAATAGGCCATCGCAAAATACGCGCGGAATATAAAACCTGACCCATCGATCAAAAAAAGTTCGTCTTCATTATTATTCATGGGAAACAGCGTAAAGGATTCGCAAAAGATTGAAAGCATGAACTAGCGCCTATTCCTGAAAATACAAAAAGTTCAGGAGACAAACCGCACCTTATATTCTTTCCTGATGAAAATAAGTTTAAAAAACTGTTGATCCGCAAAAAGAAAGCCTATGTGAAAATAGAAATGCAAAATAGTAAAATCCACTTAGAAGAGTGGTCAGCAAAAAGATTTACGGAGGATTCGAATTTGCGAGGGAATATTTGGTCTGGTTATCTAAGGGGGCGGAAAGATAAAAGTATCGTTTCGGCTGCCTTTGCGGTTGAGCGGGGCGAGTTAAAGTAAACCACAAAAAAAGAGACCCTGGAACAAGTCGCAGGGCCTTTGAGGTTGGGGTGATAAGCTGACTAAACAACCAGAGATGTTAGTCAGCAGCGGGTTGAACCGTTGTGGTCTTTAACGAGGTTTGTTACTTCTTTTTTCCTCAGACCGAATTCTTATTTTCACACGCTCACGATTATTGTCATTAGCTAAATTAATAGCATAAGCTAAAGCTAAAAAACAAGAAAATAGTGTGATTGCGATCAAGATTTTTTTATTCCTTAATTTGATGTATTATCTTTACTGAACTAAGTGTAACAGGATGCGTAACGATTTGTCAAAAAAATTCGATGATATTTTTTTATGCTATAAATAAAGCATAATGTGTCATCTAAAAATAATTTTGAAACGCAAAATACCTCAAGCACGCATAACCGCATAAAAGCTCACCGCCGCGGCGTTCGAAACATTAAGGCTGCCGATCGCCCCCTGAGTCGGAAGACGCGTCAATAAATCACAGCTCTCTTTCACAAGATGACGAATCCCTGGCCCCTCTGCGCCAAGAACAATGACGATTCTTTCATGGTCAAGCGTACCTAAATTATCATCACCGCGCTCATCCAGCCCAACAACCACAAAACCAGCCTCCTGAAGTTCACCAATCGCCCGGCTAATGTTCGTGGCTTGCGCAACCGGCACATGCTCCACCGCGCCACACGCCGTTTTCGCCAAAACACCATCAAGGCTCGGTGCGTGTTTCTTCTGCATAATCACACCATCAAGACCAAAGGCGCTGGCGCTGCGCAAAATCGCCCCAACATTATGCGGGTCTGTGACTTGGTCTAAAATCGCAAGAACACTGCGCGCCTGACTATGCGCTTTGATAATAAAATCCTGAACATCAAATTCTTCTATCGGCGCGCTATCAATCGCGATGCCCTGATGCACCGCGCCCTTCGGCAGCATCTTATCCAACTTCGATTTATCAATAATCGTCGGATCAGGGCGATCTATATTGTATTTCTGCGCTTGCTTAAGACAGTCATGAAACCCTTTTTCCGCCTGCTCTGTGATATAGAGGGCGTTAATATTGCGCTCACTATTAAGCCACGCCTCGTGACACGCATGAAAGCCATAGAGATTCGCGCTGGTTTTTTGATTTTTTTTCATTCATCCATATTAACACCCAGGACGCTGCGAGCAATTCTTTTTATGCGAACCGACCCTTCGAATAAATATCCATCTACAAAAACAGCAAAAAGCGATATGCTCAAAAAAGTAGAGAGGTAAAAATCAAAAAAAAATGATAAAGGAGCTCAAAAATACACCGCTAGGGTTAAGGCTTGTTCTGCTTGTCTTGCTGATGAATGCAGGCCTGCTTGGGTATAATGTTGCCGCCGACTTCGAAAAAGATCAGGCGACGGCACTGTTTTACGCCGCGCTGTCGATCTTACTGGCAATCGGGATGTTCAAAAGATTGAATTTCGTTCGTGTAACGTCAATCGTCATTTTTGTGATCGCCTTCATAGTAAAGCTCTTGCCGATCATCATTTTCTCAAAAGTCGTCATGCAAAACCCCCTGACGGGCAGTGACGTAACAATAGAACTGATGATTAAAAGCATTAAACTGGCTGTAACGTTCGGCCTGCTCGATTACCTCACCGCGCCTGATACAAGGATATATTTCAAACAAGAGGTCACAATCAAAGACCGCGCCCGCCGCCCGCTTTTCTATTTCGGCATGATGGGCCTAACCGCCGGCCTCATCGCTCTCACCCTAACAGGCTGGACACAAACCCTGCTGGTGTTCGTGGTGAATATCACACAACCGATTTTGATGGTTTTGGTTTGACTAGTTTTGCAAACATTTTTAGTTAAAGCTTTTAACTTAACGCATTGTCTCAATCTTGAAAAAATCTATTAATAGTACCTCTTTCAGAGTAAAAACCTAAATATGGTTCCGTAACACCATGCTTGTCAATAACTCGATAATATAGGCCAGTTGCCCTATTGCCATCGGCTTTAAAATGTCTTTCCCTCCAACAGTAGGTAACGAATGCTACACGATTCGTATTTCCTAAAAACTTAGCAATCGCCTCGTCTAAATTACTTTGCGGAAACTCTTTGTGGTTAACTGGCAAAGATTCGAACAGGAGCCCAATTGAGCCATTTTGATCATTGGGAAGTTGTTTTCGTTTTTTGTTAAGTAAGTTAGTAACTTGGTTACCCGAGGAAAACCAACCTGCTTTGGATTTAACTTCTAAATTTAATGTTTCAAAAATAGCGCCATTCAAAGTTTTGAAATTTTTCAATTTAAGGTCAAAATCCGACTCTTTAACATCAGATTCTACAACAAATTCAATACTTTCCGACTGGTCAAAAAACATTCTAGCAAAGCATAATTCACTGTATAGTTGATTTTTATCTCTACTATTCAACGACTTAATGAAATCAGCAAAACCTTTGCATTTCTTCAGGTCCCAAATGTTACATGCTATTTCATAAAAATACGGCTCATCAATTTTCTTAAAATGCGAACCATCCAGAGTCTCAACACCAAATTCTCTTTTAATAAATTTGGGACTAAGTGCATTAACAACAATTTCAAAACAAGCAATTAAGTACAACGTATCTTCAGGCAGACCCCAGCTTTTTGCGTCTACAATCGCTGAACGAAGGTATTCTTTATTAAGATTATGATACCCTATTTTAATCAAATACTATCACTCCCACTCAATCGTCCCGGGGGGTTTGCTCGTCACATCATACACAACGCGGTTAATGCCGTGCACTTCGTTAATAATCCGAGTGCTCACCCGCCCTAAAAACTCATGCTCGAACGGGTAATAATCCGCGGTCATGCCATCGGTCGATGTCACCGCGCGCATCGCACACACATAATCATA
>CAYGSA010000009.1:0-3065 GCA_964352375.1 uncultured Micavibrio sp.
CGGAATTTGAGACTAAGCAGCTTGCACCGCGAAAAAAAATGCTAAAGCGCTTATCGATAGAGACTATAGTCAAAATGACTGAAGATTCCCTCTCATGAGCCATTAATTTTAACAAAGCTGCCGCCAAACCAAATGCGGTAGTCAATTATTAAGGACGAAAAACATGGTATCAGCAACAAATTTAGGATTTCCACGCATCGGTGACATGCGCCAACTCAAAAAAGCGGTTGAGGCTTACTGGAAAGGTCAGTCAACACAAGACGATCTGCTCAATACTGGTAAAGAGTTACGCGCGCATAACTGGAAGCTCCAAAAAAAAGCTGGTATGAACCATATTCCTTCAAACGACTTCTCATTCTATGACCAAGTCCTCGACATGATCACAACGCTGGGCCTGATTCCGGAGCGTTACAACTGGGACGGTCAAAATATCGATATTGATACATATTTCGCTATGGCGCGCGGCCGCCAGCAAGGTGACATCGACGTAACCGCAATGGAAATGACAAAATGGTATGACACGAACTATCACTACATCGTGCCTGAATTCGAAAAAGGCCAAGAGCCAAAACTTTCAAACACAAAAATTTTCGACCAATACCAAGAAGCAAAAGATCTGGGCATCGAAACCCGCCCTGTTCTTGTTGGCCCCGCCAGCTTCGTGTTCCTCGGCAAAGCACAATATGAAGGCTTCAGCCATGAAGAAACAGTGAAACAGCTTGTCCCTGTCTATAACGAAATCCTCGCCAAACTGGCCGCGCAAGGTGCTGAGTGGGTTCAAATCGACGAGCCAGTCTTCTGTCTCGATCTTTGCCCAATCGGTCAAGGCGTTGTGAAGGCGGCCTATGATGCACTTGAAAAACCTGAGGGTTTGAAAATCATCGTAACATCATACTTCGACACACTCCGAGCAAATGCAGACCAGTTCTTTGGCTTGCCGGTGGATGCACTGCATATCGACCTATGCCGCGGCCCGAACCAAGCAAACACGGCTGCAAATGATGCAGAAAAAGCGCTCGACGAAGCCCTCGCAAAAGTTGGCGATAAAACGCTTTCTGTTGGGATCGTTGATGGTCGTAACATTTGGAAAAACGACCTCGCAAAATCCCTCAGCTTCGTTGAAAAGGCAGTCGAAAAACTCGGCGCGGACAAAGTCTTCGTCGCCGGTTCATCGTCATTGCTCCACACACCTGTTGATCTCAAAAGCGAAACCCAGCTCGATGAAAAAATCAAAAGCTGGATGGCATACGCCACGCAAAAGCTGGACGAAATCGCCACAATAACAAAAGGCGCTAATGAAGGCCGTGATGCGATTGCATCTGAAATCGCTGCATCTGACGCTGTTCAGGAAGATCGCCGCACATCAAAACGTATCCATGACGATGCTGTGAAAAATCGTGTTGCGAACATCACTGAGGAGATCACAAATCGTAAGTCTCCGTTCTCAACACGTCAAAAAGTGCAGCACGCTGCTCTAAACCTACCGCTTTACCCGACAACAACAATTGGCTCGTTCCCACAAACGCAGGAAATCCGTAAGGCACGTTCTGCGTTCAAAAAAGGCGAGCTTGATCAGGCGGCATACAAAGACGCAATGGAAGCGGAAATCCGCTCGGTTGTTGAATTCCAGCATGATGCGGACATCGACATCCTTGTTCACGGAGAGCCGGAGCGGAACGACATGGTTGAGTATTTCGGAGAGCAGCTCTCTGGCTTCGCATTCTCAAAATTCGGTTGGGTACAATCTTACGGCTCACGTTGTGTGAAACCGCCAATCATTTACGGTGATGTGTCTCGCCCAACGCCAATGACAGTTGAATGGTCAAAATACGCGCAAGAGCAAACGGATAAGATTATGAAGGGCATGCTTACTGGCCCAATCACAATTCTTCAGTGGTCTTTCGTTCGTGATGATCAGCCACGTTCAGTGACATCAAAGCAAATTGCGTTTGCAATTCGTGACGAAGTTGCTGACCTTGAGGCCGCTGGCATCAAAATGATCCAAATCGACGAAGCCGCATTCCGTGAAGGCCTTCCGCTCCGTAAAGATGACTGGAAAGCTTACCTGAACAACGCCGTTGAAGATTTCCGCATCTCATCATGTTGCGTGGACGATGCAACGCAGATCCACACGCATATGTGTTACTCTGAATTCAACGACGTGATTGATGATATTGGTGCAATGGATGCAGATGTGATTTCTATTGAGTGTTCACGCTCTCAAATGGAACTCCTTGAGGCTTTTGTTGAATATAAATACCCGAACGAAATCGGACCGGGCGTCTATGACATCCACTCGCCGCGCGTTCCTAGCAAGCAGGAAATGGTCGAGCTTCTTGAAAAAGCTAAGCTGAACCTTGACGAACGTCAAATCTGGGTGAACCCGGATTGCGGTCTGAAGACTCGCGGTTGGCCAGAAGTGAAAGACGCACTGCACAACATGGTAGACGCCGCCAAAGAAATGCGCGCCAAATCAAAGGCAAGCGCAGCAGCGTAAGCAGCCAATATAAATCTCAAAAGCCTGTCTTCATAACGAAGGCAGGCTTCTATTTTGACAAATCAAAAACAGAGCGTTAATCTCTCGCAAATTATTTAAGTAAGGGTGATAAAAATGGACGGAACAAATGTCGATATAGAGAGCGGTTTAGAAAAAAGCATGCTAGAAACCGTAAATTGGCAAAACCCATATCTTAACGAAGAAACAGTAACGCTTGTGGCGCGAAGTAAAGCCGTTCATGGCAGCCATCCAAGCACCGCAAATTACTTCTATGCCGAAACACAAGAAATCACGGCGGCGCTTGGCATAGGCTTTAATCCAGAAAATCCAATCCCTGCGCGAAACGCACTGGTCGAAGAGCTTGGCTCCTACGATGTAATGTTTTCAGACATGCCGCAAGAAGATGGCACCGCAACGCCAATCATGTACGCAAGCATCGAAGCCTTGCATAACATTGGCGTAAGACCGGAAGGCAGCGAAGACCATCTCCCCGCGCCATCAGTAGAATCTACCTACGAGATCTAAGATTCTCAATCAACAAATCAACAACTGCTTGCGATGATGGTGG
>CAYGSA010000009.1:3165-32445 GCA_964352375.1 uncultured Micavibrio sp.
TGGCTTTGGCCTGAAAATTATCAACCTTAACAATCTCCGCGCCAAGCTCTTCAAGCTTCGTTTCAAGCATAAAGGGCATTTCATCACTCAGGCCAACGGCATCTTCTTCGGCATTTGTAAACGCACTGACCTTGCGTCCCTTTAAAATAGAGTCGCCATTCTCATCCGTTACACCGACAAAAACCGCAGGGCCATGACAAACCGCCGCAACAGGCTTATCAGCCGCCAGAGTGCGCGTGATAATCTCCGCCAGTTTCGGGTTATTCGGGTAATCAAACATTGTCCCATGCCCGCCTGGAAAAAACACTGCAGCATACTTTGAAGTATCAACATCTTCAGCTGATTGTGTGCCTTTAATTTTGGCCTGAAGCGCATCATCGCTCTTATAACGCACAACGCTTTCAGGGTGCTTATCCCCCGCAAGGCTGCGCGGGTCAATCGGCACATCGCCGCCAGAAACAGTGCGTATCTCCACCTCATATCCTGCATCTTTCAGCGCGTAATAAGGCGTTGTTAATTCCTCCAACCAAACACCCGTCGGCTCATTGGTCGTACCCATAACAGAATGTGATGTAACAATAAAAAGTATGATTAAAGATTTCATGTGGTCGTTTCCTTTCTATGAAGTACAGCAGTAAAAAATCCGTCTGTGCCGTGGCGGTGCGGACTAAGGCGCATATATGGCGATCCTAGGCCAAGCGTCTCATCCAGCGCCAGCAGTTCAAAATCCTCATGCGTTTTTAAAAACGCTTCAACCTGATCTTCATTCTCGCGTGCGAACAACGAACATGTCGCATAAACCAATCGGCCGCCGGGTTTAACAGTGCGAGAGGCCTTATCCAAAATTTCCGCCTGCACAGGCAGTAATTCATCCAAAGATGGCCCATAAGTCTGCCAGCGCGTATCAGGGTTACGTCGCCACGTCCCAGAGCCACTGCACGGCGCGTCCACTAAAACCAGATCAAACTTTCCCTTTTGGCGCTTAATCCATTTACGTTGCTTTTCATCCTCAAGGCTGCGCACTTCAACAATATCGGCAATGCCTGCCTTCTTGTAACGCTTGCGACCATTCTCCAGTCTGCGGGTGTTATTATCCGCCGCTACAATGCGCCCCTTGCGCTCCATCGCCGCAGCCAGCGCGAGCGTTTTTCCGCCTCCACCCGCGCAATAATCCAAAACCTGCATACCGGGCTTCGCCGCGCACACCCATGCGATCAATTGCGAGCCTTCATCCTGAATATCAACCCAGCCCTTCGTCAAAGCCTTGGTCTTAGACAAATGCACTTTCTCCACGCAGCGCAAAGTCCATGGGCAAAGTTGCCCATCCACAACCTCAACGCCGTCTTTCTTAAGCGAACCAACAACCTTTTCCTTATCGGCCGTAAACATATTCACGCGCAAATCCAACGTCGCAGGTTCTAACATCGCGGCCATCTCAGCCTCAAAATCATCCCCATAAAGCGCGCGTAATTCCTCTTCATACTCAGGCGGGCATTCGACGCGCACGGCCTCAGGCATATCGGTGCGGTTCAACGGTTGCCCCTCAACTTTTCCAAGCAAGTCTCGCTCCGCATCACTCAGTTCCTCCGGCGCATACTGCGTCCCATCAAATAAATCAGTTAGGCGTTTTTCATTGGCATCTTCCGCGCTCGCGAGCCATACAATCATGCGGTTTCGCGCAGTGTCCTCGGCCTTAAGATGCTCCAGCCACCAGCCAAGCCGCGCCTGCGCCCGCGTCATATCATAAATACGCTCCGCAATCGCAGCTCTGTCTTTCGAGCCAATATAACGCCGCACACGCATATAATCGCCAATGCGTTTATCAAGGGGAACGCGAGCATTATGCTCAGAGTCTAAAATTTCAAGGCAAGCTTGTATTCGGGATGCAGGTTTCATGGCTGCTACCTTTACAGCAAAACAAACGCTAAAGCACTATTTTTCCGATTAATAGCACCGCGGCAAGCGCGAGCAAGACTTCTACGGCAAGAAAAAAGTGTTTTTGCGGTACTTTATCATGAAATTTCTGTCCTAAATAAAGCGCAATGAGAAATGCTGGGAAGCTGTAAAGGCTGTACATAAATAAATCCCAACTCAAAAGTCCTGTACTCACCGTACCGATGGCACGTGGAATATTCGACGCCATAAGGATGGCGATAATGCTGGCACGAAATGCGCGTGCCTCAGGCGTTTGCTCTTTCAGGTACAGAATAAACGCAGGCGCACCGCTGCCCATCATGGTATTCAAAAGGCCGCCCAGAAATCCTGCCAAATGCACTTCACCCCATTTAATAAGCAATTTAAGCGGGTCAAAGCGCGTATATTTGCGTGCAAGATGCAGAATGATATATCCCGCCAAAATTCCGCGCATCACATCACTAGGTAAAATATTGAGCAGCATAATCCCAAGAACCGCGCCAACAACCATTGACGGCACCATTTTAAAAATAGCCGGCCAGTGAATGTCTCGGTACGTTTTGAAAATCAGCAAACCCATCGAAAATTGATAGACCATGACCATGGAAACCACGTCTTGCACAGGCATAAAAATACTGAGCAACGGGATAGCAATAAGCCCCCCGCCAAACCCCAAAAGACTATGTGTAAAAAAGGAAAAACTGATAATTAAAATGAACAAAA
Organism: uncultured Micavibrio sp.; assembly: GCA_964352375.1. Taxonomy (GTDB): domain Bacteria; phylum Pseudomonadota; class Alphaproteobacteria; order Micavibrionales; family Micavibrionaceae; genus UBA1672. The sequence goes on from CAYGSA010000009.1 coordinate 5,803, forward strand.
TAAGCATAGAGTTATTCTAGCTATGCTGCACTGCAAAAACAAGAGTAAATATTTGATATTTATAAGTTTTTAGCTCTCAGTACGATAATTAGGCGCTTCGCGTGTAATCGTCACATCATGCACGTGTGATTCCTTAAATCCCGCGCCCGTCATGCGAATAAATTCGGCTTTTTCACGCATTTCAGAAATAGTTGCAGAGCCCGTATAGCCCATAGAGGCACGTAAACCGCCAACCATCTGGTGCACAACATTCCCAATTGGCCCTTTATAGGGCACGCGTCCCTCAATGCCTTCTGGCACAAGCTTGTTGGTGTGGTTTACATTGCCTTGGAAATAACGATCCGCGGAGCCTTTAACCATAGCACCAACTGATCCCATTCCGCGATAAGACTTATAAGAACGCCCTTGGTAAAGAATAACCTCACCTGGCGCTTCGTCTGTGCCGGCAAATACGCCGCCCATCATGGCCGCACTTGCCCCCGCCGCTATAGCTTTTGCAAAATCACCAGAATACTTAATGCCACCATCTGCTATCACAGGAATACCTTTTTTCTCGCATGCCGCAACTGTATCCATAATTGCAGTAAGCTGAGGCACACCAACGCCCGCTACAACGCGCGTTGTACAAATTGATCCCGGGCCAATGCCAACCTTAATGGCATTCGCGCCCACCGCAATAAGCGCGATCGCCGCATCCGCCGTAGCAACATTCCCCGCCATAATTTGTAAATCTGGGTTATCGGCGCGAATCTGCGCAACCGTGTCAAGCACAGCGCGTGAATGCCCATGCGCAGTATCAACAACAACAATATCAAGCCCAGCCTCCGCCAAAGCGCTCGCGCGTTGCACGCCATTAACATCGCCTGTCCCAACAGCCGCCCCCGCGCGCAGGCGGTCATCTGAATCTTTTGTCGCATTCGGAAACAATTTAGATTTTTGAATATCCTTAACGGTCATCAAACCAATACATGCGCCAGCGTTGTCAACAAGAAGCAATTTTTCAACGCGGTGCTTATGAAGCAAATCTTTCGCATCTGCTTTGGTAATGTCAGATGTGACGGTAATCAGATTATCCTTGGTCATTAAATCTGCAATCGGCGTATCAGGATGTTCTGCGAAACGCATATCACGGTTCGTCAAAATTCCAACAAGCTTGCCGTTCGTTTCTGTGACAGGGAAACCAGAAATTTTATACTGTTCCATTAATGCCCACGCATCTTGAAGCGTCGCATCAGGGCGAATAGTAATCGGATCAAGCACCATAGCAGATTCAAAACGCTTAACCTTACGCACCATCTTGGCTTGATCTTCAATGTCCATATTACGGTGCATAACGCCAATACCACCATTTTGCGCCATGGCAATCGCCATATCAGCTTCAGTGACTGTATCCATCGCCGCAGAGAGTATAGGGATGTTTAAAGAAATTTCTTGCGTAAGCCGCGTTGAGGTATCCACTTCATTGGGCTGAACTTCGGACGCGCCAGGCACCAAAAGAACGTCGTCGAACGTCAGTGCTTCTCTAATTTTTGATGGATCTTGTATACGTACCATGAGTGCAAACCTTCTTTATTGATTTGCAGGCAGTTTATAACTGCGTTCTTTAAAAAAGTAAAGTTAATAAATTCTTATCATTTTTTCCGTAAGATTGGAAAAAGAATAAGAAGTACTATTCAGGTGGAAAAAAATGATTTCAGGCAAAGGTCTGACCTCGGTCTATATGATGTTCTCTGGTGAGCAATCTTTGCTATCCATGGCGCAGGCAAATTTATTGTCGAACCTTGAACGCATAAACAGAGTAAGAACACATACATATTTATCCTATAATGGGCAAACAGAATTCGGTGTTAGCCGCAATTTCGGCTCTGAACGGCATTATTGCTGGGATGATACCATGGTCGATTGCCGAAACGCGCCAACTCTTGTGGGCAGCGATGCGCTGGTAAACATGCAAGAAACGTTACAAGAAAATCCAAAATTCCAAAAATTCAAACAAATCCTAGAAGAGCGTATGGGCGGACTTATAGCCATAGAACCTTTCACCAGCGTCCAGCGCGGCGAAGAGAACATGCGCTACAATCTGCGCCGCGGCGGCAAGATTGATGATTTCGACATCATCCGCGTTGGCATCAGATCCACAGCCAAAGATGAAGACGCCTTCAAGCGAGGGCTAAAGACGCTGGAAAATGAATGTAATCCACTCAAAATCAACATTCCATGCCCGCACGCGAAGGTGTTGGAGACGGCTTAACGTGCTAGACGCCAGCTGGCTTACAAATAGTATTGTTATTCAGCATTATACCACCAGAATCGTATAGTTGGTTCCCTACAGCGACATCACCAAGCTTTTGTCCATTGTCTAAAACGAAATCATTGACTTGATTAATCTTCTGTAAATCCTTCGGGCTCTGCTCTTGTTCCGTCATGGCTCCCAAGGCTTCCCCAACAACAACCTGCATACCAAAAATAATGCCATCATTTGACATGCTGTCCATTAAACTTTCTCTGGAAACCATTTCCGATCTCCCATCAACGCCGACGTGGCAATCTATATTTCTGGATTGCTTCGCGAGCGCTCGCAATGAGGCGATTCTAACCCTTAAACCCCGTCGCCACAACATATTGCTCAGCGCTCTCTTTACGGCTGGCAGGGGGTTTGACATGTTTGACGGTCTTAAAGCTTTTCTTCAGCTGTGCCATCAACTCGCTCTGCGTGCCACCCTGAAACACCTTGGTTATAAAAACACCGTCGGGCTTGAGCACCTCGCAGGCAAAATAAAACGCGGCTTCGGCGACCATCATAATACGCAAATGATCCGTTTGCTTATGCCCCGTCGTGTTCGGTGCCATATCGCTCAGCACAACATCGGAAAGCCCGCCAAGCGCGCCTTTCAAAATATCGGGTGCATCCTCGGCCATAAAGTCCATTTGAAAATTTTGAACGCCAGGCATCTCGTCCATCTCAAGCAAATCAATCGCCACGACGGATGCTCCTAGCTCGGTTGCAACCTGACACCACCCTCCCGGCGCTGCGCCCAGATCGACAATTTTCATTCCTGGCTTGATGCAATCAAGCTTCTCGTTCATTTCCAAAAGCTTAAATGCCGCCCGCCCGCGATATCCATGCTTTTCAGCTTTATCAATATATGGGTCGTTGAGCTGACGCTTGAGCCACCGTGTAGAGGAATTCTTCCGCCCCTTCGCTGTTTTAACTTTAGTTTTGATCTTGTTTCTTGACATATTATAACCTTATAGCAGCATGCTCAAAGAACCAACCAAAAAGATCATAAAGAAAATAGAAAGACACGCCGCCAAAAAAACCACTCCTTGCGTGCGCCGTGAAAAATGCGCCATAAGAAGGAATAAAGCATAAAATATGCTCGTAACAAGCACTGCACGCGTATGGACATGCGCGCTCCAAAGCCCCATAATACCGAAATCATAGCCAATGCTGGTCATGATTTCAACTTGGAGACGCGCAAGAATGATGCACGAAATCACAAAACCCAAAGACCACCAGCGATGTTCTTTGTGCACGCCCCAATACATAATCGGAATCCAAATTAAATCAATCCAGTAATATAATACGCTAAACATACGAATAAGCTTAAGTGATGAATAAACTGAAATACAGAACTAAAATTATTTTACTGACCATGCTCCTGGTGTGTCAGGTTTTTCCAGCGCATGCGCAAAGCCTGATCCGAGACACGGAAATCGAGCAAACTCTGAAAGAGTGGGGCAGCCCCGTGTTCAAAGCGGCGGGCCTCAACCCTGAGGCGGTCAATATTATTCTGATCCAAAGCGATGCCATAAACGCATTCGTTGCAGGTGGCTCGAACATTTTTTTCTATACGGGCTTGATTGATAAAACAGACGGCCCGGGCGAAGTTATCGGCGTGCTCGCCCACGAGACAGGCCCCATCACAGGCGGACATCTTATACGCACCCGCGATGCACTGGAACGCGCCTCCTACGAAAGCATCATCGGCACAATCCTCGGCATTGGGGCGGCAATCTTGAGCGGTGATAGCGGCGCAGCGGCAGCGATATCCGCTGGCGGGAACACGCTTGCGCAGCGTCGCTTCCTCGCCCACAGCCGTGTTCAGGAATCCAGCGCCGACCAGGCGGCCTTGACCTTCTTTGAACAAGCAAAACTCAACCCCACGGGCCTCGCAACGTTCATGGATAAACTCAAGGCCGAAAGCTTCGTGCCCGAAAGCCAGCAAAGCGAATATGTCCGCACACACCCGCTCGTTGATAACCGCGTCGAAGCCCTCCAGCGCCGCATAGAAGAATCCGTCTACAAAGACCAAGCCTTACCCAAAGAATGGGTCGAAAAACACGCGCGTATGAAAGCAAAGCTGGTTGGTTTCACCAAGCCAGGACAAATTCCATGGGTTTACAATGACACAGACCACTCCATCGCCGCTGATTACGCCCGCGCCATTGCGGCATATCGTGAAAACAAAGTGGAGGAAGCCATAAAACGCATCGACGATCTCCTGCTGCGTGAACCTCAAAACCCCTATTTCCACGAGCTAAAAGGTCAAATGCTCGTAGATTTCGGCCGCGTAGAGGATGCGGTAATGTCTTATGCCATGGCGCTCCAGTACCTTCCGAATGCGCCGCTCATACAGGTAGCCTATGCCCACGCACTAATCGAATCCGCCAAGAATGACGAGCCAAAATATCTAAACGAAGCCATTGAGAATCTGGAACTTGCCCTTATCAAAGAACCCCGCACAAGTCGGATACACCGCTTTCTAGCCATCGCCTATGGCAGGCAGGGCAACGAAAGCCGCGCCAAGATACATCTTGCGGAAGAGGCCTTATTGCAAAGGCGCATTGACTATGCCCAGCAGCACGCACAGGCTATTATTGCGCAAGAAAAAGAAGGAAGCCTCTTGTGGCTCAAGGCAAAAGATATATTATCTTTTATTGAAACAATGGAAAAAGGGTAACTTTCTTGAAAAATTATCCGAATAAGTTGGTCTAAACTGTATCTCAGCGTGAAGGAGTAAGAACAATGAGAAAAAATAAAATAAAATTTTTAGCATTCGCAAGCTGCGTGGCTTTACTATGCGCACCAATCAGCGCAAACGCACAAAGCTTCACTGACGAGCAAACCAAAGAAATCGAAGTGCTGTTCAAAAAGTTCCTCGCAGAAAACCCGCAGGCAATTTTGGACTCGGTTGAAAATCATCGCGCCGATCAGGAAAGAAAGACTCAGCAAAGCGCACAAGAGAACCTCAAGGAATATATTGAGTTCTTCAAAAGCAATGACTTGCCGATGGCAGGTAACCCTGAAGGCGACGTGACTCTGGTCGAATTCTTTGACTATAACTGTGGATATTGCCGCAAAGCGTTCCAAGACATTCAAACAATTTTGGCGGAAGACAAAAACGTCCGCGTCATTTTTCAGGAAATGCCAATCCTCAGCCCGTCATCGAAAAAAATGGCGGCCTTCGCCCTTGCTGCTCTAAAGCAGGATAAATACTTTGAAATGCACACTGCCCTGATGGATTACAAAGGCAGCCAAACAGATGACGCCTACATCAAACTTGCTGAATCGATTGGCTTGGACATTGATCAGTTCAAAATAGATGTAGAACACCCTGATATAGGGGAGCAAATTAATAAAACATTGGATATGGCGCGTGACCTCGGTATTCGCGGTACACCAGGCTTCATTATCGGTGAAAAAATTTACCCTGGATATATTGGCGCTGATGGTCTTCGCAAAGGTTTGGAAGAAGCCCGCGCCGCCAAAGCACAGTAGAAGCAGAATAAACAAAACAGCCAGAATCACCCATGAAGAACTTGACGAAAAAGCATAAAATTCTGATTGGACTTTTGATGCTGGCTGTTTTCTATTTAGCCTACAGCTTTATTCAACTGCGTAACGATCTGTTCACGGTCTATGACGTGCCTGAAAAATACACATATAAAACATCCCCAACAGCAGATCTGATGGTCGTTGATTTCAATAAATATGGATGTACGCATTGCCAAGCGCTCCACCCCGTTCTTCTTGAGGCTATAAGGCGCGACGGAAACATCATCTATATCCCCCGCACAGTAACGTTCGCAGATGACTGGAGCGGCGTGATCACATCGGCCGTCTATGCCGCAGCAGAACAGGGGAAATTTATTGAGATGTTTAACGCTGTCTATGATCATTGGCCGATTGATGATGAAGAAACATTGTTAAAACGTGCAAAAGACATCGGCCTCGATACACATAAACTAGGGCGCGACATGAATGATCCCAATGTGATGGAATGGGTTAAAAAGAATGACATGCATTTCGAGACTTGGGGCTTTAATTCGATTCCCACGCTTTTGATCGGCAAAAATCAAATCTATAAGCAAGGAGAGCAAACACCGACTGTTGCCGAAATCCTTGAGAAATTCGCAGAAGCCAGAGCGAAATGGCTATGAAAAAAATCTTGATTTTAAATGGCCCAAATCTCAATATGCTCGGTCTACGCGAGCCAGAGATCTACGGCGCACAGACCTTGCAAGACATTGAGCATCTATGCACGGCCAAAGCAAAAGCGCTGAATGTGCAAATCAATTTCAAACAATCCAACCACGAAGGCGCGCTTGTCGATTGGATTCAACAAGCGCGTGAAAAAATTGACGGCATTATTATAAACGCTGCGGCCTACACGCACACGTCAATCGCAATCCACGACGCCCTTAAGCTGCACGACATACCAATAATAGAAGTCCACATTTCCGACCCCAAACAACGCGAGGAATTCCGTCACATCTCCTACATAGAACCCCTCGCGACAGAAATAATTATGGGACAAGGCGCACATGGTTATGAAATGGCGCTTGATAAACTTGCAAAACTTTTGTATTCAAAGACTTAAGAAAAAATATTGAAATAACAAATAAGATAAATTGATGAAAATTGATTCCGATGCGATTAAAGAGCTCGCAGATTTATTGAATGAAACGGGTCTAACTGAAATCGAAGTTGCAGATGGCGACAAAGCTATTCGTGTCTCCAAAGGCGGCGGCGTTGTTGCCGCAGCGCCCGTACAAATGGCCTCAGACCCCGCCGTGCCACAAAAGGCAAGCTTAGACGCCCCCGCACAAACCGCATCCGCACATCCTGGCGCAATAAAGTCACCAATGGTCGGCACCGCCTATCTGCAATCAGAGCCAGGCGCACCACCCTTCATGAAAAAAGGCGATACAGTTAATATAGGCGATACCCTTGTTATTATCGAAGCCATGAAAGTCATGAACCCAATCAAGGCAGAAACATCAGGCACAGTAACGCAAATGCTTGTCACAAACGGTCAACCTATTGAATTTGGTGACGTTCTGATGGTGATAGAGTAAAATGTTCAAGAAAATCCTCATTGCCAACCGTGGTGAAATCGCTCTTCGGATCATACGTGCCTGTCGAGAGATGGGTATTAAAACCGTAGCGGTGCATTCAACAGCAGATGCCAGCTCTATGGCGGTTCGCCTCGCAGATGAATCGGTGTGTATTGGCCCCCCCGCCGGTAAAGACAGCTATCTTAACATTCCTGCCATTCTTACCGCCGCCGCCCTAACAGGCGCAGAGGCCATTCACCCCGGCTATGGCTTCCTTTCCGAAAACGCACAATTCGCTCGTATGGTTGAAGAACATGGCTTTACGTTTATTGGTCCCTCTGCTGATCTTATCGACAAAATGGGCGATAAAGTCACCGCGAAACAAACGGTGATAGCATTAGGCTTGCCGGTTGTTCCCGGTTCACCCGGCGCAGTGGAAACAGCGGAAGACGGAAAGAAAATGTCTATCGATATGGGCTTCCCCGTGTTAATCAAGGCCGCAAGTGGCGGTGGCGGTAAAGGTATGCAGGTCATCCGCGAAGAGGGTGAGTTCGTCGAAAAATACAACACCGCTCGCTCAGAAGCCAAAGCGAACTTCGGTGATGATACAGTTTATATCGAAAAATACCTCGAAAAACCGCGTCACATTGAAATCCAGGTTTTCGGCGATACGCACGGTAATGCAATACACCTCGGAGAGCGCGATTGCTCAATCCAGCGCCGTCACCAGAAATTGATAGAAGAAGGCCCTTCGCCAATTCTGTCGCACGAAGAACGCAAATATATTGGTAAACTTGCCGCGGATACTGTGCGCGGCCTCGGGTATCTTGGCGCAGGAACAATCGAATTCTTGTATGAAGACGGTAAATTCTACTTCATGGAAATGAACACCCGTATTCAAGTGGAACACCCCGTCACTGAAATGATCACAGGCATTGATCTCATCGCCGAGCAAATCCGCGTCGCCGCAGGCGAGGAGTTAACCATTAAAAACACAGACGATTTCCGCTTTCGTGGACACGCGATTGAAATCCGTATAAACGCCGAAGATCCTGATACATTCGTCCCGTCCCCTGGAAAAATCACACAATTCCATGCGCCTGGCGGCTTGGGAGTGCGCTTCGACAGCGCAATTTACGCAGGATATTCAATTCCTCCACATTACGACTCCATGATCGGCAAGCTCATTGTCCATGGCCGCAACCGTGAAGAATGCATTAAACGGTTGCTCCGTGCCATCCGTGAGACCGTAATTGAGGGCGTGAAAACAACTTTGCCATTGCATGAATGGATATTGAACGAACCCGAATTCAGATCAGGTGATTACACCATCCACTGGCTAGAGAAAAAGCTCGAAGAAAAAAACGGAGCATAAGGAGCATAATATGCATGTCACTATAATTTCAGGATCGCACCGCCCGCAGGCACAATCTTTGAAAGTTGCAAATTGGATCTCGGACGCACTGCAAAAGAAATCATCCACCACAGACATCATAAGCCTCTCTGGCAATGATATCCCCCTGTGGGACGAAAGCGCATGGAACCCAGAATCAGATCTCGCAAATCAAGTTAAACCTCACTTGAAAAAAATCACAAGCGCCGACGCACTCATCATCATTGCACCCGAATGGGACGGCATGGTACCTGGTGGATTAAAGAATTTCTTGCTCTATGTCTCATCACAGCATGCAGCGCATAAACCGACATTACTGGTTGGCGTCTCCGCCAGCCGCGGCGGCACATACCCCATCGCAGAACTTCGCATGAGCGGCTTTAAAAACAACCGCATGCTTTACATACCAGATCACCTCATCGTCCAAAATGTCGAAAACGTGATGAATGATCACAACATGGACACGAACAATGAAAACGATTCTTACATAAAAAACCGTGCACATTATTCTCTAGATATTCTTTTAACTTACGCTAAAGCGCTCAAACCAATGCGTGAAGAAAACGACCTTCTAAAAAAAGAATATCCTTTCGGCATGTAATAGCCTGATGACAGAAAATTTGTAATACTAACCGAATGCAAATTGTCCTAACGCCCGAAATTCTACTCACCGCCTACAGCCAAGGCTTATTTCCCATGGCGCACAGCGCCCATGCAGGATACGTGGAATGGGTTTGCCCGGAAAGACGTGGTCAACTCTCCATACCCAATTTGCACATCCCCAAAAGCCTCAAAAAAGCAATAAAGCGCGGCGGCTACGCAATTAAAATTAACACCGCATTTAAGGACGTCATAGAAGCTTGCGCCGAGGCCACAAGCGATCGCCCCGACACATGGATCAACTCCCAAATCATAGACGCCTATTGTGCACTTCATAAAAAAGGCCACGCTCACAGCGTCGAATATTGGCAAGGGCATGAGCTTCTAGGCGGCCTGTACGGCATCTCAATCGGCGGCGCATTCTTTGGCGAAAGCATGTTTTCCCGCACAACCAACGCCAGTAAAATCGCGCTGATCCATCTGGCAGCAAGATTAAATCAGGCGGGCTACGAAATTCTCGATACACAATTCACCAATGACCACCTCGAACAATTCGGGGTCTATGAACTTAATCATAAAGACTACATAAAAGCCTTGGAACCAGCACTCAGAAAAATCTGCGTTTTTGATTTTAAAAATCCAACAGAACAAGAGATGCTCAAAGCCTACCTTAAATCCTAGTCCTTCAACAAGTCTTGCTCATCTTCTGACGGAGGCGGCGTAACATCGGACTCTTCATCGGTCACGTCTTCGATTGCGATTTGCTCATAATCCAGACAATCCAGAACCCATACATCATAAATCGGATGATCCATCGCCGACAGAGCAGGTGAGGAAGCAAACATCCAGCCACTAAACACCCACTCGGCCTTATCTTCTGAATTAACTTCCCAAATTTCTAAAAACGATGCGGATTCAGGTTCCTCAAGCGGAGAGCTTTTCTTGCAAACGCGTGGACGAATATAAAGCGGGCCAAATTTAACCGTTGACCCAATCCGCACGTTAAAAGTCTCCGTTCGCGCTGTGGCTTTATCAAGAGTTTGCAAGCGAACACGCGGATACTCCGTCATTTCCTGCTGGGCCTTAACAGGCGCAGAAAAAGCAAAAAAGCCACATAACGCAGCGAGTAAAAACCTACTCTGATTTTTCATCTTGAATACTAAATATGAATTGACCTAAAAGCTGCTCAAGGTTTTGCGGAGCTTGGGTATACTGAACTGCGCCGCCATCCTCGATAATGTCCTCATCTGCGCCAGGTTCCAGAGCTAAATACTGCCCGCCAAGAAGGCTCTCACTGCTGATCAGCGCCGCTGTATCAGTGGGAAGAGAATACCCGCTCCGAATATTCATATAAACGCGGGCCAAATAGGTTTCAGGCATAAGCGCAACTTGTGCAACAGTGCCAACTTTAACGCCGCTAATTTGCACCGCATCACCCGCTTTCAGGCCACCAACACTGGAAAAATCAGCAGTAATAATATAGCCATCCGACGCGCCAACATCCGCTGTTTTGACGCTATAGGCTAAAAAGGCGCAGGCAACGAAGACAACAATCGCCCCTAAAACTGTTTCTGCAATACTGCGTTTCATCGGTAAAATCTCTTTTAAAATTTAAAAAAACAATATGACTCGCGGATGTAAGAAAGTCCAGAGCCGAGTTAATCCCCAGGCCGCCAAGCTTCATAATCCCCCGTTGCCTTTTCGCGCTTGCCGCCTGATAAAATATGCCCAGGTGGACGATAAGCGGCGGTTGTTCCTGTCATATTGGGAATATGCGGCTTTTGCCAAGGACGGCGGAGCGAAGGCGCGTCCTCACTCGGCACAGCGTTGGTTTGATGATGCAGCCATCCATGCCACTCTGGCGGAACCTTGGTCGCCTCGGGCGCGCCCTTATACATCACCCATCTGCGCGTGCGATGATATCCCTTGCGCGCTTTGGCTTCGTAATACACATTCCCATCCTGATCCGTGCCAATTTTCTTGCCCCGCGACAATGCGGTAAATAAAGAAATATGCGCAGGCGACATAACACCCAAAAAACTGAAAAATCCCATAATTAAAAACCTTATAAACTTTGTTACAAATATAGCATGACCATCCAATAATGCTCGTGCTATAAAGGCTGCGACTGCAGTCTCGCCCTAAATAGGGCGTAAGCCTGCATGGCACTTAAACGCCATTACAATAAGAGTATACAGGGCTTAACACAAACGAAAAGGGCAAAACGCATGACTTTGAAAACAAAACTGAAAGAACTGAGACAACAGCTCCCTGCAGTTGCCGCGCCTGCAGCAAATTATGTCCCTTATGTCGTGTCTGGTAATATGGTTTTCGTCTCTGGCCAAATCCCGTTTTTAAATGGTGAAAAAATGCATTTAGGCCGCGTCGGCGATACGCTCAGCGTGGAAGAGGGCGCAAAAGCCGCCGAAGCCTGCGCGCTTAATATCCTCGCCCAAGTCAACGAAGCCGTTGGCGGCGACTGGTCAAAAGTCAAACGCTGCGTCAAGCTCGGCGGTTTTGTAAACTCCACGGCTGACTTTACCGATCAACCCACCGTGATAAATGGTGCATCAAACCTCATCGCCGCGACAATGGGTGATGCAGGAAAACATGCCCGTTTTGCCGTAAGCGCACCGTCTCTGCCCCTCGGCGTAGCGGTGGAAATCGACGCGGTTTTCGAGATCGAAGCATGAGAGGCATGAGAGCAGCGCTCCTCTTTCTCGTTGTCTTTCCTTGGCTTGCGCACGCACAATCGCCCAACATGACAGTTGAGCAAAAGCAATTCATTACCCTCTACACCGAAGCTGCCCGCGAGCGCGACGAAGACAAATACTGGCTGCTCATACACCCTGAAACCCGCAGTTGCATGACCGAAAATCTCACGCGCTTTGTACAGGATAATTTCCTGCACAAAGCCAAACATATCGAAAATATAGAAGAAAAATTCGTCCGTATAGAACAGGTAGAGATGCTGGACATCGAAGCAAAAATAAAGAAATTCTACCGCGACAAAGCCTTTCTGCCCATAGAGCCAGAATACACCCTCAGCGCGCCGATCAGACGCACAGCTAATCAATGCGGCGAAGTCTCCGGCCTGTTATTCGCCGAAATTCCTATCGCCTTTCATCAAGGTCGCTGGTTTGAAGTTCTGGCCTGCGGAAAAAATGATCTGGATCAGTTTTTGGGCAAGCAACTCAACGCCAAAGCCATACAGCATAAACGCACCAACGACGCCTATGACGCGATCAGTGCGCAGACATGGAAGACCCTTAAACCGATACTCACCGAGAAAAAAGACAAAGATTCTGCAATCAATCTGTTGCAAGAAAAAGAAAATCTCTCCCGCAGCAAAGCTATCGCAATTATTCAAAAATATTGTGAACAGTAAGTAACTGTTTTACAATAAAAACATTGACTTCCTTCATGTCGTTTTTAAGGTTCAAGGGGGGTGGGGGTGCCATCGTTTTTCGGTCAAAAAACTAACAATGTCCAAACATAATAGGACAAAATTCACAAAAAATCAAACTTTAATGTCATGCTGAGCATAGCGAAGGATGACGTCAGTGACCGGATCACTGCCCCAATAACTTGCGCGTTGTTTGCACCAGGCGCTCAGGGTCTACGGGCTTTTTGAACAATTGCGCCGCGCCATGTTCCTGCGCCAGCACCAGAACATCGCTCGACTCATCGGCGGTGACAATCACGATCGGAAAAAGGTATTTTTGATCGCCCAAACCCTTGGCATTTTTATTATGCTCGCGCAAATGCTTGATAAACTCAAACCCGCCCATGGGCTCCATTTTCAAATCCACATAGGCCAGTTCAATCACCGTCTGATCCAAAATTTCCAGCGCTTGCACACCATCCGCCGCGCCCACAACCCTATAGCCCTGACCCTCTAAAATACCACGCATTAAATCACGGCTCACGTCGTTATCTTCAACAATCAGGATAGTAGAGTTCTCGTTCATATCAATCGCCTTGGCATTTCATATCTAAATGATACACTAACATCATGAGATTAAAAAACCCTCAAAATGAAAACGGATCTGTACTTGTTTATATTCTGCTGGCCGTCGCACTTTTCGCGGCGCTGGGCGTGACTGTGTCCAGCATGATGCGCGCGCCATCTGGCGGGTCGATAAGTAAAGAAAAGCAAGGAATTTTCGCCTCTGAAATCCTTTCCTACGCGCAAAATGTGAAAGACGTCGTGAAAGATCTGCAAATCTCCAACGATTGCGACGCCACAGAGATAAGCTTCGAAAATGTTTTCATTACAGGCTATGAACATTCTCCCGTTGCAGCTGATGAGTGCAAAGTCTTCAGCAGCGGGGGCACGGCCTACATACGCCCTAACGTCGAGTGGCTTGAGCAATCCCATAGCGCCGCTGCAACATACGGGGAGTACGTCTTCACCGCCGCCACGCCCATAGACGGCATCGGCCAAGACAGCGGCAGCGGCGAAGGCAACGACATCGCCATCGTGCTGAATTACCTGCGCGATGAAATTTGTGAGGAAATTAACACTAAGGCTGGAATTACGAACACGGGCAACGCCCCACCGCTCGACCTCGCCGCCATGGACACGGCCACAAAATTCACCGGCTCTTTTGCATCTGCCGACCCTATTGACGCCAATGAAACCCTCGGCAAGTTCTATGGATGCGTCCAAAACTCTGCGGGAACGCTCAACGCGTTTTATTACGTCCTGGTGGCACGATAATGTTTGACATTATTGACTGACTTTAGTGCCGTCTTTTGCTTTACGCCGTCTTTTCGGCTTCTCCGCTTCATACTTAAAGCTCAGCTCTTTGCCGTCATAATCAATCTTCACCGCGCCGCCTTTTTGCAAGCGCCCGAACAAAATCTCTTCCGCCAAAGGCCGTTTGATTTTCTCCTGAATAATGCGCCCAAGCGGACGCGCACCCATCGTGACATCATAGCCCTTCTTCGCCAGATATTTCCGCGCCTTCGATGACAGCTCAATCATCACATTCTTATCCGAAAGTTGCGCTTCAAGCTGGATAACAAATTTATCAACCACCAACTCAACCGTTCTAGGCTTAAGGTTAGTAAACGGCACAATCGCATCAAGACGGTTACGGAATTCAGGCGTAAAGCTCTTGGTAATCGCGGCGTTATCCGCATAATCCTGATCGGCAATATCGCGGCCAAAACCAATTGGTTTCTTCGCCATATCTGACGCCCCCGCATTGGTCGTCATAATTAAAATGACATTGCGGAAATCAATCGTCTTCCCGTTATTATCCGTAAGCTTGCCGTAATCCATCACCTGTAACAGCAAGTTGAACAAATCAGGATGCGCCTTTTCAATCTCATCGAGCAGCAGCACACAATGCGGGTGCTGATCAACTTTATCGGTCAAAAGGCCGCCCTGATCAAAACCAACATAGCCCGGCGGCGTCCCGATCAAACGCGACACAGAATGACGCTCCATATATTCCGACATATCAAAACGGAGCAATTCAACGCCGAGCGATTTAGAGAGCTGGCGCGCAACCTCAGTTTTGCCAACCCCGGTCGGGCCAGAAAATAAATAAGAACCGATCGGCTTTTCAGGGTCGCGCAACCCCGCGCGCGCCATTTTCACCGAATTACACAACATATCAATCGCAGTATCCTGATCATAAACCAGCGTCTTCAAATCACGCTCAAGCGTTTGCAAAGCCTCGCGGTCATTACTGTTCATGGTCGTCGATGGGATGCGCGCAATCGCAGCGATAACATCTTCGATGTCCTTCTGGCCAATCGTTTTCTTGCGCTTATCGGCGGTCACCAACATCTGCGCCGCGCCAACTTCGTCAATAATATCAATGGCTTTATCGGGCAGTTTGCGCTCACCAATATATTTCGCAGAAAGCTCCACCGCCGCAACCAGGGCGCTACGCGTATATTTAATCTTGTGATATTTCTCGTAATAAGGCTGCAAGCCCTCAAGGATTTTAATCGCATCCTCAACGCTCGGCTCGGGCACATCGATTTTCTGGAACCGTCGCACCAGCGCGCGGTCTTTTTCAAAGTGATTGCGATATTCCTTATAGGTCGTCGAGCCAATACATTTCAGCTCCCCATTCGACAAGGCAGGCTTAAGCAGGTTAGACGCATCCATCGCCCCGCCGCTCGTCGCGCCCGCGCCAATGATGGTATGGATTTCATCAATAAACAGGATCGAATCTTCAATATTTTCAAGCTCAGACAGCACGGCTTTCAGCCTTTCTTCAAAATCCCCGCGATAGCGTGTTCCCGCCAGCAAAGCGCCCATATCAAGCGAGTAAATCACCGCCCCATGTAAAACCTCGGGCACATCTTTTTCAACAATGCGCTTGGCAAGCCCCTCTGCGATTGCCGTCTTCCCGACCCCTGGATCACCAACATAAAGCGGGTTGTTCTTGGAGCGACGGCACAAAATCTGGATCGTGCGATCAACTTCAGTATCACGCCCAATCAGCGGATCAATCCCACCCTCAGACGCTTTTTCGTTAAGATTAACGCAATAGCTATCAAGCGCCTCTTTCCCGACCTTAATTTCTTTCTCTTCTTCTACTCCTTGCGGAGTTTTTTGCGTATCACTCTTCGAAGCAACCTTCGCAATTCCGTGCGAGATGTAATTCACCGCATCAAACCGCGTCATGTCGCGTTCTTGTAATACATAAACTGCGTGGCTCTCACGCTCAGAAAACAAGGCAACCAAAACATTTGCACCCGTAACCTCTTCGCGACCCGATGATTGAACATGAATCGCCGCGCGCTGAAGGACGCGTTGAAACGCATTCGTCGGCTTTGATTCTTCAATGTCCGCGTTAATCAGCCCCGTCAGGTCATTTTCAATGTAATGGAGCAGGGACGAAGACAAATCATCCAGATCAATGCCACAAGAGCGCAAAACCGCCATCGCATCCTGATCACTGGTTAGCGCCAGCAAAAGATGCTCCAACGTCGCATATTCGTGGCTTTTCTCATTGGCAATCGCCAAAGCGCGGTGGAGTGTCTGTTCAAGATTACGAGAGAGCATAAGCCTAGTCCTTTAAAATACAGTAAAAAAACTTTATCACACTCTTTTTTACGGCGCTACGTCTTGATAAAAAGTTAAGAAATAAAACTTATTTCGTCGGTTCCGGGTGGTCTTCATGGAAATCAAAATTATACGCACGAACGCCAAGCTCTGAGAGGTCACCGCCTAACTGCTCCTGATTCCAATGAAGGCGAATGCCGATGCTGGCTTTCATAATCATCCAAATCGCAAAACTAACGGTAAAGACGAAAATACCAATCGCGGCAATGCCCGTAAGCTGAACGCTCAAAGACGCTTCAGGGTTTGAGAACACAACCGCAATCGTGCCCCAAATGCCAGCGGCTAAATGCACAGGGATCGCGCCGACAACATCATCGACCTTGAAGTAATCAAGCGCCTTTGATGCGCCAAACATAATGAGGGCCCCCATAGCGCCAATCGCCAGCGCGAGTGGAAGGCTCGGAAGAAGTGGCCCAGCCGTGATTGCAACAAGCCCCGCAAGCGCTCCATTCAAAACCATAGGTAAATCAACCCGCCCACTCATCACTTGGTTGAGGATAAGAATCGTGACAACGCCCGCTGCCGCGGCAACGTTCGTATTGGCAAAGATTTTCGCTACCGCCAAAGCATCCTCTGTTGAACCAATCGCAAGCTGTGATCCGCCATTAAACCCAAACCAGCCAAACCATAAAACAAACGTACCAAGCGTCGCCAGAGGCAACGAAAACCCTGCAATCGGAACAGCCGCGCCCGTTTCCTCATCAAACCGCCCTTTGCGCGCCCCAAGAATAAGCGCCCCTGCCAAAGCCGCCCATCCCCCGACAGAATGAACAAGCGTCGAGCCAGCAAAATCACTAAAACCAATCTCATAAAGCCAGCCTTCGCCCCATACCCAGCTGCCTGTTATGGGGTATATGAAACCGGAAAGCATCGCAACAAAGACCATAAACGGCCAGAGCTTAATCCGCTCCGCCAGCGCGCCCGAGACAATAGACGCCGCTGTCGCCACAAAAACCATCTGGAAAAACCAGAAGGCATAAGAGCTATAACTTGCGCTATAATCCCCACGCAGCGCCTTGGAATCATCCCCGTTCCAAGGCATAGGCGTTCCAAAAAACCCGCCATCAACCCCTGTAAACATCAAATTATAGCCAACCAGAAAAAACATCAGCCCCGCAATCGCATACAGCCCGATATTCTTAACCAGGATGACGGCGACAGATTTACTGCGCACCATACCCGCTTCCAGCATAGCAAAACCCACCGCCATAAACATGACCATCGCCCCGCAAACCAAAAGGAAAAACGTATTTAATATAAAGGCTGTTTCAGTCATTTTATGATACCTCAAGTTTATAGTGCAAAAAACGCATACTAAAGATGCAATTAATGCATAGCTTAACTTAATCAAATGCGTCAAGGAAATTTTGAAAACTTATCCAGTAGGGGATTAGGAGAATATATGAGATTTATATTATGCAGCGAACTGCTATTCTTTTTCCATCGTGCATTGCAACGGCTGCTCGTTCGCACGGGCAAAATCCATGACTTGCGCCACTTTGGTTTCGGCAACCTCAAAGGTAAAAATACCGCACACTCCAACGCCGCGCCTGTGAACATGCAGCATAATATCGGTGGCTTCTTGGCGGCTCTTTTTGAAAATACTTTCAAGAACATGCACAACAAACTCCATCGGCGTATAATCATCATTCAAAATAAGAACTTTATACATAGACGGCTTTTGCGTCCTTGGCTTGGTCTGTAAAATTAAACCATGATCAATATGCGGGTCATCCCCGTCAGGCATATCCTCTGATCCGCAAATAATTTTTTCAGTGCTAAAAATTGTCATGATTGAAAACCGCATGTATGATAAAAAACATATATAACAAGTGTAGGCAAGAAGTTACAACAACGAAATTATTTTTGACATAAAAACACAATCTGTGCTATGCAAAGCCAACAAAACAAAAGGATAAAAAAATGCGCAAAACAGCCCTGACATTTTTAGGTGTGATAGGCCTTGGCGGTACGGTACTCGCAGATGATTTTGGCCCACGCTTTGCTGAAACAACCCCGCCCGGCCTTGCAGAATATACGGTTGAAGAAACCGCTGACATCGCAATGGACGAGGCTGCAAAAGACCTGCAAGACATAATGCCAGCCGCAGGCGAAGAGCAGATCACACCACAAGGCAATGCCAACAAAAATGACAAAGAAGAAAACCAAGCCCAATAACGATAACTGTCCGCCGCACAAAGCAGAGCCGGAACTCCAGCGCTGGCAAGCCCTCATGCGCGGTCAGGTCATGGGCACAACAGTGCAAAAGTTTACAACGATCTTGCAACTGCTCGACCAAAAAGCCCAGGTCATGATCCTCCTAAACTCCGTTCTCGTACCCGTCTGCATTAACGCGGTGGAGCATGGACGCTACGAACACGCCGCCATAATCTCGATTATCACCGCCATCTTTAGTATTCTCGCCGCAATCATGTGTATTTATCCCAAACGGCGCTACCGCAAATCAAGTGACCGAGAACTGAACCTGCTGCATTTTAATGATATTGGCCATATGGAGAAGGATGAATACCTCAAGCGCTTCATGCCCACCTTTAACGACACAGAAAAACTCGCCGAAACAGTCGTGAATGATTTATACGACACATCTCGCTATGCGATTTTACCAAAATATACTTGGTTAAAAATATCATACGGGATATTCGCTTTAGGCAATATCATTGCAATCGCCGTGGCTTTTATAGAATTTTAAGACGCCTGTGCAAAACGAATAGAAGAATGCTCCCGCGCAGCAAAACGCAATATGGCCTCCGCACGCTGATCCCAGGTATAATTATGCTTCAGACTGTCATAGGCATTCTGGCCAAGCGCCGCGCCGATTTTAGGATCATCCTTGAGCGAATCAATCGTCTCCGCCCATTCCTGTTCATCCGAAGCCGGCAGGAGTATCGCATTATAGTCATGTTTCAAGATTTCCCGCATAACTGGAAGGTTAGAGCATAAAATAGGCTTACCCGCCGCCATATACTCAAAAATTTTCATCGGCGAAATCCAGCGCGAAGTATTGCGCCCCGTCTTAATCAGCGCCCGATGCTGATACGGCGCAATACAAATGTCGAAAGCTTTGAGATAAGAAGGCACTTCAACATGGTCACGATGCCCATAAAAATGAATATTTTTGAGCTTGTTTTCAGTCTGCAAACGTTGCACTTGCTTTTGCGTTCCCCCCAGAACATGAAAGTCATATTCAGGACGAATCCGCGCAATGCGAGAGATAAGCGCAAGCCCCTTACCAGGATGCAGCGATCCCGCATAACCAACATTAAACGCCTCAAGACGGCCTTTTAATGTTTCAAGGGTCTTGGCGGGACGATCAAGGTAGTTGATTAAATCCGCCCCATCATGCGCAACAAAAATCTGTTCAGGCTTAAGCTTTGGAAAGCACTGCAAAAATTCCTGTTTCAAAACATCTGAAACCGCAATAATAGCTTTAAGGTTATCACGCTCCAAAAGCTTGTTGAGCGCAAGCCTGTTTAGAGACGTTCTCGGAAAACGGTGCGCTTCATAAATCACAGACACGCCCTCACGCGCCGCCATAGACAGCGCAAGCACGTCATGCCCATAAGCAAGATCGGGGTTCCCGTGCCTGAGCGGCTGTAACGCAGACAAGGCAGGGGGGATAATAGGCGATGAAAGCCGCAAGGAGAAACAGGCCTCGGTGTCATAGCTTTGAAAGAGATCCTCTAACGCGACAGGCGCAATCGCCCGCGCATAAAGCGAAACCTCATGCCCATTCTTAGCAAGAGCCTGTGCCATTTTCATGACATGGATCGATTCAGGATTTCGAGAGGGCAGTTTTGTGCCCGAAAAATAATAAATTTTCATAGTTATCTACCTACACACGTAGCGCTATAATGCGCCTATTTAAAGAAAAGTTCCAGTGTTTTATAGTGTTTTAAGAACGTTTCCAAGAGGGAATTTCACGGCCTATCAAATTAGAAACATAGCTTTTATCAATGGCGAATAAATCCTCCAGTTGCTCGCGCATAAGATCGCTGATCACGCGCTTTTTCCTAGGCTCAGGCTCGTTGAACGAAGATGAAATCACGAGGGATTTGGGCTTGAGACCGAAAAATTTTTCCGCAGGCTCCAATGTCTTGCCCACACTATCCAGCCATTCCTCATAAATTAAAAAAAGCATAGTGTCCCTATTATAAAAAGACAGCCAATGTTGGATATGTTTATGATATTGATTCTTGTAAAGCCAGCATCGTCCTGTCGTTTCAGGCGAGCGAAGACCAGAAAGCTCAGCCTCTATCGCATTTTCAAAATTACGTACAGTCTCTTTTTTCTCGGATAAGGCATGAAGGAATTGCTGGTGTGCCCTCACAACAGGATCGCGTAAAATAAAAATAACTTTCGCATGCGGGCATCCTTTCGACGCACGCTCCGGATCAAACTCCCGTTCACCATGTAAAACCCGATTTTCAGAGAGGCGCTCGCCCTCAACGCTGTTCGCATCTTTGAAGTCATCTCGCACAAGATCAGGAGCCGTTTCTAAAAGGCCACCGCGCGCAAAAAACCGATGCTCTCTACGCACAGCAAAAAAGATTTGCGGATGATGGTCTAATGTTGCAATAAGACCGCCCATACCGCTGCGCGTGGCACCACCAATAATAAAGTCAGGCCGTTTCAAAACGAGGATTTACTCCAATTATAAAAAATGGAGTATATTGGAAACACTGAAACGAGCAAAGAAAATTCTAGAATTTATGGGTTAAATTAAAGAAATAGCGCGGCCCACGGTCATTTGTGGCATCAACGCGCCGCGTCAAAGGAAAAGCAACACCAAAGCCAGCCTGGAAATCTTGCGTAATATCAGCGCGCACCCCAAACCCCGTTGAGGCAAGGGAATCCCGTTTACCATCAGACGTTGTTGCGTCTTTATTAAACACGCGACCCGCATCATAAAAAGTATAAAGCTGGTAATCATTAATATGCTGAATGTCTTTTGGCTGTCTCCACTGAAGCTCTATCTTACCCGCAAAGCCGTCTTCACCAACAATCTCTGATGAATCATATCCTCGCCCGAAACTCGCGCCGCCAACACCAAACTCTTCAGAACTAAGAAGCGCACTAGACGCAAGCTGAGCCTGCCCCGCTAAAAGAAGGTTGAGCTTGGGCGCAACGCGCTGTAAACGCTGCAAAGAAAGCTCAGCCTTATGGTACCTGGAGTTCCCCTCAGCACGCGTAAGATTAGAATCATTGCGGCCGCTCGCACCAAACAGACCAACACCGTGCGATATTTCAAGATCAAGGGCATTAACGCCAACACCGAGGAATGTATCTATAAATTGATATGTCGTCCCTAAACGGAAGCTGGAAATCCGGTCTTTACGTGTTGCTTCAAGATCATTGGAGCTAGTAACATGGCGGAAGTCAAAACCAAACCGCCCTGTGAAATTCGTAGTCCGTGAACGAATAAAAGGATGGATCACTGTACCTTGAATAAACCGAGAGCGGCCTTCGACGTCAAATTCATCAAGATCCGCACCAGGCTCTGTGCTGGTATAGCTTCCCGTGAGGCGAAGCAATGTGCCTGTCTCGGAAATAGGTTGCTCGTATGAAAGCGAGCCAAACAACAACTCGTCCACGCGCTCTTTATCACCACTAACTGCAACAGTGCCCGATATTTTTTCGTTAAAGCCAAACAAAGAATTATAAGACCCACGATACAGGCCTTGATATGGCCCTAAGAAGCGGCTTCCGTTATTACTGAAGGACGCTTGCGCATCATAACGATCACGCTCAATGATAATCATCAAATCAGAGGCACCAACAACAGTTTTGGACGGGCTAAGAACACTTCGCGCTTTAACGCCAGGCAAATCATTAATCAAAAGTAGATAATGCTCAAGAATTTTTGCATCAACAATATTCTCACCGCGAATCTTTTCCGCATAGTCACGGATACGCTTTTCAGCGCTGGGAATAGGCTCCCCTTCAATTAAAATTTGATCGATAAATCCTTCCACTACGCGGAGTGTCACTTGACCATCATCAATAGTCTGCGGCGGCACAACGGCTTGTGTCAGAATATAACCATCACTACGGTACTTGTTCGTGATCTCATTAGAGATGGCATAAACATCTTCCAGCGTAATCTCTTTCCCGATAAATCCCTCATATATATATGACAGATCCGCATCAGAATAAATATGGACACCCTCAACCATAAGCTTTTCAAGCGTGAGCTTAATATGTTCTGCACCCGCAGGCGCATTTTGAACAAATCTTGGTTTTGCTGAGGCAGGGGCTTCTCTGGAAAGTTCAGGAAGCGCGTCTTGATCCAAAAGGTCTTGTCCAATGCGTGCTGGGTCTGCAATTGTGGTCGCTTGCTCAACTTGCGCGTAGGATGTGGCCGCACCGAATGAAAATAAAGAGACGGCTATTAAAAAGCCTGTTTTCTTAACGTAAACCATAATTTTTACCCTTAATCAAAAAACTTTCGCAAAGTATAAAGATACAAAATGTTTTTAAAAACACTGCGCAGATGTAACAGCTTATCTTTATATCGAAGCACAAGCCCTTGTAAAGAAGCCATTTATGATTTTCAGCAAATAAAAAAATAAACGCTCACCACTTTTAAAGTAAAAAATATACTAAAGTATATAAAAACATAAAATCGATAATTGCAGAAAAAATGCTGCTGGATAAGGGATATATTAGGTTCTGAAAAAAATCTGACAAAGTATTAAGATTTGATTAATATTTAAGTTGAATTTATATCAGAAAACTGTAATAAGGTAATTGCATAATTAAAGTTTAGTATAGTTTCTGTGGGTTAATGCGAAAAAAATGCATCAATCGAGCAGGGATTATATAGCATAAAAAATCACTGATTCGGCTTGGGTAAGTATTTCAGTGAAAACATAAGCCTGTTTCGCAATGACTTGCAAGTAATGGGCTTTTAAATTTACATGATAATGATGCGTAAATTTTAGTTAACAAACATTAAGTATAAACAGGGATTAAAAAGTAATGAGAGCGACCACACAAAACACAAATGCAAAATACAACCTTGGATTAAGATCAGGGGCGCTTCTGCTGTCAACAACCGCAATTATCGCGGCATCTTCCTCGGCCTCAGCACAAGTCGCTGATCCCTCGCATTCTTGGATAGCAGATACAAAAACAGACAGCGTATCTGTCGACTATGCTGCTCCGGGCGTGACGAACTATACGGTTGATACAATAAATGGCTCTGCAACAGGAAATGCAGATGTTTATAATGGTCACGTGGTCAATGTTGAAGGGGTGAACGGCGCCCGTCGTTTTGCATTCAGCGACAACCGCGACAACATCCAGTCAACAATCGACGGTGGAATTAATTCAAATATTCAAATCATCATTTTAGACAAAGATGGTGTGTTCTTTACAGACAATGCCGTTGTTGATGTTCAAAGTATTATTAGCACATCTGCTGATGTTTCGATTGAAAATCTACTCAATAACAATCAGTTGGTTTTTGAAAACGTCTCTGAAGGCGGCGCGATTATAAACAATGGTCAAATCACTGTAAGTGAAGCAGGTTTGGCTGCATTCGTTTCTCCCTTTATTGTAAATAACGGTATCATTAGCGCTAAAATGGGGAATGTTGTAATGGCCTCTGGCGATACGGTGACTCTTGACATGTATGGCGACGGTCTTGTTGAGGTTGCTGTCAACGGAAGAATCGAAGACGCGCTTGTCCAAAATAATGGCGTCATCATCACGACGGAAACAGCAAGAAGCATCGTCGACAGCCTGGTCAATACAGATGGCGTGCAAGCGGCCTCTAGCGTATCTGTCCAAAACGGAAAAATAACTCTATTCGCCAATGGCGGTGACGTTGTAAACGCAGGCCTCATTGAAGGCGGCGACGTAAACATCAAGGCGGAAAACTTTATCCAAGACGGTGGGGCGGGGGTTACCCGCGCACGTCTTATAAATGAGCCGCTCGCTGCGATCAACGCAAACGGCGGCGATGTTAATATCGAAACGGAAAATGTCGCAATCCTCGCGGGCCATATCGACGCTGAAGGCGGCGACATTAACATTGATAACTCTGGCACATTCTACTCTGCACAAGCAGAAACACTCAGAACTGAAGGTGAAGGTGAAATCTCGCTGAACCAAAACAACCCAGAAAGCGTTGAGCGTCCATCATTCTCAGAAGATGAATTCCCGCAGCAAGAATTTGCAGGATTCGGCGCAACACCTGTCTACGCGGGCGGATCAATCCAAAATGCGATTGACGCAATCAGCAACACAGGCACAGGCACAAATACAATCACTGTTGGTTCAGGGACGTACAATGAGTCTGTCAATCTTAATTATAACAACATAAGCTTGCTCGGCCCGAATGCATTTACAGTTCCAGATGTCCCACGTGCGCCTGAGGCGGTGATTATTCCAAACTCACCCGTCGTGAACATAACGGCTGATAATACAGTTTTTTCTGGTTTCACTGGAATGGGTGACGGAACAGATGTCGGTATTCTTGTTGATGGTGCAGAAAATGTTCTGCTCGCTAACAACATCATCACGAACGTAACGAACGGCATCTTCGCAGATGGTGCAAATAACGTGTTCGCAGTATCGAATGACATCACCGCGAACCAGGAAGGCATATACTTCGAGGGCACTGAAAACTTCCTCATTGGTTTAAATCTCATTCGTAACGCAGGCACAGACGGCATTTACGTTCGCAATAGTGATTTTGGTATAATCGCTGAAAATACAATCCGCAACACAGGCAGCAACGGAATTCGCGTAAATGTATCAAACGAAATTGACGTGATTGAGAACACAGTTAACACGACGCGCCGAGATGGTATCCGTGTTGAGAACGGCATTCTTGCGGTTGTGTCAGGAAACACAATTCGCAACGCCGGCAATGACGGGATCGAGGCTTTGGGCAACAACGGCCTCATCGTCGAGGGAAATACAGTTGTAAATTCAGCAGTTGACGGAATTGATGTAACAACCCGCGACCTTGAGGGAACAGTAATTGCCGATAACACCGTAAACGGCACGGGCGAAAACGGCATCAAGCACGAAGGCCCGGACGGCACCACAATCGTTGGCAACACAATCCGCAACGCGGGTACAAACGCAATCTCTTCAAAAACATTGAATATGTTCGCCGACAGCTACGGTGAATTTCCATCGGCACGCGGTCAGCTTTATGTGTTTGATAATAACATCAGCAATGCGGGGACAAACGGAATTTTCGTGACTCTGACTGATAACAACGCAATCATAGAAGAGAATATGATTACGTTCACAGGTCAGCATGGCATTTATCTTGAAAATTCAGATAACGCCCGCCTATCTCAAAACACAGTGCGCAATGCCAATGTTGACGGTGTTCTTATCCGCAACAGCCACAACGCCGTTCTTGATGAAAACCTGATCACAGATGCAGGGAGTAACGGCATTCGCTTGGGCGTTGCGAACAATGCTTTGGTTGAAGGCAACACAGTTAATACGACGCGCCGAGATGGTATCCGTGTTGAGAACGGCATTCTTGCGGTTGTGTCAGGAAACACAATTCGCAACGCCGGCAATGACGGGATCGAGGCTTTGGGCAACAACGGCCTCATCGTCGAGGGAAATACAGTTGTAAATTCAGCAGTTGACGGGATCGACGTGACAAGCCGTGATCTTGAAGGGACACAGATTGTGAACAACGTTGTGAACGGCACGGGCGAGAACGGGATCAACCACGAAGGCCCGGATGGCACAGTGATTGAAAACAACACAATTGATAATGCTGGCTTGAACGGTATTTACTCAACAACATTGAATATGTTCGCCGACAGCTACGGCGCGTTCCCAACCGCGCGCGGCCAGCTTCAGCTTCTGGGCAACACAATCCGCAGCTCAGGCACAAACGGGATCTTCATTGAGAAAAGCGATGATAACCCAATCGTAATGGGCAACATCATCAACATAACGGGCGCGCATGGCATTTACCATGAGGAGACTGGTAACTCTTTAGTGACGTTGAACCAAATCACAAACGCTGGCCTTGATGGAATATATTTCCGCAACAGTGAATCAGGTACGATCCGTGAGAACACAGTGCGCGACGCAGGCAGCAATGGTATCCGTATCAATGTTGCGAACAATGCTTTGGTTGAAGGCAACACAGTTAATACGACGCGCCGAGATGGTATCCGTGTTGAGAACGGCATTCTTGCGGTTGTGTCAG
>CAYGSA010000009.1:32545-36321 GCA_964352375.1 uncultured Micavibrio sp.
CAATCCGCAGCTCAGGCACAAACGGGATCTTCATTGAGAAAAGCGATGATAACCCTCTTCTGATAGCAAACCGCATAAGCGACTCTGCTGCGAGCGGTATTTTATTGCGCGAAGTTAGCGACGTATTCTTAGCAGATAACCGAGTAAGAAACTCTATTACCTACGGTCTTTTCGTTGAAGGTGAAGGCAATGGTCTTGTAACTCTTGCTGGTAATCAGTTCTCTGACAACGGTACAGTCGGCGGAGCACAGGCACGCTTCGAAAGCGGCGATATTGACCTAACTGGTCCATCAAATATATTTATAAATACAGCAGGCGTAGCAGCAACAGCACTTCAGTTTGATGATATAAGTGTCTTTGGTGATAGCCTAAACTTGGTTGGCAACACATTAGGCACAACTGAGATCACGGGCTACACACCAGCAGGCAGTCTCTATGTTGAAATCTCTGAAGGCACGTTCCTTGATGGTGCAAGCGCACCAATCTTGATCAATGCGGACAGTGTATCATTTGACGGTGTGATCGGTGGCGCGGCAACACCAGCCGAGCTTCTTGACATCGAAGATCGTTTAATTGATGCAGATGACGCGCCTGTTGATGGTCGTGGCCAAATATTTGAACCTCCTGTTGTTATTCCACCAGTACCACCAGTATTACCGCCAGCTCTGCCCCCCGCACCAGCGGCGGCAACGCTTGGCATAAACAACACAGAAGACTTTCTCCAGAACGCTCCAGAAGCGCCTGCTCAACCTGAAACATCTGCAAGCCTAAGAATTAATGGCCTGCCCCCAACAGGCGTAATTAGTTTCCAAGGTGCAATCGGTTTGAACAATATAGAACCAGCAGCAGGCGATAACGAGGCAACAGCAACGGAGCTTGCGAGCATCACACCACAGGCAGGTGAGGCGCAAGAAGTAACGTGCGCGGATGATGTCGCCAGCGGCCTTGAGAACGGCCCGGTGACGTATGGGTTCGGCGGAACGTTTGAACAAGGTATCATCGCCACATCACTCTGTAGCGCTTAAGAAAGTCTTAAGCATTTGAAGATATAGTCCTTGGTAAGGCTCTGAGTTCTTTAGAGCTTTACCTAGTGAAGGCGTAAATTTTATAGGGCAGGGGTTGCGTTTAAGTAATTTTCTGTCAATATAAAATTCGCTGGATTGATATTAATAAGTTTAAGAGCAAAACATGTATCACGATAATAATTGGAATAGCGTCGAAGGCGAGGAACTTGCAGGGTTTCTAGATCAAATCAACCCAATTGACGGTAAGTATAGAACATCTCCGAACAGCACCCAAGTTGCATGGCGTACATTGCCATTCTACGAAAGCGTTGCGTTAATCCGCGTTCAAGATCCGAATTGGGTCAACAAAAAGATGACAATTTATTACCTGACCGATCAGGGAAATCTTTTCCGTCTAAACGGAACATCTCCTCCGATCCATGAGGTCAACAGCAAGGCCCCGATCAAGATTAATGAAGAAAATGTGCTTGAATATCTTAAATTCTTCTGTTTCTTCGTCCGTGGTGACGAAGGCCCGTTCTATGTTTCAGAAAGCATGGAAGACAAAAACCTGCCCGAAGACATGGACGGCACAACCCGCTCAGTCGTGGAAGGCACAATCCGCCCGGCAAGCTTCGAAGGCATGAACGAACAAGGCCACTTCCTGTGTGACGCGGTTGTGTTCTACTCCAACGCCCTGTTCATCGCAAATTTCGCGGTGCAACAAAGCGGTATGATCGAAATGCTAAACGACGAGCCAATCGCAGGCGACCTGACCTCAAAAGTCGATAAGCCGATCGCTTAATACCCTGCTATGCTCTCTTAAACACAAATAATCAGCAGAAAAAGCTCTGTTCGCTCTGTGAACTCTGTGTTAACAACAACCACATGAAAACTGATTACGATGTCATTATTGTTGGTGGAGGATTAGCGGGCTTGTCCCTCTCATGCCTGCTTGGCCAAACGGAAGGGCTTAAACTCGCGTGCATCGATCAGGGCGCCCCCACCGATGACCGCACGACCGCAATCTCATACGGCTCTTCCAAAATTCTAACGCGCGCTGGCGTATGGGACGACATAGCCAAAGAAGGCTGCCCGATCAAAGATATAGAAATTCTGGACGGCGACAGCCCGCTGCTCCTTCAATTCCTCAGCCGTGAAGTCGATGATAAACCCTTCGGCTGGATCATCCCGAACAAACATATCCGCAAATGCCTCGGCGATCACATGAGCGCGGAGCACATCAGCCCCGCAAAAGTCCAAGACTTCGAAGTCCACGCCGACCACGCCAGCATAAAATTAGAAGACGGCCGCGAACTGACCGCAAAGCTCATCATCGGCGCAGATGGCCGCAAATCCGCCGTGCGCGAATTCATGGATGTCGACATCCGCAGCTGGAGCTATAACCAACAAGCCGTTGTGTGTTTCATCACCCACGAAAACCCGCATCAAAACAAAGCGATAGAGCATTTCTGGCCCGAAGGCCCCTTCGCCATCCTCCCCATGAGCGACCGCGAAGACGGCACGCATTGTTCATCTCTTGTGTTCACCGAACATAAAACAGGCAAAGACTCACTGATGAATCTGAGCAACGAAGACTTCGCCCAGCAAGTCGCATCACGCTTCCCAAAATTTTACGGTGACACAAAAGTCCTAGACGATAAACGCACGGCCTATCCGCTCTCGCTTGTCCATGCCGCCGATTATATCGCCCCGCGCATGGCCTTGGTCGCAGACGCCGCGCACGGCATCCACCCCATCGCAGGGCAAGGGCTGAATTTAGGGTTTCGTGATCTGGGTGAAATCTCAAAGCTCATCCATAATGCGTTTGAAAAGGCCGAAGATATAGGCTCCCAAAAGCTCCTCCAAATCTACCAACGCCGCCGCCGCCCCGATAATATGGCGATGGTTGCCGTCACCGATGGCCTCGTGCGCCTCTTCTCCAATGACTTACCACCCGTAAAATTCGCCCGCCGCTTCGGCCTGCGCGCCGTATCACGCGTTTCCAAAGCCAAAAAATTCTTCATGCACCGCGCCATGGGTGAATAATCAGTGTTATGTGTAATTATGATCTATGAGATGTTCAGATGAAAGATAAAAACGGAAAACAAATACAACGCTATAATATTGTGCGAATCTTTGGAGAGGCAAAAGGATTTCCTGTAGATCAAAATGGTAATAGAATAGGTCAAAAATATTGTAATAAAATATTCGATGGTCAAGAGCTAGAAGTATACAAGACGCTTGGTGGTGAGCAGTGCACAGTCGTAGATGATGGAGAAATGTACCAGTTTTGGCGTACAGATAGCGAAAAACTAGAAATAATTTCTTAAGATATTTGACATAGAATCAAGAAAGCCGTAAATTTTCTCGTAAGAGAGAAATGACAATGACAGAACCTGACTTCACAGGAAAACGCCTTATTGTTATGCGGCACGGGCATAAATCCAAACCAGAAATTGCTGCAGAACAAGCGATAGACATTGTTCGCCAACTCCACGAAGCGGGAATTGGTAATATTGATGCCATTTATCATTCGCCTGTAGAACGTGCGGCATATACTGCACGTTATTTCCATCAAGCGTTATCACCCGAATTGTCACAACATTTTAGGTTACGCGCCGTTGGCATTGAAGCTCAAGATTCTCCTACCATTCAAGAAGCAGATTGGTTACATGGCCTTCACCATGATGAGGGTTTCCGCAGTGCACGAACCATTTCACCTGAAGCGCAAACAGTCGCATTAATTGCTCATGGAGAAAATTTGAGAGC
>CAYGSA010000010.1:0-35133 GCA_964352375.1 uncultured Micavibrio sp.
TGTGGTTTCGATGATACCTGAGCGACCGCCACCAACTGCAGATGCGTATGATAGGGCAAGGTCTTTTGCGTTTCCTGACGCATCTTGCGCAACTGCTATCAGGCATGGAACGCCGCCGCCGCGTTGATATTCGCCGCGCACAGTATGGCCAGGGCCTTTTGGAGCGACCATGATGACGTCAAGATCAGCGCGAGGCTTGATCAGGTCAAAGTGGACGTTCAAGCCGTGGGCGAACATCATTGTTGCGCCTTGTTTGAGGTTTGCTTCAAGTTCGTCGCGGTAAAGGTCTGCTTGATGTTCGTCTGGTGTTAGGATCATGACGACGTCTGCTTCGGCTGCGGCTTTAGCGGGTGACATAACTGTGAAGCCTGCTTTTTCTGCTTTTGGGGCAGATGCTGAGCCGTCACGAAGGCCGATGATGACGTTTTTTACGCCGCTGTCTTTTATGTTTTGAGCGTGGGCGTGGCCTTGTGAGCCGTAGCCGATGATTGCTACTGTTTTTGATGTGATGAGATCAAGTTTACAATCTTTGTCGTAATAGACATTCATTGATGTTTGATTCACAGGTGTTTCCTGCGCAGCAGTGCTTTGTGACATTTTAAGGCCCTTTTGTTGAATTAGAGGGGCATAAAACAGTGTTTTTGCATGGAAATCAAGGAGAAAGTTAGGCTCAGGAACTCTTTAAAATGGCTGAAGCTTAATAGCTCTGAAACCCATACTTATTATACAAGCCCAAAGGCTCTTTGTCATCCGCCTCATAATACACATAATACAGACCGTCTTCAGTAGATGTCGTAATTTCAAACACATAATCAATAAACGCCAAAATACGCCTCTGATCAAAATTAGATAAACGCACAAACGGCTCCCCAACGCGAAGAGCAGGTATCTGTTTACGTCCAATATATTGCTTAACAAGGATACCGCCTTCGTAAAAATCACGAATAATAGCCTTTGCATCACCTTCATTCTCCAACCAATCTTGCGGTGTCCAGGTGTCATTATCTTTATGGGAACGCTGCCCCAATTTCTGACGCCCAATATACGGCGTAAAATCATCTTTTTCACCTGCAGTATAGCGCCACGAAGACTTAGTCGCTTTTTTCGCTAGAACCGGGGCGGAAACAAACGTAAAAAACAAAGCTGCCAAAACAAGAAAACGCATGAGTAATAATCCTTTTTTAATGCTCGTTATTTTTTTAAATAACATCTTAACGTATCACATGATATATTAAAATTATGATAAATGCTATATCTATCGCGACAACAGGGCTTCATTCCGCATCTACGCGGCTGAACGCAAGTGCCTCAAATATTGCCAATACCCTTACAGAAAACTATATACCACATGATACCATATCAAAAACAAAATCCTCAGGCGGCGTTCAAACAACTGTCATACAACGCGCCCCTCCCTTCGAAAACGACCTCGCCACCGAAATCATAGACATTAAACTTGCCGAATTTGCATACAAAGCTAATCTGGAAACCATTAGCGTCGCCGGAGAATTATTCGACGAAGTCCTGGATATCTTCGATGATGAATAAACCTTGATCTCCAGCCCAATTTCCTAAACACTAAACAGCATGAAATTTTGCTTTTTCGGATACGACCATACGTTAGATATCGCGCAACGCCTCATCGCAGATGGGCACGAGCTCATGCAAATTTTTACTTTCCCCTGCGATAATGAATTTGTACACAACGCCCAAATCCATAGATTCGCCACACAATCAAAAATTCCAATCACTGAAGAAAGAGTCACAACACAAGCAATCAAACGACTCCTAAAGAAAAAATGTACACTTTTTTTCTCTTCAGGTTACCCTCACAAAATCCCCCAAATACCAGAAGATAAAGCATATGGCTTAAACCTTCACCCTGCCCTTCTACCCAAAGCACGTGGCATCATGCCACTACCCTATATCATCATGCATGAACCGGACGCCGCAGGATTTACCTTCCACAAAATGACACAAGACTTTGACGCGGGAGACATCCTATTCCAGCATCCCATAAACCTAGACGACAAAACTGACATAGAAACGTTAAACGCAAAAATAGCGATCCACACACCAGATGCAGCCTCGAAAGTCATCAAAAATATCGAAGACTTTTGGAAAAATGCAAAAACCCAAGACCACACCAAAGCTACAGAATATAAACAACCCAGTGACGAGTTCAGATCTTTTAGCTGGAACGAAACCGCGCAAATATCAAACAAAAAATCCCGAGCCTTCGGACGCTTCGGAATCATTGCAAACATAAGCAACGACAGCGGGGAATCACAAAAACTTGCCGTTTATAACGCAACGGCATGGACCGAAAATAACCCATATAAAACGGGGACACTTTTGCGCTCACACCCAAAGGAGATTGTCATCGCAATATCAGACGGATATATTTGTTTAAAGGAATTTCAGATCATCGGTTAACACTCATGCGTACCCTCTTGCTAGCACTTATACTTTGCATCACAGCAAATAGTGCCTATGCGCTGGATGTGAAATCCATGCGCGTTGGCGTTCATAAAGACAAAATTCGTATCGTCCTGGACCTCAGCCAGCTATCAGATTTCCGAACCTTCATGCTCAGCGACCCCTATCGTATGGTGATCGACCTCCCAGACTTTCACTGGAATACAAACAACATCGATCGTCCCAAAGAATCCTTCATCACCGCTGTTCGCAAGGGAGCCCTCAACCAAAGCATATCACGCATCGTCTTAGACCTCGCACAACCCGCATTAATACAATCTGCTTTCATGTTGCCAGCACAAGACAGCAAACAACACCGCCTCGTCATCGATTACACACGAGTAACACCAAGCAACTTCCTAGCCCAAAAAGGTACAGTCCACGGCACACTAAAAACCGCTGACCGGTTAGAGCCATCAAAACAGCGCACAACAAACGGAATCCCCATCCCACCGCAAAACAGCCTGCGCCCAACAAAAAGTGAACAAGCCAAAACAAATTCCAAACCAAAACAAATCAAACCACTCATCGTCATCGACCCCGGCCATGGCGGCGTAGACCCTGGAGCAATCGGGCACAGCAAAATCTATGAAAAAGACGTCGTTCTCGCCCTATCAAAAGAACTCAAAAAACAACTCACTGCATCGGGTCAATACAGAGTCATCTTAACACGCAATAAAGACGTCTTCATTCGCCTCAGAGATCGCGTTGCTTATGCACGCAAGCATAAAGCAGATCTTTTTATTTCGATACATGCCGACTCGATTAAAAAGAGAAACGTCCGCGGCACATCAGTTTACACGCTGTCAAAGAAAGCATCGGATGCACAAACCGCAAAACTCGCAGAAAAAGAGAACCAGGCCGACCTGATCGCCGGAATAGACTTAACTATCGAAGACGAACAAGTGGCCTTCATCCTCGGTGACTTCCTAATGACCGACACAATGAACCAATCAAATTTCCTTGCAAACACTCTAGTTGAAAAACTAAAACAAAAGAAAATACGCACGCTTGATCCCGCTCACCGCTACGCAGGCTTTGCGGTACTTAAAGCCCCCGACATTCCATCAATCCTGATCGAAACGGGCTTCATGTCAAACAGAACAGAAGCAGCCTTACTTAATCAGCCTGCCCACAGAAAAAAAGTTGCTGAAGCCATCCACGCTGGCATAGACAGCTACTTTAGCTATACCCGCAGAAACGAACAAAACTAAACACAAAATACTGTGATATTTATATCTCTACCTTGGGAAAAGTTCCAGAAAGAATAAAAAAGGCTTGAAAAACAGACGATAATACCCCAAGAGTAGTAGCTGAAAAATTTGAATTGTCGTTATGGCATAGCAAGTAAAGTTAACTAATAAGGAACTAACATGAAAAAAGCATTCGCAACGTTTTGCCTAGTCGGCGGAGCCCTAACATTATCAGCATGTGACACAACAGGCATGGGTGACCAAGATACTCAACCTCCATATTCTCTTGAGCGCACAGCAACGCACACTAAAGGAGCGGCACCAGCAGAAGCGACATCAAAATATGCAGCACCAACGCGTTCAACACCTTCACGTGTTGCACCTGCAGAGCGTGTATTCCAACGCGCACAAACAAAATAATATCTGTCTTGCAGATCTAAGGGTTAAAAAAAGGCTGTCCTTGCGACGGTCTTTTTGCTATTGAAAAGACATGAATAAAACACTGAAAAACGTAATATTATTTTTTACATGTAACTTTGCTGGCTTTAGCACAGGCCCCATTGTCTATAACGTCTTATTAATAAAACTCATAGACATTGAAAAAGCAGGCTTAACGGAATCTCTTGTAAACCAAGATATAGGTATTATTCAAATGACATGGCTTATCTGCGCACTCTTTAGTGTGTCATTCTTTTTCTTGTCTGGACTATGGCGCAAATTCTTTCTACTTTCACCAATTTTTATACCACTCACACTAACAATCATAACACTCATGAAATATTAAGCTCTAAGGACGCTTTATCGGCTTTCGCAAGGGCTTTACGATATCATCACGCCCTGAATAATCAGCAACACGAGAAGCCGGTAAAGACACTTTTGCAGCGCCATCATCAACACGACGCGCAATTCTTATAGGATATCCCTTACGCTCACGCAAAGCCATCCGAATACGTGGCCAATTCAAACGATCTTGATATTCGCCAGCACGGTCAACAATTAGCTCAATATCTTTGTCATTCAAATTGTAATACTCAACCTGCCCCGACTCTTCCATTTTAATAGATTGCTCAACATCCGGATGCGCTTCCAAATATAACCCATTATCAACCCAAGCCACCTTAATGGGCTGGTCAATAACATTAACCTTCGTCCCAACAGCAACCTGACCAAAGAAAACTTTAACATCCTCGGGATACATACGAATGCAACCACTACTAACGCGACGACCGATGCCATAAGGGCGATTCGTTCCATGCATCAAATATGTTGGCCAACCAAGATAAATAGCATGAGTCCCCAAAGGATTATCAGGCCCCGGCGGAACAACAGACTCCAGCTTAGGGTCTTCCTCCAACATACGCGCCGTTGGACGCCATGTCGGCCCGTCCTTTTTGCGAACAACCGTTGTCTCACCAAGCGGCGTTTCCAAACCTTCACGACCAATCCCCAAAGGATAGCTATAAGGTGCATCATCACCATTCAAATACGCATAAACACGCATCTCCGGCAGATTGATCACAATCCCCTCTCGCGGCGCGTCAGGCAAAAGATGGCGTTTAGGCAGTATAACATGTGCCCCCTCTCCCGGAATCCAAGGATCAAGCTTCGGGTTCGCAGCGCGAATTTCTACAAACCCCAAATTATGCTTTCGTGCAAGATGAACCAGTGTATCTTCATACACTGCTTTGTAACTCTCCATCTCACCAATATAATTTTTTTCATAGCCCGCATAAGCAGCCCCACTCAAAAGCTGTACACACAAAGCAACACTGGCGCAAATTTTTATACGTTTCATAAACTCTACAATAATCATTAAAATAAGAAAGACATAGCCCTAAAGTAGGCTTTTAACAGGTGATTTCAAAAAAATCAAACGCTGGCACTTAAATCATCAATTTCACGCGCAAGAATATCATAAGCCTTATCGAATAAACCGCTTTTTGCAATGCGCCCTTTACCCGCTTTATAAACCTCAAACAATGTTGTACGAGGCCCGACTTTCTTGATAAGAAATTGCAAATAAGGCGCCTGTTGCGCAGACTGGTAATAAGTATAACTAGCAACGCCCTCATCAAAATCACACTCAACAGTACGATGCATCAATACTTTATCAGACGCCGAGATACAATAAAGCAAATCAAGCCTACGAAATTGCGCAGGCGTAAAACCTGCAGGTTGAGAAAATGAAGGACTATAAATAACATCAGATGACATACATAATATTATAACAAATAAGCATTAATAAGAAAAGAAAAGGTAATAATCCCTCTAGCATCACATGCAATTTTCTTTAAAATAGAATATTAAAATACAAAGGATATACAAATGGCTGATCTAATCGTCGAAGTCGATGAAGCAATGAAGCAAGAGCGCCTGGAAAGACTTTGGCAAAGCTATGGCGGGTTTTTTATGGGCCTCATCGCCATGCTGATCCTGGGAACAGCGGCAAATGCCGGATATACTCACTGGCAGGAACGAAAAAACATTGAACAGACTGATGCCTATCTTGATGCCCTGATAGACAACGGACAAACCGTCCAAAGCCTCTCAGATGCCAGCCAAAAAATCAAAAACCCTAATATCAAAGCCATTGCAAATATCCATGCCGCTGGCCTCGCACTTAAAGAAAATGATGCAGAAACAGCAGTAAATTTATACGCACAAAATAAAGGCATCAATCCAGCCCTTCAAAATCTAGCCACCTTAATGGCGATCACCAAAAACCCCAAACTCACAGGCCAAGAAAAGCTCGACGCCCTCAAACCAATGTACGAAGATGAATCAAACCCGTGGCGTCTTCAAGCAGACTTAGAGGCAGCACTCATAAGCGCGCATACAAAGAAAAATTACACATCAGCACGCTTACATTTGAAAAAAATCATCGACGAACCAAATATCCCCTCCACGCTTAAGAAAAAAGCACAATCACTCGATATTCTTTACGCCCTTAAAAACAGCAAAAAATAGATCAGGTAAAAATCAAAATGAACAAATCGTTACTCCTTGTTTCTGCGAGCTTATTCCTCACTAGCTGCTCTTCTTCTGGACTTTTTGAAAAAGCCGAATTGCCTAAACTAAAAGGCGAACGCATTTCTGTCCTTGAACTTCAAAAAAACCTATCTGCCGAAACGCCACTAGAAAAAGGACAGACCTTTAACATTGCAAAACCATGGAACAACATTGCATGGCCTCAGGCAGGCGGTTATCCAAACCATGTCATGCACAATCTGGCCCTGTCCGAAAACATAAAGCTCCGATGGAAAACAAGTATAGGCAGAGGCAGCTCAGATGAGCTCCCCCTCACCGCGCAACCCATCGTCGCCGCAGGAAAAATATTCACCCTTGACTCCCACTCACAACTCTCGGCATTCAACACATCCTCAGGCAAAAAAATCTGGAGCACAAAACTCCAAAAGAAAGAAGAAGATGACCCTGTCATATCAGGTGGCATCGCTTTCGCACATAAACGCCTCTATGTCACCACGGGGTATGACGAAGTCCTTTCCATCAGCCCGGAAAACGGAGAAATTCTCTGGCGAAAACGTCTCCCCGCACCAGCCCGCGCCGCACCATCAGCCCTAAACGGACGCGTCTTTGTATCAACACTCGACAGCAAACTCACAGCCTTCAGCGCAAAAGACGGCAAAAACCTCTGGACATATTCAGGCATCAGCGAAAGCGCAGGACTCCTCTCCGCAGCAAGCCCCGCAGTTAATAACGATGTCGTAATACCAGCCTTCTCATCAGGAGAAATAACCGCGCTACGCGTTGAAAACGGTTCAGTCGCATGGTCTGATAATCTCTCCAGTGTCCGTCGCAACGGCTCTGGCATCGAAAGCCTCTCAGACATTGCTGCCATGCCTATCATCAGCAACGGCATCATCGTTGCTATCAGCTTCAGCGGCAAACTCGCCGCCATTGATGAGCGCACAGGAAACCGAATTTGGCAACGCGAAATCAGCGGTGTGCAAACTCCGTGGATTTCAGGAGAAACGCTATTCGTACTCTCATCTGACAAACAGATAATTG
Source organism: uncultured Micavibrio sp. (assembly GCA_964352375.1). Lineage (GTDB taxonomy): Bacteria > Pseudomonadota > Alphaproteobacteria > Micavibrionales > Micavibrionaceae > UBA1672. Next base: position 7,701 of record CAYGSA010000010.1, read on the forward strand.
CCATAAACCTGAAAACCGGCGCTATCTTCTGGATCGAAGAACTCCCCGCATTCGCCGATAAAAAAGGTAAAAACCCAATACTCTGGTCTGGCCCTATCATGGCCTCTGGTCGCCTAATCCTCACAGGCACTCATGGTAAAATCATCGAGATGAACCCCAACACAGGACAAGTCACAAAAACAATAAAAACAAAGAAAAATGTTCAAATCTCCCCGTTGATTGCACAAAACATGATGTTCATCCTCTCAGAGGATGGAACGCTTATGGCATATCAATAAAAACTGTGCTATCAGAGCGCAAGATAACAGTAAGAATTGATAGGTCATGTTAAAACTAGCTATAGTTGGTCGTCCAAACGTTGGCAAATCCACCCTTTTTAACAAATTGGCGGGCAAAAAACTGGCCATCGTAAACGACACACCCGGCGTAACGCGCGACTGGCGCGAGGCCGAAGGGCATCTATTCGACCAACCCCTCATTATTATCGATACAGCAGGTCTTGAAGAAGCCTTCGACGATTCGATCCAAGGCAGAATGCGTCAACAAACTGACGCCGCCCTCGCTCACTCTGACGCAATCCTTTTCATCATAGATGGCCGCGAAGGCGTAACCCCCGCCGACGAACATTTCGCCGATTTCCTGCGTAAACAAAAAAAACCCGTCATATTGGCCGTCAATAAATGCGAAAACCCAAAAGCCACTCAAAGCGGCATCGGTGAAGCCTACAGCCTTGGATTTGGACAGCCTATACCAATATCCGCAGAACACAGCGCAGGATTCGACGACCTATACGAAGCTATGCGCCCGCACTTCAAAGAACCTGTAGAAAAAGAAACAAACGACAAAGACGCTGGCATCCCCTTTGACCTCCTCGACGACATAGAAGGCCAAGAAGATTACGTATTCCAACAAGAAGACGACGATCCAGAAAAACCTATAAAAATCGCAATTGTCGGCCGCCCAAATGTTGGGAAATCAACGCTGCTAAATGCCATATTAGAAGAACAACGCGTCATGACCGGCCCCGAAGCAGGCATCACACGCGATGCTATCGCCGTTGACTGGCAATACGAAAACCGCGCATTTAAATTAGTCGACACGGCAGGCTTGCGCAAAAAATCAAAGGTTACCGATACAATTGAAAGAATGTCCGCAGAAGATTCTATGCGCGCAATCCGTTTGGCACAAATCGTAATCTTAGTCATCGACGCAGACGATCCTCTTGAGAAACAAGACCTCCATATCGCAGGCCACGTGATCGAAGAGGGCCGCGCCCTCGTTATTGCCCTAAATAAATGGGACACAGTTAAAAACAAAACCGAAGTCCTTGAGAACACAAAACACAAACTCTCAAAATCTCTTTCACAAACAAGAGACATCCAGTTTGCAACCATCTCTGCCAAAAACGGCAAAAATATCGATAAATTATTCTATAAAGCTCTAAAAACATACGAAACATGGAATAAACGCATCCCAACAGGTGGACTAAACCGCTGGATTGCGGCCATGGAAAGCAAAAACCCTGCTCCACTGGTATCAGGCCGACATAACCGTATGAAATACATTACCCAAATCAAAACCCGTCCCCCCACATTCGCAGTGTGGGTCTCAAGACCAAAAGAATTACCCGACTCATACAAACGCTATATCGTAAATGGCTTGCGCACTGATTTTGACATCCCTGGCGTCCCCTTACGCCTACTTGTACGTGCCAGTAAAAACCCTTATGTTTGAATACTTTTAAAAAACGGAGAAAAAATGAGCACAATTCAAAACGCATTAAAACGCTTTTTCGCAATGGATACCGCACCCGGTATCCTGCTCATCATAGCGACAATTATCGCTTTAGTGATGGAAAACTCTTTCCTTTCAGGTTTTTACAGCGCCCTCAAGGATACGCAGGTCGTTTTCCAAGTCGGTGCCTTCAAAATTGACAAAGCACTACTGCTCTGGATAAATGACGGCCTCATGGCAATTTTCTTCCTGCTTATCGGGCTAGAAATTAAACGCGAAATCATCGATGGCCACCTCTCAAAACGCGAACAAATTACCCTGCCCACAATCGCAGCCCTAGGCGGCATCGTTGCACCCGCTGGAATCTATGCCATAATCAACTGGAATAGCCCCGAAACTATCCAAGGCTGGGCCATCCCAGCAGCAACAGATATTGCGTTTGCACTCGGAATTCTAATGCTGATGGGGCCACGAATTCCAGTTTCACTCAAGGTCTGCCTCGTCGCAATCGCCATAATAGACGACCTCGCCGCAGTCATCATCATCGCCATTTTCTACACCAGTCAACTCTCCGTCATGTCACTCAGTTTAGGCATTGCGGGTCTCTTCATCGCATGGCGACTAAACAGAAACGGCGTCACAAACCTCAGCGTTTATAGCGTCCTTGGCCTTATAATTTGGGCCTGTGTCCTGAAATCAGGCGTCCACGCCACACTTGCAGGAGTCGCACTTGGCCTCCTCATTCCAATGCGTCAAAAAAACAAAGAAGGCAAATCACCGCTTATCGTCATGGAACACGCACTCCACCCATGGGTCGCTTTTGGTGTAATCCCAATCTTTGCTTTTGCAAATGCAGGCGTTTCCCTAACGGGCGTAACATTGGAAACATTCATGAACCCGGTAACACTCGGAATCATGCTAGGGCTCTTCGTTGGTAAACAGATCGGTGTAATGGGCTTTACTGTCATTGGTGCAAAATTAAAACTTTGCAAACTCCCGGCAGATGTAAATTGGGCCCAATTCTATGGAATGTCACTTTTGACTGGAATTGGCTTCACCATGAGTTTGTTTATAGGCACCCTCGCCTTCGATACAATGGAACAAGCAACTTACGTGCGCCTGGGCGTTCTAGGCGGCTCCATTCTTTCAGGAATCGCAGGCGTAACAGTGCTTCTGCTTAGCACAAAAAGTCTAACTAAATAATAGCCCAGTCGCGAACCATGTGTGCAACAGTAAAAAGATTTTGGTCAATCGCTAATCCGATGATGGAAATAAAACCGCCCATCTGCCACGGCAGCTTAAAACAATATGTCAACACAAAAGCCGTATATACATATCCAACAAGCGTCACAAAAACAGCATACGCCTCAAATGCAACCATATCTTGACCAGAGAATATGCCATAGACGAAAGGTAAAATAAGCGTAAAGCCTATAATATTAAACCAATTCGATACGTTTAGAAATTTATAAAAATACTCTTCACGACCAAACTGCTTTGCCAAAAAATAAACTGCAGCCAAGAATAAAACAACAGCCAAAATGATCCGTACAAAGTGAATTGGGACAGCAACGGACAATGGCGCGCCCGCCTCATCGGGAAGAAACATAATGATAGTTAAAGTAACAGGAAGCAGAATAAGTGGAATCATAAAAGATCGCAGAGCATCGCGCCGCTCATTACTAAATCTTTCTAAACCGCAAGGCATAAACAAAAAAACCTCAAGACAGCCCATTAAATTATTTTTAAATTCTGCTTTAGTAAACATACGCCTCCACTCCTTACAAACCTCCATTGTAACCGATTTACCCCCCTAAGGCAAAAAAACCACAGCACCTCCCCAAACCTTTATAAAACAACACATAGTCTTGCTTTTAGCATCAAATTTAGCTACTAATTCTACTCTTATAAATTTACACTAAAGGAACCAAAGCCGTGGACTACACATATATCATAGCAATAGCAACAGACGTCATCATCGCAGGGATCGTAGTTGCAGCTGGATGGTTCCTTGGAAATCGAGCAAAAGACGTCATCCAAAAAATAAAAAAACTAGATAAAACACTCAAAACATTCTTAGGCGGCGCAGCAAAATACGCAATTTTAGGGCTAGCCGGTCTAACTGTGCTCCAGCAATTCGGCGTTGAAACCGCAAGCCTTCTAGCCGTCCTCGCAACAGCTGGCCTCGCCATCGGCCTCGCCCTTCAGGGCACACTCAGCAACGTAGCGGCCGGCGTCATGCTCCTCATACTTCGCCCCTTTAATGTTGGTGATTACATTACCGCTGGAAGCACAAAAGGGACAGTTAAAACCTTGGGTCTATTCGCAACAGAGCTTGCGACACTCGAAAATGTTTATGTTTTCGTTCCCAACAGCCAGCTTTGGAACAAAGATATAGAAAACTTCTCACGCAACAACACACGCAGACAAGATATAATTTTCGGCATAAGCTACAATGATGACATCGATAAAGCATTCAAAACAATCGAAAAAGCCATATCAAAAGATGCTCGTATTTCTCAAGCCAAAGACAAAGAACCACAAATAATGGTCTCAAGCCTCGGTGCATCCTCAGTCGATATAACATTGCGCATCTGGTCAGCAACTTCAGATGTTGCAAATCTCAAAATTGACACAATCAAAACTGTAAAAGAAGCCCTTGATAAAGGTGGAATAACAATTCCATTCCCCACAAGAACCATCGAAATGATCCAACCAGAAAAAGAGGCCAAAGCAGCTCCAAAGAAAAAAGCCGCTTAAAAACTACAAAAATATCTAAGAGTGCTGTAACGCACTATAAAAGCAAAAGGAAATAAACCATATGTGCGGTATCGTAGGAATCTATGCCACTAGACCGGTTAATCAGGATCTCTACGACGCCCTAACCATACTCCAGCATCGCGGACAAGATGCCGCAGGCATCGTGACCGAAGATGAAGGCAGGTTTTACCTTCGTAAAAACAACGGTATGGTACGTGATATATTCACGCTCAGCCACATGAAACACCTAATAGGCAACAAAGGCATCGGCCATACGCGCTACCCAACCGCAGGCACCGCCAGCTCCGCTGAGTCACAGCCCCTATATGTGAATTCACCATACGGCATCGTCCTCGCTCATAACGGGAATCTTACAAATCAAGATGAACTGACGGAAGAGCTTTTCAAAGCGGATTTACGACACATCAACACAAACTCAGACTCCGAGGTCCTGCTGAATGTAATGGCCCACGAACTCGGAATTTTGAAAAAACTGCAACTCAGCGCAGACGATGTATTCAAAACAATCAAAACCCTTTTTAATCGTTGCATAGGCGGTTACGCCGCTGTAGGAATGATCTCTGGCTATGGCATGTTCGCCTTCCGCGATCCACATGGCATCCGCCCGCTCATCTATGGACAAAGAACTACAAAAGACGGCAGCATAGAATATATGTTTGCCTCCGAAAGCGTCGCCCTAGACGCCCTTGGGTATGAAATCATTAGAGATTTAGAGCCAGGCGAAGTAATATTCATAGATAAAAACGGAGCGTTTCATAACAAAATATGTGACAGTAGTAAAATGCGCGCACCGTGCATCTTTGAACATGTCTATTTCGCACGTCCAGACTCCATAATTGACGGCAGCTCAGTCTACAAAGCACGACTTCGAATGGGAGAATATTTAGCCCATAAGATTATGCGCGAAAAACCAGACCACGATATTGACGTCGTGATCCCAATTCCAGAATCAAGCCGCCCCAGCGCGATGGAACTTGCAAGCACGCTAGGCCTAAAACTGCGCGAGGGCTTCGTCAAAAACCGATATATCGGCCGCACATTCATCATGCCCGGCCAAGAAGAGCGCGAAAAATCAGTCCGCCAAAAACTAAATCCCATCCCACTAGAATTCGAGGGTAAAAACGTTTTACTTGTCGACGACTCAATCGTACGCGGCACAACCAGCAAAAGCATAATCGATATGGCGCGCGAAGCCGGCGCAAAAAAAGTCTATTTCGCCTCAGCTGCCCCCCCAATCCGCTTCCCTAATGTGTACGGCATTGACCTTGCTGCAAAATCAGAGCTTGTCGCGCACAATAAAGAAGAGAAAGAAATCAGCACAGAAATAGGCGCAGACTGGCTCATATACCAAGACCTCGAAGATCTTATAAGAGCAGCAACACCAAGCGATGAAGGCCATAAAAGCCGTACCTTTGATTGCTCAGTCTTTAACGGAGTGTACATAACAGGAGACATTAACGACCTGTACTTCGCGAAAATAGAGGCGCGCCGCAACACCAAATCTAAAAGTGATAAATCCATTGAAAACGCACAATGCATCGACCTCTATGGCGAAGCCTAGGAAAAACTCAATGAGAAAAGATTATTCATTATAATCTTGCGCTGGCGGCTGAAAATCAACATTCTCTTCAACTTTTTCTATCAACTGATCCATACCCTCACGAAATTCCTCAGTATAACCTGCCTTAGGCATATTTTTTTGAGCGTTTGCATCCTTTTCACCACGAAGAATATCAAGCTCTTCCATTTTCTTCCGCCCTTCAGAAATCTCATTAATCTCTTCTACGCCCTCTTGAACAGCATTCTGTGCACTCTTCGGAATATAACCATCAATCCATCCTGAAGCAGCCTCAAGATAAACTTGTGATTTACTATCACCAAACCATTCCGCCTTTTGTTCTTTATCCTCAACCATATAATAAAACGGCAAGTATAGAAGCCCAAGAACCAGCGCAGCACGCACTAAACCAAAAACAGCACCAAGAGCGCGGTCAATCGCACCCAAGCCAATACTCTTCACAAATTTAGACAAAAAATAACTGACAATAGAAAGAAGAATTACAAACGTGATAAACACAAGACCATATGCTAACACTTCAGCAACAACTGTATAGGGAACCACATCCATAAACATCTGAGGTGTTTCAGAATCATCAACAACACCAAGCCAGCCCCGCGTTGTACCGACAAGAAAATCACCAAGTACATAAGCAGCAGCAGCGCCACCAGCAAACCCAAAAATCGTCAAAACTTCACGAATAAAACCGCGTAATACAGCAATAATAACCGAAATCAAAACAACCGCAATAACTGCTATATCTAGGAAAAGTCCAATGCTCATAAGACGCAAGCCCTTCTTTTAATGTATGAAAAGCTAAGTATTAATATAGATAAAGGAAAAACACAAGGCTCACCTATAAAAACTAAGGAAACTATCCTTTTGGTCCCAAAACCATAATCATTTGACGGCCTTCAAATTTAGGCTGAAGCTCAACATTTGCAAGCTCCACAAGCTCTTCTTGCATCTTTTGGAACAGCTCATAACCAATATCTTGGTGCGCCATCTCACGCCCACGAAAACGCATCGTAACTTTAACTTTATTTCCATCATCCAAAAAACGTCGTGCATTACGCATTTTAACATCGTAATCATTCTTCTCGATACGAGGGGACATCTTCACTTCTTTGACGTCAACCGTCTTTTGCTTTTTTCGCGCTTCGTTCGCTTTTTTCTGCTGTTCATATTTATACTTGCCGTAATCCAGAATCTTACATACTGGCGGCTCAGCATTGGGCGAAACTTCAACCAGATCCAAACCCTCATTATCCGCCATTTCCAGAGCCTTAGACAGCGCAACAACGCCATGCATTTCACCATCTGCACCAACAAGCCTTACTTTTTCGGCTGTAATATCAGAATTCATTCGTGGCCCGTCATCCTTACGTGGCATCGGTCTTTGTGGTCTAGAAATGGGTGCGTCTCCTTTTGTTGTTCGCGCAAATAAATTTAATCAAAATAAGTTAGAAAAGCATTAATACGAGGGTTTTTAAGCATGTGCAAGCATTTTAAAAAACCAAGTGTTCAATGAAAACATAGTTACAACACATCGATTAATATGTTAATTTAACAATATGAACCATCAATTAAAACAAAAAAGCATTGAAGCGTTAGAAAAAGTAGGTTTTGACACAAGTATAACAGCTGGGCAAGCAATCGATAGGTTTATTGACTCAATCCCCCATTTTACAAAACAAGATAGAATCATGCATGATTTATGCCACATATTCGCAAACGGAATTTACGGCAGTATGGATGAGGAAGATCCTACATTTATTCTTCAATCTTATCTTAGTGATGTCTCGGTTGGAATCTCAAAAAGTGATAGGGAAGAGTACAGAAAAATCGTAAAATCGTTACAAGAACGAGCACAAATTATTAAGGATTTTTTTCAAACCCTAACTGGCATAGAACAAATAGCAAAAATAAATAATGAACAATTAAAGAGCATTCCATTATGTATGTTTGGAGTCGTTCCAGACAATAAACCTTTAATCTATCAATCAGGAAAATTTCCTTACCGACTAATGTCAGCATACGAAAGAGCGCGTGTAATCGACAGCCTTAGCGAAGCCACAAATAAGGAAACGCATCCGATAGGCGAAGCGATTGCCGAAGCCCCAGAAAGAATAAACTTGTTTGTCGCGGAAGATGCGGACCACTCTCATGATGAACTTCATGCATTTTAAAACGGCGGCTGCGCAGAAGAAGTGATCCCCTCAAGGGCATCTTGCAAGCTCTGAACATCCTGTGCTTTAGAACCCAAACGACGAATAGCAACCGTGCTCTCTTCCGCCTCACGCGCACCAACAACAAACATCACCGGCACTTTTGCATGGGAATGCTCACGCACCTTATAATTGATCTTCTCATTCCGAATATCCAGCTCGGCGCGAATACCCGCATCAATCAGATTTTGATAAACCTCAGTCGCATAATCATCCGCCTTACCTGTAATTGTCGCCACAACGCACTGAACAGGCGACAGCCATAAAGGCAAACGCCCCGCAGTACTTTCAATCATAATCCCAATGAAGCGCTCCAAAGAGCCTAAAATAGCACGGTGCAGCATAACAGGACGGTGTTTATCACCATCTTGGCCAATATAGCTGGCATCCAAACGCTCAGGCAGAACAAAATCGAGCTGTAGCGTTCCGCATTGCCAGCTCCGCCCAATTGCATCACGAATATGATATTCAACTTTCGGGCCATAGAACGCGCCCTCACCCTCTTCCTCTTCAAATTCAAGCCCTGCATTACGCAACGCTTGACGCAGGCCATCTTCCGCTTTATCCCAAGTTTCATCCGATCCAGCGCGCGCCTCAGGGCGCAATGCCAAAACAACACGAACATCTTCAAAGCCCATATCCGTGTAAACGTCCGTCACAAGCTTACAGAAATCCATAGACTCAGACATAATCTGATCTTCACGGCAGAATATATGCGCATCATCCTGTGTCATCTGACGCACGCGCATCAACCCATGCAGCGCGCCATGCGCTTCATTACGGTGACAACACCCAAATTCGGCCAAACGCAGCGGCAAATCACGATAAGACTTAATACCTTGATTAAACACCTGAACATGTGCGGGGCAGTTCATAGGCTTTAATGCCATCAATTTTTCAAAAGCCTTATCACTCACAACCGGGCCATCTTCCTCCGTATTCGGAATTTCATCAGGAACCACGAACATATTTTCGCGATATTTGCCCCAGTGACCAGACGCTTCCCAAAGCTTATTATCGATCAATTGTGGCGTTTTAATTTCTTGATATCCAACTGCGTTCAAACGTCGACGAATATAAGTCTCCATCTGATTGTAGATCGTAAAACCTTTCGGATGCCAAAATACGCTGCCCTGCGCCTCGCTTTGAAAATGGTACAAATCCATCTCATTCCCGAGCTTACGATGGTCGCGCTTCTCCGCTTCCTCAAGCTGATGCAAATACGCATCAAGCTCTTTTTGATCACGCCAAGCAGTGCCGTAAATCCGCGTCAGCATCGCATTATTGCTATCCCCACGCCAATACGCGCCGGCAACCTTAAGTAATTTAAACGCCGTTCCAACCTGTTTCGTCGTCGGCATATGTGGACCGCGACAAAGATCAGTCCATTCACCTTGCTTGTAGATTTTAATCTCTTCACTCTCAGGCAAGTCCTCAATAAGTTCAGCTTTATAATCCTCACCCTTGCCCTTAAAATACGCAATCGCTTGCGTCCGATCCCACACCTCACGCACAAAAGCATCGCCGCGCTCAACAATGCGGCGCATTTCTTTTTCAATGACTTCAAAATCATCAGAAGAAAACGGCTTGTCTCGTGCAAAATCATAATAAAACCCATTTTCAATTGTCGGCCCAATCGTGACTTGTGTGCCCGGAAACAAGCTCTGCACAGCCTCCGCCAACACATGCGCCGCATCATGACGAATCATCTCCAGTGCGCCTTCGCCATCACGTTTCACAATCTCAATCGACACATCACGCTCAATCGGAAGAGATAAATCAGAGAGTTCACCATCCAACTTAATTGCAATCGACGCCTTCGCCAAAGATTTAGAAATACTCTGCGCAATATCCATCCCCGTCGTCCCAGACGGATAGTCTCGCACCGACCCATCAGGCATCGTAATTTGAATATGGCTATTTTGTATTGCGCTATTTTCCATCATCTAATCCTCAATTCGAAAGATTATAGATAATGGCTAATCTGAGAAATATTGCAAGAGCAAAGGCCGACCTAAATAACTGAACACTTAGCGTTCGTTCATCGCGTTATCAAGAGTCTTCACAAGCGGCTTAAGCAAATACTGCATCACTGACTTCTGACCAGTCAAAATATCAACACTGGCGACCATACCGGGAATAATAGGCAAAATCTTACCCCGACGCACCAATTCCTTTTCATGCGTGCGCAAACGCACGCGATAAAACACATTTCCCTGCTCATCTTCAATCGTATCCGCAGAAATATCCAAAAGCTCGCCTTTTAAGCCACCATAAATCGAAAAATCATATGCCGTGATCTTAATCACCGCATTCTGCCCAGGATAAATAAACGCACGATCAGAAGGCTTAACTTTCGCCTCAATAATCAACTGATCATCTTCGGGGACAATCTTAATCAAATCCTCACCTGCACGCACAACACCACCAACAGTGTTAACGGTTAACTCCTGAATCGTTCCATCAACAGGCGATTTAATCTCTGTACGCCCCTTACGCTCCTGCAAACCACTTAAACGCTGACGAATTTCATTCAGTTCAGTCAGTTTCGCAGCAAGCTCTGCCTGCGCCTCCGCTTGCGCAGTTTGCCGAACCTCTTCGATACGCGCCGCAGCCTCTTCAATTGCAGATTGAGAGCGCGGCAAAGATTTCTTAAGCTGATTAAGCTCAGATCGCTGTTGTTGAATTTGTTGCTGCAACTGAAGTAGCTCTAATTTTGGTGCAGACCCTTTTTCAACCAAAGGCTTAATCATTGTCATCTCTTTTTGTTGAAGATACAAAATTCCCTTCGTGTCACCAATACGCCCATTAAGCTCATCAACCTCTTGTTCACGCTGATTAACCTGTTTCTGCAAAACCTTAATCTGCCCATCAAGCTGCGATTTATTCGCTTTAAACGCATTTAGCTCCTCTATCACACTCTGCGGTGCGCCTTGTAAGACTTCATCAGGAAAAACAACAGTATCACGACCCTCAACTTGTGCCTGCAACCGGGTGATTGAGGCCAATAACCCCAAATACCGCGCTTGGTTAGCGCCCAAATCCGAAGCGGCTTCAATATCACGCAAACGAACCAAAACTTGCCCACGACGCACAAAATCGCCTTCTTTAACAAGAAGCTCATCAACAATACCCGGATCAAGGCTTTGAAGGGCTTGAATTTCGCTCGATGGAATCACCTTGCCATCCCCGCGTGTCACTTCATCAAGATTCGCCAAATTCGCCCAAACAAAGAAAGCAATAAAGAAAACAGTAATCGCGACAAACAACAAATGTTTAGACAAAGGTAAATTATCATCCGTATCAAAAAATGCCAGCGTATGCGCCTGAACCATATCAGATTTTTCCTTAATCACATCGGAAATTTCAGGCTTTTCTGTGGGAGGTTTATTCAATAAATCAGACATCTGTATTCTCCGCCTGCGTACCGAATTCACGCGCTTGCAATCTACGAATCACATCATCCTTAGCGCCATAAGCAACAATCTTACCATTATCAAGCAACATAAGCTTATCAACCAAATTCAACATAGCACCCTTATGCGTAATCAAAATAACAGTCTTGTTCTGACACAGAGCATCAAGACGTTTCTTCAAACGATTCTCGGACGCAGGATCCATAGACGCCGTTGGCTCATCCAAAATCAAAATCGGCGGATCATAAAGCAAGGCACGTGCAATAGCGACAGCCTGCCTTTGGCCCCCAGACAGCGCCTCACCGCGCTCTCCCACTTGAGTATCCAAACCTGTGGGCGTGTTTTGTAAAAACTCAAGCACACCAGAAAGCTCAGCCGCCTTCATAACTGCGCGATCAGGCGCCATCTCGTGACCCATAGTGATATTATCGCGCACACTGCCATGAAACAATTGAGGACTCTGCTGAACCGCACCAACGCAGCGGCGCAAATCACCTGGATCAATCTGACGTACATCCGTACCATCAATCTGCACAGATCCAGAATCTGGCTCATAAAGATTAATCAAAAGGCGCTCAAGAGTCGTCTTCCCAGACCCAACAGCACCAATAATGCCAAGCCTCTCATTGGGCTGCAATGTAAAAGCAACCTTATCAACAGAAGGAACAGATTGTCCTGGATAAGAAAACGTTACGTCTCGAAACTCAACCTTACCATTAAAGCTAGGAAAGGAGACGTAATGCTTACCCTTAGGGCGCTCAACATCTTTCTTCATTAAATCATCAAGTTGAACAAGCGCCTCACGCGATTGATTCAAACGCGTCATAAGCCCAGATATTTGTGCAAGCGGCCCCATCGCACGACCAGACAACAACACAGAAGCAATCAAGGCACCCATCGTAATCTGACCATCAGATATCAAAAACACACCAACGAATATAATACCAACACTCGCCAACTGCTGAATTAGAGCCGCCCAATGCTGAGCAAAAGAAGACAGACGCTTTGACTTAACAGACGTCGTCGAAGACTTCTCGGTCAGCTCCTCCCACTTACGTTGCGTATTTCCCTCTGCCGCCTGAACCTTAATCGTCTCAAGCCCAATAATTGTCTCAAACAACAAAGCATTCTTAAGCGCACTTTCCATCATCGATTGACGCATAACCTTCTGAAGCGGTTTTTGCATATAAAGCCCCATTCCGACAATTAAAGGAATAGCCATCAATGGTACAATCGCAACCCAACCACCAATCAAAGCAATCAGAGCAATAAAAATAAAGATAAACGGAAGGTCAATAATCGCCGCCATCGTCGCGGAAGTAAAGAAATCACGAAGCGTTTCAAACTCCTTCATATGGCTCGCCAAAACCCCCGCGCTCGGCGGACGCGCCTTCATCGTCATCCCCATTATCTGTTCAAACAAAGCCGCAGATATCTTCACATCAGCCTTTTTTCCTGCATAATCCAGAAAATGAGCACGCAAATTTTTTAGCAAAAAGTCAAAAATATAAACAATGAATATCCCGAACGCCATCGCATAAAGCGTATCAAACGCGTTATTCGGCACAACACGATCATAAACATTCATAATAAAAATCGAACTTGCTATGCCAAATAAATTAATCATCATAGAGGCTATAATAACTTCGCTATAAAGCGTCTTGTTTTGCCAAAAAACACCCCAGAACCAATCCCGTCCTGTATCGATTTCCGCCGGGCCAGCGCGATCATCATTACGCGCAGTCGGGCGAACAAAAAACGCATACCCCGTATAAAGCGGTGCAAGCTGTGCAAGAGTCATGATCTGCTTCTCATCCGCAGTTTCACTAAATTGCACCAAAAACTTAGCCTGCGGATGAATATCCTTTGACCGAGCCGCACTCTTATCTCTGGGATCATGCCCTTTAGGATGCCTGATTTCCCATACAATACAGGCCTGATTATCATTAAGCGCTATAATACAAGGAAGATTTGGAGCGATCGCAAAAGATTCCAAACTACGCTCGACAAGCTTCGCCTGTAAATCAGCACGCTCTGCCGCACGTGTGAAAATATCAGGGGTTACACCGAGCGCTGAAATCGGCAAACCTGCTGTTAACGATGCTATGCTTGTCCTGCGACCATAATGTCCAGCAACAAGCCGCAAACACTCAATCAAAGGGTTTTGAATAGCCATACGATCAATCTGTAATGCCCAATCATCTGTGCCTTGATTAGGTTTTCCAGAGTGCGATTCCGCTGCAGCAGACGATTCTTGCTGCGCGCCCTCTGCAGAAACGTTGGATTTATTAAGATGAGATTCAGATTCCAAAGCGAAAGCCTCCAGACTCTCATTTGTAAAAAGACAGGACTAAAAAGTACCTGAAAACATATAAGAAGATATTAACGTGCTTTTTGTTGTTTCTTGTAAGGCCACTGCTCGTCAGATGCAAGTTCACTTTCACGAGGATACTCAACTTGCAAAGTAGGAAGCAATTGCCCTTTAAGAGAAAGAAGGCGATAAACAGCGAGCATTTCAAGAAATTCAGAATTTACCGTACTACTGCGTGAAACAAACAATTCATTCTGCGCATCCAAAACATCAAGCAATGTACGACGATCAAGGTTAAACTGATCTTGATACGCCTTGACAACAGAGCTATTCGCCCCTGCCTGCTGTGCAAAATAACGAGATTGCTCAGAAGACGCGACCATACTCGCCCAAGTTTGACGAACATCATCCTCTACCGCCCGCTCTGCCTCACTGCGTGTCTCTTTTGCCTCTTGATGACGATGAACAAATTCACGCGCACGGGCAATATCAGCACCACCACGATACAAGTTCCAGTTAAGAGTAACAAGGGCAGAAGCGCTTGTATCACGACCCTCAACACCACCAAGATCATCTCCATTACGCGCATTCAATTGCAAATCCAGCTGAGGATATTGCGTAGATTTTGCACCCTGCGCTTCCGCATAAGCAACTTCGATGTCAGACGCAAAAATATCCAGAGTAGGACTGTAACCAAGAGCCTTAGAAACCTCTAAATCCACATTTTCTTCAAGCGCATCATAAGGAATAATAGGCAACTTCAAATCACCTGCAATATCACCAACCTCTCTACGATACTGAGATTGTGCGACAATAAGATCTTCGGTCGTTCTGGAAATTGTAGAACGCGACGCAGAAAGACGAGCAATCACTTGATCCTCGTCCGCTTTAGTCAAACGACCAGCTGCAACACCATCTTTGATTTGATTATGAATACGAATATGCTCTTGAAGATTTTCATTAGCGATAAACAAAAGCTGGCGCTGACGCAAAACTTCAAGATACGCTTCAACAATAGACAAACCAACCAACTCAGCCGTTTCACGCACACGATAAGAAGCGGATGTCACACGTGCTTTCTGACGCTGCACCTCATAATGAGAGTCATAACCATCAAATAACAACTGTGTCAGCGTCACACCAACCTCACGACGAAAAAGATCTTCTTCATCATCACCATCAGTCCCACCACGCGTGCCAACATCATCTGTGTGCTCAAAACCAACATCACCATTAACATCAACTGAGGGAAGAAAAAGGGCGCGCCCTTGCTTAAGCTCTTCATCTGTTGCACGACGATTAGCAGCAACAATGCCATATTCAGGATTAGTCGATATCCCCACAGCAAGCGCATCGCTTAATGTCTTCACTTTATTTTCTTCTTCAGCATAACCTATCGTCGCACCACACGCCAAAACAGCAAAAGCAACAGAAGACAGACACATCATTTTTAATCGTTTACGCAAAATCACAACAACCACCTAACTTTAAAATAAAATCCAAATATAAAACCAAAACTATAAAAAAACATTAACTCAAATAAAACATAACACCATATTCAAGTATTTATAAGAGCTATTAAACATAGACCTATAAAATTCCCACAAGATCACCAACACTTAAATTGTGTAAGAAACTAAATTTAGACGTTCAGCGTCTCAGATAATATTGAATTATCAACATCAAAGCCAGTAACGCCCTCCAGGATCACAAGCACGTTCTGTGACATACCTGAACGACCTTGCCCTTCTGGGTCAACAAAAACCTCGGTATGTCCATGACGTTCAGTAACAAAAACAAAATCACCAATTGCTTCAGTAAGGGGGTCATACTCCGTCAACAAAGAGGAAAAATCAATTTTATCTCCCTGCTCGGCACTAAAATCCAAAACAACACTAGGCAGGGTTTGCAAGCTATCAAACACAAAAACATCCGCACCTACACCGCCATAAAGCGCATTCCCTGAGTTACCATCAAGAATATTTTCTCCCTCGCCACCAAACTCAACAAGGCTGTCATTAATTATTTTAACACTGAGGATCGCCGCATCTGAGTCACCATCAACATCCTCCAGCACATAATCAAAGCTATCCCTCACAATCAAATCCACAGGCCCCTGAGCCTTAACATTATTCAACAAAAATGAAGCACCTTTATAAGCCCCTTCATCTATAGAATTAATCGCGACAGAACTGATCAACCCTCCAACCAGAGGATCATGAGCATCAATGCTAAATCTAAAATGCCCATCAACAATCTCTGCTGGATCAAACTCTATTTCAAAAGACTTCTTATCTCCATTTTCGAGAGTTACAATATAATCTAGACCATAACCGCCTTTGTTATTATTACTTCCAAGCTCAGAAATGGTGAGCGTCACAACCTGCGCAAGCTGATCAAAAGATATATCAAAGGCCTCACCTTTTGGCCAAACTTTAGGGTTCTGATTCAATTTTGGATCAAGATTCTTAATACCAAGGCCACTTCCATCATGCGTATCCAACCAAACAATGTCAAAATCTCCATCATTTGCCACAGAAACAGTAATACCATCGCGTGAGAAAGACTCTTGAATGCCTTCAACATCAGGAGGAGACGGGTTCAAAATCACACAAGATTGATCAAATAAACCATCATAAGCAACATACTTATAGGCGCCGCTATTATCGATAAACAAAACCCCAAATTCGCCATTGAGGGTTACCTGAGACCCATCGCCAGGAAGATCAACGACCTCAGTACCAAAACGAACTTGCGTAACACGATTAGGGGCATCATCAGACAATCTATCATTATCCACAACATTGCCAATTATATGACAATCCGAATATGCGAGATCCTTACAATCATCCACCGCATCAGGCTGATCATTAATATCATTATTTGTTTTAATCTTAAGCAACGCTGTATCGCTATCTCCATCACCATCCGTCAAAGTATATTTAAACTGATCTTCAACATGCGGGTGCTTCTCAACATCAGTGTCCTTATGCGCAACATCATACCAACCCTGACCCTCAATATCCCACTGCGTCAGAAACCCGTCACTATCATAGGCCGTTTCAAGCCCAAGAACAGGATGAAGCCAAATACCAACTTCTTCACTAAAAGATACGCCAGACCATTCACCAGACGGCCCATAAACAGGAATATGGCGAATCAAATCAGTCGCATCCAATGAGAACGAAAAGACTTTAAAACCTTCTCCATCAACAGTCTCAGAGATCGTAAAAACATCAGGTGATGAAAGGGAACTCAAAATCTTATCAGCAAGCTGTGTCCCATTTTCAGCAGAACCATCAAACCAGCTTGTCTGCGTGTTCTTACCATTATAGGCATAAACAGAAATAACCGGTGTCACACCGCTCGCATCAAAATAGAACAAGGCCATTTCCCCACCATGCCCTTTCGGATTAGGCCCATTATTTAGCGCAACAGTAAAGCCTTGAGCAATATCTTCAACTTTCATTTCAAAAGTAAATGAATTATCTTTTTCGTCATAAGTCGTTTCTACAGATTTTATATCGCCGCCAGTATCACTTCCTGAAGGATTACCGTCAAAAAAGCTATACTTAGATGCCAATGCATCACCAAACGGCTCATAACTATAGTCACCTGCAGCATTAATATTCAAAAGCCCATACTTACCCTCAATTTGAGTATAAGTTCCATCTTGAGGCACCTCAACGCTGATATCACCGAACATAATATTTGTAATCGTATTTGGCGCATCAGCAGAGATATCATCATTATCAATAACATTCCCATCCAAAACACCTTCAGAGAAATCAAGCTCTTCACAATCATCCGCGGCATCTGGTGCAGAATCAAATATATCAATCATAATCTCAGCAATAACTATATCGCCATCACCATCAGTAACGTTCACACCAAACGTCGTCCAAAGAACCTCACCTCCAGGCTCAAGCTCAGGATGATCAACCGCAGCATATTGCGTGTAAGTATACGCTCCAGTAAACGCATCAATCACTAGTGTAAAGACAGCTTCACCGCCAGCAAAACCAACATACCCATCACCCGCAGCATTAACCTCTACAAGTACAGGAAACCCGCCAGATATGAGCTGAACACCAGCCCCGCCAATAGTATATTGCGCAATATAATCACCATTCGGCTTAACTGTGCCCGCACCATCTTGACCAAAACCAAAACGAAGTGTGTCTTGAATAATAATCGGATTACCCGCAGCAAGATCACCCTCATGAGCGTAAACCAACTCATCACGAACTGACGGACCATCATCCAGTATATTCACGAAAATATTGCCATCTGCTGGATCTCCATCGGAGTCCGTTGCTGTCACACCAAACGAGAATTCAACCGAATCATTCGGGGCTGTCGCATCAGGATGATCAACAGTACCCTGAAGCTCAAACGTATAAGAACCATCAGAATTAATCACAAGAATAAAGACAGGTGCACCATTCGCTGTTCCCGTGTAAGTATTTGATACAGAATCAAAATCAACATCAATTGTCTCACCACCTGATGTAATACCACCAACATCAAACGAGCCATTTCCAGAAAATATACCTGGAGCATCATCACCAAAGTTAGCAAGCACAACACCATCAACAAATGTCGTTGGGACAAGATCAGTCTCATCAATATCAATACTAGAATTCTTGATCACAGGCGTATCATCCACATCAACGCTTAATACAAGAGTCTCGATCGTGCTCGCACGGTTATTATCCAAAATCGGCTCTCCGCCGGATGTATTGCGCTCAAACGCGACAGATTCAACAGTAAGCGTAAAATCGCCCGAAACGCCATCAGGCACATTAATACCAAGGCCAGGAAGATCGTCTGGATCAACCAGCCAAACATTATTCACCGTATCAAAGCTACCCGCTGTTAATGTCGAGCCCACAGGAATGCCAGAAATACGAATAACTTCAATAGCTTCCGAACCATCAGTGTCGGTAACATTTGTAGAAATATTAAGCGCAATCACTGCGCCCTCTTCACCTGAAGCATTAGAAACATCTAAATCAGGAGCATCCGCTACCGCATCAACAATAATACTAAAGCCATCATCAACAGACTGGCTAATACCAGCATCAGGATCAGTAGCTGTTGCGGTAGCAATAAGACCACTCAAGTCAATGTCACTATCCGCTGGTGGGCTAAATGATAAAACATCATCAAGGCTGGCGCCCGCAGGAAGAACAATAACATAATCACCCACCGCATTGAACGAACCCGCAGGGCCAGTAAAGCCCCACGCAGGATCAATCCCACTAATTGTAACCGTCAAAAACTCATTAACCGCAGGGTTAGCACCAAGCGACGCTGTGATCGGAACCTCAACCGTGCCGTCCTCCAGAACAACAACACCATCAATCCCGTTATTCACAGTAATAGTCGGCGGGTTAATCACTGGCGTCCATGTCAATGTGAACGGATCACTCGCACTCTTATCATTGTTTGTACCATCACTCTCGCCATCAGTAGGCACATCTGTCGTGAACACAGTCGCAACCAGATCAATCGAACCACTAAAGTTCGGATCATCAGGCTTAATCGTTAAACCAGCAAGCTCAGCGGGTGTGAGAACATAAACCCCAGAACCAGATGCAGTTTCCGTACCCGCAGACACATTAAACCCAGCAGGTACACCAGAAATCTCATAACGCACAATGCTCTCAGAACCATCCAGCGCACCGCCAGCAGCATTCACAACCTCACCCGTCAGCGCACTAAGATCAACATCCAAAGCACTACCCTCAACGCCTCTACCATCATCCGCTACAATCTCAGGGGCATCCGCTACCGCATCAACAATAATGTTAAATTGAACCGACTTTGTACCGGTGCGGCCTGTCGCAGCGCTGCTCTCGGTAACCGTAAAATTCAAATCAAGCGCATCAACATCAGAATCAAACGGCGGCGTAAATTGTGGCCCACCCTCAAAATCAGTGCCCGCGACAGTCGTATATGTCCACGTACCAGCAACCTCGTCAAAAACACCTGCACCGATGATATTACCAGCAGAATCAAACGCATCATCTGAAAGAACCCAGCCAAAAGGAATATCAGAAATAACAATCGTGAGAACACCATCAGATAATTCAGGTTGCGCGATCGCGACAAAGCCTACGGTGCTATCCTCAAGAACAACAGCATTACCAATCTTTATCTCCGGAGATAGCGGACCCGTTGGCCCCGCATCAGAGGCCGATTCCAAACCTTGCTCATCTTCTAGAAATGGAAGGCCATAATTTAATTCTGTCTCCACAATACGACCAATAGCGTTTAGCGGTGAAATTTGCTCAGGATCAAACGCACTTTGAAAACCGAACCCACGACCAGAAGATACTGGCGGAGAAAGCTGATCACCCGCAGCAGGTTCTATGTTGGCAATATCATCAAAAGAAAGACCATCAATAACACCCTCTTCCTCTTCTTCATCCTGACCAAAAAGAGCAAAATTCATGGAGTTTGAAGAATCTTGCGAACTTTCCTGAAATCCAGCACTTGATTTTGATTGATGATCACTAAACACTTGATCAGGTAGCGGGCGAAGATCATGTTCAGGAGAAAAACCATTTGCATCTGCGAGCAGTATAACCTCATCTAAAACTTGATCCACACCATCCAATCGACCAGAAATTATATGAACCGAAGTAGAAATGTCTACAAAATCTGAAGCTTTAACCCCCGCAATACCATCTTGAAACAATGCGCGCTCGATAATACCGTGCTTATTCAACAATGCCTTAAACTCCCAATTACAGTCACCCAAAAACTCAGACCTAAAAAGGCCGAAGCCCCTAGAGTAAAAAGCTCATGCATTCATAAAGCTTTCATCCTGATTTTATTTATAGATTATTATTAACAGAATCTTAACAGAGCTGTCAATATTTTATGGCAAAACAGAAAAAGAAAAACTCCGCTAAGATACAGCATACTGAACACGCAGCTTATCAAAGCAGAGTCTTATAGAGTTTAATGAAATGAAAGCCGCTTTACATTTCGCACTTGAGGTAAATCAGAAATTTTCTGGAACAATTCATCCGACAAAGGTGCATCCAAAGACACGAGGCAAACTGCACTTTCGCCACAAGCCTGACGACCCAAACGAAAATCTGCAATATTCTGCCCCTCATCCGCCAAAAGACTACCTAATCCGCCAATCAAACCGGGTTTATCTTCGTTCCTGATAAAAAGCATATGCTTAGAAAGCGCGACCTCGATGGGAACACCCTCAATATTAACAATTCGCGGCTCTTTACCTGTAAATAAAGTTCCAGTCACATTACGCTCACGCTCGGATGTCTTGACGATGACATTAATCATGGAGCGCCAATTCTGACCGTCATTATCATAGGATTGCTTGATATGAATACCCATATTCTCAGCGATCTGTAACGCATTCACCATATTAACCGACTCCATTTGTGCCCCCAAAAGAGTAGCAATGAGTGTCGACGTAATCGGATCAGTATTCACTGCTGTCACCGTGCCACAATACTCAATCTCAACCGATTCGATCGTGTGATCAGTGATCTGTCCAGCAAAACTCCCCAGCTGCTCGGCCAGTTTAAGATAAGGCTTCAACTTCGGCGCATCTTCTGCAGAAATAGATGGCATATTCAGTGCATTCGTCACAGCTCCCGTCATCAAATAATCCGACATTTGCTCCGCAACCTGCAAAGCTACATTGACTTGCGCCTCAGTTGTCGCAGCGCCTAGATGCGGCGTACAAATAACCTTATCATTTCCGAATAAAGCATTATCCGTAGCAGGCTCAACCTCAAACACATCTAAGGCCGCACCAGCAACCTTGCCAGAATCTAACGCATCCTTAAGGTCCGCCTCCACAATAATACCGCCGCGCGCGCAATTCACGATGCGAACGCCATCCTTCATCTTCGCAAAAGCGGCTTTATTGAGAAGACCACTCGTATGCTCATTTTTAGGAACATGAATTGTGATAAAATCTGCTCGCGCAAACAAATCATCCAGCTCAACCTTCTCAACACCAAGCTCCGCTGCGCGCTCTTCCTTAAGGAATGGGTCATACGCAATCACTTTCATCTTTAAACCGACCGCACGATCCGCGGCAATCGAACCAATATTACCACATCCAATAACACCGCAGACCTTATTATAAAGCTCAGTTCCCATAAACCGTTTTTTCTCCCACTTACCTGCATGAGTGCTGGCATTAGCTTGGGGAATCTCACGCGCAAGCGCCATCATCATGGAAATCGCGTGCTCGGCCGTAGTTATAGAATTCCCAAAAGGCGTGTTCATCACAACAACCCCCTTATTCGTCGCCGCAGGAATATCAACATTGTCAACACCAATACCAGCGCGGCCAATAACCTTAAGGTTTTTGCCTTTCTCGATCATCTCTGCCGTCACGGTTGTAGCGCTGCGAATAGCAAGGCCGTCATATTGATCAATAATTGCAAGTTGTTCTTCGGGAGAAAGGCCGGGCTTAAAATCAACGGTCACACCGTTTCTTTCAAAAATTTCCACGGCCAAAGGGTCCAGCTTATCGCTGATTAAGACTTTTGGCATATTTAGCTCCTAATTTTGTCTTGTTTAGGTGAACAGACCTCAACAGCTAAAGCAGCATAGTAAGAAAGTCAAACACTAAAATATACGCTTGATTACATAAAGAATCACTCTATAAATACGCGCCTAACATAAATTTACAAGGATTGAGACATGACTTTCAAAAAAGTAACATTATGCCTGTGCGCATCATTGCTTATGAGCACAAACCTATCAGTAACAGCAAACGCAGAAAATACCGCTGCGTCAGAAGAAGAAAAAACAATGCTATGGGGCCAAAATTGGTCTGGCCGCGTTAATTTCGGTGGTTTCGTCACAGACGGAAACAGCCAGAAAAAGGCCGTAACATTTGATGGCTTCGCACAAGCACGCGATGAAAAAAACCGCTACAAAGCGGGGGGTGAAATTCGTTACGCCGAAGATGAAGGCGTCGAAACTGAAGATGAATATATGGCTTACATCGAGTACGACCGCTTCTTCTCAGAAAAACTATTCACGGGCGCAAGAGCAAGCTATAAAGTCGATGACATCGCAAACCTCGACAGCCGCATCAAAGTCGGTCCGTATATTGGATACCAATACTACGAAAGCGACCCGCTCAACCTTTCTACTCGTATTGGTTTAGATTTCATTGCTGACGAATTTGAAAATGGAGATTCAGAAGAAACAGCGGCAGCATCATGGGGCGTTGATTATGACCAAAAATTCTTTGATAACGCAATACAGCTCTTCTACAAACATGATTTTTCATTGCCATTAGACGACACAGAAGGGTTTTTATATGACGGCGAAACAGGAATTCGCTTCCCTGTTGCAAAAGTCCTGACAGGCTCCGCACAGATCGACTTTGATTGGGACAACGACCCAGCGCCAGGTGTTCAAGAAGACGACACAAAATATTCTTTAAAAATTGGCTATGAATTCTAATTACTAGAGCATAACAAACAAAATTAGAGGGCGCTTGCAATGGCGCCCTTTTGTAATCAAAGTCTATTTTGTAGTTCGTTAATAATGCCAGAGGCCCTAAAACCGCGCATCAAACCTAGAAAATTGTTAATCTCATTTATTGGTCCTTGTGTCGTCCCCTTCACATAAGCCTCATAGACACCATCAGAAGGCCTTCTACCCACAATATCAACACCTTTCACAACGGATCGTAACGGAACAAGCTGTGTGTCATCAGCGCCCTCTGCAAATAAACTCTGGGAATTATCTTCATCAAAAATAACAGGAACAAAACGCTGAACATCATGCAAAGGATCGCCATACACAAACAAAACATCCCCATTTTTGACATCAGATCCATCCGCTTTTCCGGTGATATCTGAATCAACACTATCTTTGAAAGCATTTGCATCACGGACAACAACAACACTAAGATCTGGAATCGACTCCCCCATATCACACGACATTTCAAAATTACGCTCAAGTTTACTCATATTTTTCACCTAATCTTATTAACTAATCAAAATTAAAAAGCTCATAATGCGCCTCTTTCCCTGTTTTATAACCAACAACAACATACTCCGGAAGATCATAAACATGCTTCAAACCATCTGCTGCATCTCGGTCTGCAAGCAAACGATGCTCTAAAGCACCCACCACAAAAGTAACGCCCCCATCCTCATGCAAATCCAAGCGCCCGAAATATTGAAATCCCTTAGGAGAGGTATAAGAAAAAACATGATCACCACGCATAAAAAAATCACAATCATCCGATTCAAGACTGGCTCTAAACGCTTTCAAATCTTCTATCACAAAAACTGAGCCGTCAGGCATCCAATCATTATCCATAAAGTCTCCTTGTGGTCAATATGGATAATAATGGATAGATCAAAAAATGCAAGAAATTAAGCTTGCTCCGCTCTCGTCACTCCATAAGCCCATTCAAGCCAAGGACACAGCTCCTGCAAATCAGTCATCGACACAGTCGCACCGCACCAAATCCGCAAGCCCGCAGGCGCATCTCTATACCCTGCGATATCATAGGCCACGTCCTCCGCATCCAATAGTTTGCACATTGCCTTAATAAAAGGCATTTTTGCATCTTCGGGCAATGCTTCAAACCATGCGTCAGTAATCTTCAAACAAACAGACGTCGTAGAGCGCGTGACAGGATCAACAGCCAGAAAGTCAACCCAATCCGTAGCATTAACCCACTTCTCAAGCGTCTCAAAATTAAGTTGCGCACGACGCACAGTCGATTGCACCCCTCCACAATGATCAACCCAATTCAAAGCATCAAGACAATCTTCAACCGCAAGCATAGAAGGCGTATTAATCGTCTCTCCCTCAAAAATACCGTTAATAAGCTTTCCACCTTTCGTCATACGGAAAATCTTTGGCAACGGTCGATTCGCTGGCTTAAAACTCTCCAACCGCTGAACGGCACGCGGCGATAAAACAATCATCCCGTGCGCAGCTTCACCGCCAAGAACCTTCTGCCACGACCACGTCGTAACATCCAGCTTATCCCAAGGCATATCATAAGCAAACACCGCAGACGTCGCATCACAGAATGTTAATCCTTCGCGCTCCGCAGAAATCCAATCACCGTTGGGAACACGTACACCACTTGTCGTGCCATTCCAGACGAACAAACAATCCCTCTCAGAATCCGCTTGCGACATATCTGGTAATTCACCATAATCCGCAGTATAAGTTTTGACATCATAAAGCATAAGATGATTGACGGCATCCTTTAGCCACCCATCAGAAAAACTCTCCCAGGCAAATACATCAACACCGCGAGCACCAAGCATCGACCACATCGCCATTTCATACGCACCCGTATCAGAGGCCGGAACAATACCGATTTTATAATCAGCAGGAATACCTAATAAAGTTCGATGCAGCTCAATAACGTCTTTAAGTTTTGCTTTCAAAGGCCCCGCACGATGAGAGCGCCCAAGCATCGCCCCCTCTAGCTTTTCTAGGCTCCAGCCCGGTCGTTTTGAACAAGGGCCAGAAGAAAAGTTAGGGTTTTTTGGTTTGATATGCGGCTTTTCCATTTGATTTCACTAACGTTAAGTCTATAAAACAATATACGTAGAATTAAGGAATTTATGCTACGCTGACAACCCCAATTCGCGAAAACCACGGTCAAAAATCATGAGCTTTGTTTTAACATTAGTCGCCTCCCAGAAAAAAAAGCTTCTCAAAGACAAGCATTTTAAAAATCTTGAAGAAATCTTGGCGCACTATAACCTCAACTACACGAGCAAGACGGTCTGGCTCTCCAAAAACAAAGCGGGTGAGCGTGGCATAACCGCAGGAGCGCAAACATCTCTTGTCGCTCACCTCCGAGATGCACTTGCACAAGACCAAATAGACTTCTTCATTACCCCAAATGAAAACAGACAAAAAAAGCTCCTCCTCGCAGACATGGATTCAACAATCGTCGAGAGTGAAACACTCGATGAAATGGCAGAGCATGCCGGCCTCAAAGATCAAATTGCAGAAATTACGATGCGCGCAATGAACGGAGATCTGGACTTCCATGACGCCATCCGTGAGCGCGTGAGCTTGCTCAAAGACCTCTCGAGTGACGCCGTTAAAAAAACAATCAAACAAACTCGCCTCAACCCTGGTGCGAAAACATTCGTACAGACCATGAAAAAGGCCGAAAGCCTATGTGTATTGGTTTCTGGTGGATTCACAGCCTTCACTGAAGATATAGCACTGCAATGCGGCTTTAACTATCATCACGGCAATACACTTGAAATCGAGGATGAAAAACTAACAGGTCAGGTTCACGATCCCATCCTAGACAAACACGCAAAAGTAAACTTTCTGCAAAATTACTGCGCAGAATTAAAAATTACCCCCGAAGACTGCCTAACCATCGGAGACGGAGCTAACGACCTTCCCATGCTTAAAATGGCAGGATTAGGGATTGGATATCACCCAAAAGATGCCGTAAAGTCAGAAATGCATAACTGCATTCTTTACGGAGATTTAACCGCAGCGCTGTACGCTCAGGGCTATTCGCAGGATTTTTTCGAGAGACACTCAGAATGACAAAACAATGGAATTACCTCGTTTCGGAGGAAAAATTAGAACACTTAATCCGTGAATACTGTTCAGATTACACGGCATTAGATCGTGAAGGCCGCTACGAGCCTATAACAGGGCGCGATAAGGAAATTCAAGATTCTATTCTGATCCTACTCCAAAAAGGCCGAAAAAACGTCTGTTATATCGCTGGTGCAGGGATCGGTAAAACCGCAATGGTTGTAGGGATCGCCCAAAAGATAAATTCGGGAGATGTACCAGAACTTCTTAAAAACTCGCGAGTGCTTGAAATTGATCTCTCGCGTATGGCATCAGGAACCGCAACAAAAGCAGAATTCCAAGACCGTTTTCTACCCTTAATTAAAGCCATAGCAGAACGCTACCACAACCCAGATGAACCCCAATATATCCTCTTCATAGACGAAATGCACCAAATTATGCCCAGTTGTATCGGAAGCTCTTATGCTGGGCTTTCAGACACAATTAAAATGTATTTAACGGGCGGCGACTTAATGGTCATAGGCGCAACAACGACTGACGAATTCAGAATGTACATCGAAGAAGACAAAGCCTTGGCAAGACGCTTTCAGCGCATAGAACTCAAACAACCAAACGTACCAGAAACTTATACGATCATGAAAGCATTACGCGTTGGGCTAGAAAAACATCACAAAATCAATGTGTCTAATGAAAACATGATGTTGATTACATACTTAACAGAAGAACATATGAAAAACCGTAACCAACCAGATAAAACCATCATCACGACTGATTCAGCAATGGCACATGTGCCATTGCTGAATCAGTCGTGATGATGGTTTTATCTGGTTGGTTACGGTTT